>JBMOGW010000020.1:0-28413 GCA_049318165.1 Ilumatobacteraceae bacterium
TGGCACAGGCGCTGGCGCTGTTGAACGCAGCGAACCCCGACACCTCGACCACCGATCCGGCGACCACCGATCCGGCGACCACCGACACCAGCGCTCCCGCGAACGGCTGACGGCCGCTACGGGCGGGGGTTGCGGCGGACCTGCTCGGCCAGAGCGGCCAGGTCCTCGCGGAATGCGATCTCGTAGCGCGCCTGCTCGTTGGCCAGCTTGATCTGACCGCCGCGCAGCGCCGCCATCACCTCGTCGCTGACCGTGCCGGACGCCACCTCGGCGGTGCGTGCCGCGAGACCGTCGATGTCGCGTCCCAACTCGCTGATCTGGTTCGCCAGCTCGGTACCGACGGAGTCGACGCGCTGCTCGAGCGCGGCCACCTGCTCGGCCGACTGTCGGGCGTTGTCATCCGCCCGGCCGACCTTCTCGGCCAGCTCGCCGAGCTGAGCGGCCAGACCGTCGGTGGCGGCCATGCGTGCCGTGAGCGCTGCGACCGCGAGGCGCACTTCGTCGTCGGGGGCGTCGTCGGCACGCGGCGTCTCGAGCTGCTGCTGCAACTCGGTGATGCGGTCGCGCACGCTGCTCAGCTGTGCACCGAACTCGGCCTGCGCGGAGACCCGTGCGTTCAGCTGCGACAGCTGCCCGGTGAGGACGTCGATCTGTGCGACGCGCAGCGCCAGGTCGTCGATCTGCATCGCCTTCTCATCGAGCGCACCCAGCTGGGCGACCCGCTCGGTCAGCTGGTCCAGTCGGGCCAGCACTTCGGGGTCCGGCTCGGCGGCCACGCTCGGTGCGGCAGCGACAGGGGCCGGCGCAGCCGCAGGCAGTGCCGCAGCCGCAGCGGCGGCGCTCGAGGCCTCGCTCAGTGCTGTCTCCGCGGCGGCCGACGCAGCGACCACCTGCGCTTCGAGCGCGGTGAGCTTCGAGAGCACTTCCGGGTCGACGACACCGCGCTGGTCGACCTGGGCTGCAAGGGCGTCGATGCGCGACTGCAACGACGCCTGCAGCTCGGCGAGCGCGGCGCCGTCATCCACTGCGCCTGCCACTGGCTGCTGCCCGAGTTCGTCGACACGAGCCTCGAGTTCGGCGAGGCGCTCGCTGGCACCGCCGGCGACCGACTGGTCGTTCGACAGCGCCAACGCGGTCGCGTCGAGCGCGGCCAGCCTGCTCTCGACGATCGCGCGGGACTGCTCGGCGGCCATCAGGCGCGCCTTCATGTCCATCAGTTCGGCGCGCAGATTGAGGAACTCCGTCGGGTCGATCTGGTTCTTCTTCGACTTCTTGACGGCCTGCGGTGGCGGGGGTGCCGGTGCAGCGAGGGGCGCGGGCGCACTGGGCGGCGCCGGCATCGCAGGGGCGGCTGCCGCGGCTTCGAGCTCGGGTTCTTCGGTCTTCTTCTTCTTGCTGAAAAGTCCCATTGCAGGCTCCCGTTGGCCCGCTGCGGGATGCGGGCGCGTGAGTGGCGAGCGTACCCCGTTGCCATGCCCGGATGGGGGTTGCCCGTCGATCGAGATACCGCTGACACCGATCGGTGGGTCAGGGTGATTAGGCTTTGAACCGGTCTCCGGTGGCTCGGAGAGGGAGCGGCGGCACACTTCGCGTGGCCGCCGCTTCTTTGTGCCCGCCGATCGGTCCGTTCAGGCCGAGGTGCCGGTGCGCACGTGGGCGGCTCGCACCATCACCGCGAGCGGCACCATGCCCATCCCGGCCGAGGCCAGCGGCATCGAGGTGCCACCCGGGCTCGCGTGGCGGCGCAGCGTCAACGCACGCGCATCGGGGTGCTCGCTCGCTGCGTACGCTTGCTCGATCCACTCGCAGAGGGTGTCGCACGCGTGGTACGCCGCACCGACGCGAGCGTCGGCATCCGCGAGCACCGTGATGCTGTTCACCACCGGCTGGCCGTCCACCGGCTCGCCCTCATCGTCGACAACGAGCGCGTCGAGCACCATCTGCTGGATCGCGTTGATACTGCGCACCACCATGGTGCGCGACACCCTGGCGGTGACGGCGGGATCTCCTGCGGGATCCGGCTCGCTCACCTCCACGACGCAGATCAATGCGTCGTCGACCGGTGCGTTCGGGTCGATCTCGGGCAGCGGCTCCGGCTGCTGCAACCGGCGGCGGACGATGTTGCGGGCCAGCAGCAGCAGCCCTTGTACGAGCAGTACCAGCGGCACGATCACGAGCAGCCACGGATGCGTGCTGGTGGTCGCCGCGAACACCGTGGGCTGTGACGTGCCGTTCACGGTGGCGCGCACCGCCTGGTCGCCCCACGACAACGCCGGGAACTGGATCGGCACGACGAAGTGACGCCGCTCGCCGAGATCCATCCGGGCCACCTTCACCGGAGTGACGAAGCCGGTCGGGTCGTTCGCCGGGCCGGCGACGATGCTGACCGTCACGTCGTTGACGGCCACGCTGCCGGTGTTGACGAGGTCGAACTCGAAGGTGCGCTCCGGCGCGGCGCCCAACCAGGTCGTCCACGAATCGTTGCCACGCAGCGACACGGCCTCCACGTCGAGGCGCCGCAACGCGGGAGCCTTGACGTCGCCGTCGCCGGGGTGTGCGGTCGGAGCCCCGGGTACGTCGACGGGCGCAGCGGCCGACTGGGTGCCGGTCTGGCTGATGGCACGGACGACACACGGGCACGGCGACGGTGGGATCACCAGGTTGAGGCGACCGCGGAACGAGCCCGCGGCGTTGCTGGCCACCACCTGAGCCTGGTCGATGGCGCAATCGCTCGACCCCGAACGGCCCTCGGCGCCGCAGATCTCCAACTGGATCAACGTGTTCGCGGTGAAGCCGCTGCCGCTCACGCCGATCGTGCTGCCCGGCGCGACGGTGTCGCCGGCGGTGGGCGCGTCGCTGACCTCGATCGTCGGCCCGTCGGGCAGGGCCGTCGTGGCGCGCGCGTGGCCGCCGAACGCGAGCGCGGCGAGCGCGATGCCCGACGCGGCGATCCGGGCGGCCCGAGCGCGGCCTGGTGTCACGCGGTGGCCCTCCGCCGCGTCACGACGCGCCAGATGATCAGTGCGACGAGCAGACCGATGACGATGGCGAGAAACAGCCATGGCATCGTCCACTGGGTCACCGTCGCATCGGCCGCGACGGCCTCCTCGTCGGCGCGCACCGCAAGATCGGCGGTGAGTCGGCCGTACGGCTTCACGTCCTTCACCACTTCGGAGATCTCGATGGAACTGCCCGGCAGCAGCTCCGGGATCTGGCGCTGCTCGAGGGTGTGGTCACCGAGGCCGAACAGTCCTGCGAGCGACAGGTTGGCGGTGGGCGAGAGGCGCACGTCGCCGGTGTTGGTGACGGTGTAGACGACCTTTGCGGTGTTGCCGCTGAACGGCATGCCGGGCGCGTCGTAGGTGAGGGCGAAGGAGTCGATCGAGAGGGATTTCGTCACCGGTCCGTCGACGCGGGCATAGATGCGCGCGCCGACGCGGACGCGGACGTTGATGCCGATGCCGTCCGGGTTCGACGCGTCGGCGATCTTCTGGGCGACGATCGCGCCGACGTGGTCGCCGGGCGTGGCGTCGGCCGGCACGCTGATGCTGAAGGGGATGATCACCTGCTCCCCCGCGTCGAGGGTGTACTGGGTGGCGCCGAGTTCCACCCACGTGCCGACGTCGGTGGGCTGCTGGTCCTCGCGGAGGAGGCTGAACGAGCCGTCGTCGGTGTTGACGGCGTCGGTGGCATAGACGGCGAACGTCGCCTCTTCGTTGCCGTTGTTGGAGATCGCGACACGATCGCCGAACTGTTCACCCGTGGTGAACGTGTAGATGAAGTAGTCCCGCCCGCCGGGGCCGTCCTCGCTGGAGGGCTGCACCGCGAAGCTGCCGGCGTCGGCGCCCCCGGTGTTGTCCGCGACGCTGCCGTCCGTCCCGGGCGCCGTCGTGTCGCCGGTGGCGGGCGTGGTCGTCTCGGTCGAGGCGGACGCTCCGGCGGCCGGTGCCGTCGCCGGCATTGCGCCGACAAGGGTCACCAGCGTCATCGCCGTGATGAGCCGTCGTGTCCGTCGCAATGCCGCCATGTGATGTCTTCCTGTGATGCGGAGCGGGTGGGGTCCCGTTGCCGAGACCCCACCCGCTCAGGTTGTCATGGGTACGTGGTGGACAGCTTGCCGGTTCAGGCGAGCGTCAGCACGATCCCGCCGGTGTAGGTGCCGGCGCCGGCCGAGGCCGGGACGCCGAGGTACAGCGACGCGTTGCACGTGAACGTGCCACCCGAGTGGTTGGTCGGAGCGGAGCACAGCGTCTTCGCACCAGGGCCACCGCCCAGTCCACCCAGGCCGTCGACGCCGACGGCAGGATCGTTGGTGTTGCCGGCGGCCACGAGGGCTGCCAGCCAGTCGGTCGCCGAGGCAGCGCTCGGTGCGCCGGCGACGATCTGGGCCACGTCGCCCGGGATGTCGTTGTGCGCGATGGCCGCGGTGGGCGACCAGCCGAGGTTGTCAGCCGGGATGCAGAGTCGGTCGGAGGTGACCGTCGCGGCGAGCGCCGGGTTGGCGATGAACGGGCCGACACCGGCGTTCGAGCAGTAGGCCACGGTCACGCCGGGCACGGGGCTGAACGTCTGGGCACCGGCGGCGCCGAGGTCGGTGGCGTAGGCCGTCACGGACCAACCGGCGGCGGTGCCGCGGGCGTTGGTGACCGTGATGGTCTGCAGAGCGCCGGTCGACACCTGCTCCTCGCCGTTCAACACGACCGGCGACATGACGATCACGCCCGGCACCTTGTCCATGGTCATCGTCGTGCCGACGACCGGCTGCACCACGATCTCCGTCAGGTTGCAGGAGGCGGTGGTGGCGTCGCACTGGTTGGCGAGGACGGTGACGCTGATGTTCGCGCTGGCGCTCGTCAGGCCCGTGCTGTCGGTGGCCGTGAACGGGATCACCACAGGGGCACCCGGATCCGTGGCCGGCGCCGCGTACGTGTACACGCCGTTGGTGGCGGTCGCCGTCAGCGAACCGGCCGACGGGGTGCTGACCTCGTAGGTGAACGGGCTGCCGCCACCCTGGCCCTCGTTCACGTCGGTGCAGTTGTCACGCAGGTCGACGGTGGCGTTCTGACCGACGCCGACGCTCACGGCCTCGGCCGAGCACACCGGAGCGGTGGGCGGCGCGACGACGGTGACGTTCTCGAACGCGGTGACGCTGGTGGCCGGAGTGAACGTGGTGCCGCTGGTGGCACCGGGTGCCGACGGGACGAAGTTTCCGGGGAAGCAGTCGAAGTTCGCCTTCACGAGACCACCCGCGACCGAGGCGCTGGCATACACCGCGCCGTTGGCCGGGGTGTTCTGGCCGGGCACCGTGCCGAGGCCACCGGGGGCCGCCTCGCTGAACTTCACGTCGCCGCCGAGCGGGGTGACCACCCAGTCGTCGAGGGGCTGGTCGATGGTGAGCGGCGTGGCCGTCTCGTCACCGGTGCCGGGCGTGCCGTTCGGGTCGGTGATCAGGGTCTGCACCGTGACGGTGAACTGGTCCTTCTTGACCAGCGTGCCCTTCACACCGCCGCCGGTGTCGACGTTGGTGGCGGCGCGGGTGACCACGACCGACACCGGGATGTCGACGCGGAAACCGGTCTGGACGGTCTCACCCGAGCCGGCGGCCGGCGTGAGCAGGCCGAGGCCGTAACCGGCGATGAGCAGCGTGGCGGGCACGTTCACCTGCACGGATGCGTTCGCGAGGGTGATGTCGCCCGACCCGAGCGTGGCCGGGCTCGGCGTCGCCGTGCCCGTCATCGTCCAGTCAAGGTCGCTGTAGGTGGCGGTGGCGTTGCTCAGACAGGCGTTGGTCGTGGTGGCCGTGCCGGGGGCTGCCGAAGCAACCCCACTGGTCACGCCGACCGACACGCCGGCAATCAGGAGCGCGGTTACCGCGGTGATGGCGCCTCGGCGCCGTCCGGGTGTGTTCAAGAGGATCTCTCCCTCGTTCGATGTTGGTGGCTCGGATGTGACACCCGGTCGAGGAAGGCGCGATGTACCCCTGGATACGACGACGTCGCATGTCGGCGAACCGTTCATGCGCTTGCTTTCTGTGTCATCGAACTCCACGAGTCGTCTGCCGACGTCCCCTCCCGTGGCTGGGCGCTCACCACAATCGGTGGTCGTCCGAGCGGAAACATACCAGGTCGGTCGGACGTGCCGTCAAGGGCCTTGCCGGGAAGCAGAAACTACGACGTTGGTCGTCAGTCTTGACATCTGTGTCGCCACGCGGTGAACTGCGTACGGCCCGCGTGGGGATGCGGGCCTCCGAGCCACCACATCCAAGGGGAACCGTCCATGCGCAGCCACCAGCGGGGGGCCGTCGTTCTGTTGGTCTTGCTCTCGGTCGCACTCGCGGCCTCGATCGTCGTCGGCGGCACTCGCCGCACGGCGGTCGCGCTCGCCGCGTCCAACGCCTGCAAGAGCAACGCCACCGGCACCTTCAGCGACATCAGCGTCGGTCTGACCGGCAGCGGCACACCGAACCCGGCCACCGCCGGAGCGGGTGCCGTCACTCTGAGTGATATCGGTTTCACCGCGGCGGTCCCTGCGACGCTGCTCATCTCGGGGTACAACCTCGGCCTGTTGACGACCGGTTCGAACAACATCCCGGTCAAGGGGTGGGTGGCCCTCGCCGCATCGAACACGACCGAAGGCGTGAAGGTGGCGCAGTTCACCACGTCGGTGAGCACCACGATCACCGATCCCAACGGCGTGCCCGGCACCGGTGACGAGACCGCCACTCCGTTGAACCTGAACCTCTCGCTACCCGACCAGACGTTCACCCCGACGGGCGGCAACATCGCCTTCAGCCAAGGTGCGCCGGGTTCGCTGCCGACCCTCGCCGCGGGCCAGGTGGGCCCCACTCCCGTCACGCCTGTCGGCGGCATCTTCATCAGCGCACAGGTCGCCGGCGGCCTCATCAAGGCCAACTTCGACTGCCAGGGTGGCACCTCCGCGGTCGGCGGCGCGACGTTCACCGCTGCGGTGCCCGGACCGTTCGCGACGGTCACCGTGAACGCGGGCGGCGGCACCACCGTGCCCGGCACCACCACGCCCGGCACGACCACGCCCGGCACCACCACGCCCGGCACGACGACGCCCGGTTCGACCACCCCCGCCACTACCGCACCGGCCACCACGACGCCGGCCACCACTGCACCCGCCACCACCGCGCCGGCCACCACCACCACGCTGCCCGGTCCGGTGAGCGGCAAGGGCACCTACAACACGTCGTGCAAGAACAGCGTGACGCCTGATCTCAGCCAGCTGACGTTCACCGCGTCCGGCTCGCTGCCCGGACAGGTCGACGCCGACGCCGGGTTCGATCTCGAGAAGATGAAGTGGGGCGTCACCATTCCGGCGAGCGTGTTCCAGACCGGCATCAACTTCGGTCTCATCACGCCCGGCTCGAACATCTCCGGCTCGATGGACCTCGCCATCAAGGGAACCAACACGACGGAGGGCACACAGGACGCCCCCAAGATCGACATCACCATTCCGGTCACCGTCGGCGCCGACGGACAGGCCCGGCCGTCCACCGTGCAGTTCACGGTGCCCGACATGGCGTGGACGGCGCGCAGCGGCCGCATCGACATGAGCATGTACGGCGCCAACGTGTCGGTGCGCATCGGCCTGCCCAACCCGGTGGTGTTCGTGTGCAAGCCGACGGCCGGCACCCCGTTCGTCAGCACGAAGGCGGTCGGCGTCTCCACCGCCACCACCACGACCGTGGTCGAATCCGAGGCACCGACCCCCACCACCGTCGATGGGGGTGGCGGCGAGTTGGTGGTCACCGGTTCGACCACCGCCACCTTCGTCCAGATTCTCATCGCGCTGCTGCTGCTCGACATCGGCTACCTGGTGCTCTCGCTGCGCCGGTCACCGCGCCGGGCCACCGTCCGTTCGCGCTGAGCCACCACCCGTCGTTGCTCGGTCCGTCCGGGTAGCGTCGCCGTTCATGGTCCACCGATCCGGTGACGGGTTCATCCGCTGCTCCGACGGCCACGTGCGCTGGGGGCTGTTCGGCGCGGCCGGGGTGATCTTCGTCGTGTTCGAGGATGGCGTCGGACCGCTGGTGATGCTGCAGCAACGGTCCGCCTACGCGCACGAGGGGGGCACGTGGAGTTGCGCGGGCGGCGCCATCGACGAGGGCGAGACACCGTTCGAAGCCGCGCTTCGCGAGGCGAGCGAGGAGGTCGGACGGATCCCCGACGATCACCGCGTCCTCGGCGAGTACGTCTTCGCTCCCGCTCACGACTGGTCGTACACGACGATCGTGCTCGAGGTGGACCACCATTTCGGCGCCTCGATCAACTTCGAGACCGACGCCGTGGTCTGGGTGCCGCTCGACATGGTGGAGCGCCGTCCCCTGCATCCAGGCTTCGCCGCCGCGTGGCCGCACCTGCGGCGCATCGTCGAGGACGCGGCCGCGGTCCGCTGACGCTGTACCCGGTTCGGTGTGTGTCGGACGACCGGCCAATCGGCCCGCCCCCGTCGCCCTTGCCTCGGTACCCTGGATGCTTGTCGTGAGCAACCACCCCTTCGTGCCCCTTCGTCACCGTGCGGTCCGTCTCCTCTGGAGCGCGGCCGTCATCAGCGACATCGGCACGTGGGTGCAGTTGATCGTCGTCGGCAGCCTCGTCGCGTCGGGCACGGGCAGCGCCGTGCAGACCGGGCTGGTGGCCCTCGCCACGTTCATGCCGCAGGGCATCGCCTCGCCACTCGGCGGCCTGTTGGCCGACCGCTACGACCGGCGCAAGGTGTTCGCGAGCGCGTTGCTGATGCAAGCGTTCTTCACCACGGCGCTGGCCGTCGTCCTCGGAGCCGGTGTGCGCACGCCACTGGTCCTCACCGCGCTGATCCTGATGAGCAGCGCCGCGGGCGCCACCGGGGCGCCGTCGTACGCAGCCATGCAGCCGGATCTGGTGCCGCCGGACGAGTTGATGCAGATGGTGTCACTCGGCGTGTACTCGTGGAACAGCGGCCGCGTGGTCGGGCCGCTGCTCGGTTCGGTGATGGTGCTCGCGGTCGGCCCGGCGTGGACCATCGGCTTCAACGCCTTCTCGTTCGTCGTGATGGCACTGGCCGTCACCCTCGTGCGGCGGCCCTTCCGGCCGCACGGCGCAGCCGGCACCGTTCGCGAGCGGCTGGTCGGTGGCATGCGCGCGATGCGCTCGACGCCCGGTTGCTGGCACGCGCTCGTGATGTTGGCGTTGTTCAACTTCTCGATCGTCCCGTTCATGGGGCTCATTCCCATTTACGTCAGCGCCGGCTACGACGGGGGCACCACGCTCACCGGCGTGGTGGCCTCGGCGCAGGGCATCGGAGCGATCATCGGCGGCATCCTCGCCACCATGCTGGCCGTCCGCTACGGGCGCTCGACACTTGTCGGCTGGGTGGCGATCGGCATCGGCATCGCGCTCGCCGCGTACGCGCTCGCACCGAACGAGGCGTGGTTGATCGCCATCGCTGCGGTGCTCGGTGGCGGCTGGTCGAGCATGTTCATCGCGCTCAGCGCCGTCATCCAGCGTGACGCACCGCCGGCCAGCCGCGGTCGCGTGATGTCGCTGATGCAGGCGACGCTCGGCATCTCGTACGGCAGCGGCCTGCTGTTCATCGGCGCCATCGGCGATGCCGTCAACATGCACGTCGCGTTCGGCGTCGGAGCGACGGTCGGCATGGTCGGCTTCGCCCTGTTGACCCTGCGCGCACGGAACTGGCGAGCGGCGCTCGACGGCACCGAGCGCGAGCCGCAGGCGGACCTCGTCACCTGCTGACGCGGCGCGTCAGGCGTCGCGCAGGTCGACCGCTCGCTGCAGCACCGCACGGATGTCGTGCATCGGTGCCGGCTTCGGCACGAACAGGTCCGCGCCTGCGTCGAGCGCGGCCGCATGGTCTGCGGCAGTGGCACTCGCGGTCATCACGGCCAGCATCGGGTGCGGTGGTGGCAGTGTGCGCACGAGGCGCACCAGTTCCAGCCCGCTCATCCCCGGCATCTGCACATCGACGAACGCGACATCGAAGCCTCCCTGCTGCAGCACGGGCCATGCGTCATCGCCGCTCGCTGCCGTGACGATGTCGGTGCCCAGCTCGCGCAGTTGCATGGTGGCCAGCAGCCGGTTGACGGGGTCGTCCTCCACCACCAGGACGCGCAGGTCGTACGTCGTGGCCTGCGCGTGATGGTCGACCGGCTGTGAGGCGCCGTGCACCACGGTCTCCTCTGCAGCGCCGAGCGGCAGTTCGATCCAGAACTGCGAGCCGCCGCCGGGACGCGGCGCGCCGCCGACCGTGCCGCCCATCGCTTCGATGGTGCCCTTCACGATCGCCAGGCCAAGGCCGACACCGGGTGCGCCTTCACGCGTGCCGCGCTCGTAGGGCTCGAACAGCCGAGCGATGTCCTCGTGGTCGATGCCGCTGCCGGTGTCCTCGACGAAGACACGGACGGTGCGCGGCGCAGCACCCGGTCGAGCGGACAGGTGCACCGAACCGGCCGTCGTGTGTTTGCAGGCGTTCGAGAGCAGGTTGACGACGGCCTGGCGCACGCGGTCGGCGTCGGCCCGCACGAAGCGCAGCGTGAGCTCGGGGTCCTCCGCGCTCACGAGCACCCCGTCCTCGGCCAGTTCGCGGGCGACGACGAGGCAGTCGTTGAACACGTACTGCAGGTCGACACGGTCGATGTGCACCCGCAGCGTGCCGACCTCGAGCTGCGCCACGTCGAGCAGATCGTCGACGATGCGGCGCATCGTGGTGGACTGGCGGTACAGCGCCCATGCCGCGTCCTTCAGTGACCGCTCGAGGTCGGCTTTCGCCAACATCTCGCTGAGGCCGAGCATGCCGTGCAACGGGTTGCGCAGCTCGTGGCTCACCTGCGCGACGAAGCCGACCCGGCTGCGCAGCGCTGCCTGGGATTCGGCGTGGCGCTGTGCCAGCTCGAACTCGATCCTCTTGCGGTTGTCGATGTTGCGGACCGTGAGGATGATGGCGTTGACCGTCGGGTCGTCGAGCAGGTTCGCGCCGTTCAGTTCGAGCCACGTGTAGTTGCCGTCGGCCCGGCGGGCGCGCACCTCCATCCATGCCTCGGCCTGGTGGCCGCGTTCGACCAGCGATGCGAGTGCGACGACGGCGGCGTCGCGGTCGTCGGGGTGCAGTACGTCGAGCAGGTGCGCGTCCTGCCAGAAGCCGGGTGGGTAGTCCAGGTCGGCGCGGTACGCGGAGGTCGCGTCGACCAGCTGGCCGTTCGCATCGAGCAGCAGGATGCTGTCCCAGATGTACATCACCATCGTGCGGAAGCGTTCCTCGTTGTGGCGCAACGCGGCCTCCGCCTCGAACCGTTCGGTGACATCACGACCGACGCCGAGGATCGAGATCGGGTCGCCGTCGTGCGATCGCACGAGCGTGTTGGCCCACTCGACGGTACGGCCGTCGTCGTAGGTGCGCGTGGCCAACACGTTGCGCTCGTCCTCCAGGAGTTGCCGGAAGGTGAGTTCGCGACTGTCGCCGTCCTCCCACTTCACGTACTCGTCGAGGTTGCGCCCGATGACGTCGTCGCCGTAGCCGAAGAAGTCGCGGTACGAACGGTTGCAGAACAGGATGGTGCCGCCGGGCGACCACTCGCAGATCAACTCGCGCTGCAGGTCGAGCGCCCGACGGAACGGGTTGTCGTAGGTGGCATCGGTGATCGGCTCGACGGTGCCCACCATGCCGAGCGCGCCGTCGGGGCCGTACCGCACCACCCGACCGCGGGCGGCGGCCTCGAAGAACGTCCCGTCCAGGCGACGCATCCGCACCTGCACCTTCAGGTCATCGACCGAGGCGTGTGTCAGCCGGTTCTGGATGTCGCGTACGAGGCCGAGCGCGGACGGGTCGATCAGCTCGCTGAGCTGGACTTCGGGCCGCGCCGTCGGGTCCCAGCGGAACAGCTCGCGACATGCCGCGTTCGTCCACACCACCCGGCCGGTGGTGTCGAGCAGGCCCATCGCGACCGGGACGAGTTCGGCGAGATCGGCGGCGAAAGGCGGAGCCGAGCTGGTGCCCGGCGCCGCCGCGTCGGTGTCCACGTTGCGAGGGTACCGCGCCCTCGACGGGTGCTGCGCAACTGTGTCGGATCGCTGTCCGCTGCCGTCGGTTGCCGCCATCAGCGCGCTGACCGCCGGAGGTGGCGAAACGGCCGCTGAGGCGATTCAGCGCGGCGCGATGCTGCGCGCGAGCAGGGCGCCGATGTCCGCCACGGTCGCAGGCTTGAGCATGAAGTCGTCCGCCCCCGCCTGCAAGGCGTCGCGGCGACGTTCTGGATTGGCATCGCCGGTCATCACGACGATGAACGGCGAGGTGGCCGAGCGGGAGCGCAGCTCGCGGACCAGATCGGTGGCGTCGCCGTCGGGCAGGTTCAGGTCGCAGAGGACCACGTCGAACGGTGTCGAGTCCAGCGCGCGGCGTGCGGTGGCCAGGCTGTCGGTCACCGTGCCCTCCGCGCCGAGCGCCTCCAACTGCATCGTCGCGACCAGTCGGTTCACGGCGTCGTCGTCCACCATCAGCACCCGCAGGTTCGGGGGTACGTCGGCGGCGGCCGTGGCACGACGCAGACCGCCGAGCTGCACGCGGTCGGTGGGGCGGCTCGTGGGCAGTTCCAGCCAGAACGTCGCGCCGCGGCCGCGGCTCTGCGCGCCCACGGTGCCGCCCATCGACTCGACCGCTGCCTTGACGATCGCGAGGCCGAGGCCGACGCCGTGTGAGCGTTCACCGTTGCCGCGCTGGTACGGCTGGAACAGCCGATCGACGTCTGCCGGGTCGATGCCGGAGCCCGTGTCGCGCACCTCGATGCGCACCATCCCCTCGCGTGAACCCTCGGCAGCCGCCATGCGGATCTCGCCTTCGGGGGTGTAGCGAATGGCGTTGTGCACGAGGTTGATCAACGCCTGTCGCAGCCGGTCCTCGTCGGCGACGACGCGCCGCAGCCGGGGGTCGGGGAGCGGTGCCGCGAGTCGCA
Source organism: Ilumatobacteraceae bacterium (assembly GCA_049318165.1). Lineage (GTDB taxonomy): Bacteria > Actinomycetota > Acidimicrobiia > Acidimicrobiales > Ilumatobacteraceae > UBA668. The sequence continues at coordinate 12,968 of JBMOGW010000020.1, forward strand.
CCTCGGCCGGCACGCGGTGCTCGGAGGCGAGCACGACGTCGCGGAACACCTGCTCGAGGTCGACGACGTCGGCGCGCACGTGCATGCCGCCGGCTTCGATCTGGGCGTGGTCCACCAGGTCGTCCACGATGCGTCGCAGCGTGGAGGACTGGCGGTGGAGTGTCGTCACCACTTCCTCCAGCGCCGGCGGCAGTTCGGCGTGGGCGAGGATCTCGCTGAGCCCGAGCGAGCCGTGCACCAGATTGCGCAACTCGTGGCTCACCTGGGCCACGAACGTGACCTGGCGTTGCAGCGCCGCTCGTTCGCGGGCGCTCCGCTCCTCGATCTCGCGCTCGAACTCCTTGCGCTGCTCGATGTTGCGGACCGTGAGGAGGATGGCGTTCAGCGCGGGGTGGTGCAGCAGGTTGGTGGCGTTCAGTTCCGCCCATGTGTACTCGCCGCCGGCGCGGCGCACGCGTGCCTCCATCGACGCGGTGGCGTTCGGGCCACCGGTGACGAGCGCGGCGAGTTGACGAAACGCGGCGTCCCGGTCGTCGGGGTGCAGCACGTTGGGTGTCGCGTTGTTTCCCCAGAACTCGGGCTCGTGGTCGAGGTCGGCTCGGTAGGGCGCCGTCGATTCGATGATCCGACCCTCGGCGTCGATCAGCACGATGGTGTCCCAGATGTTGGTGGCCATCACCCGGAACCGCTCTTCGTTGCGGCGCAGTTCGACGAACGCGGCCATCCGATCGGTGACGTCGCGTCCGATGGAGAGCACGGAGACGACGGCTCCCTCGTCGTCGAGGATCCCCGTGTGCGACCACTCGATCATCCGACCGTTGGTGAGACGTCGAAGTGCGACGTACGGACGCCCGCGGTCGAGGTCGATGTGGGTGAGGATCTCCATCCGGATCTGCGCGCCCGGTCGTGCCACTTCGTTGCGCGACGGCAGCGGCTCGAGATCGAGCAGTTCGTCGATGGTCATCGTCAGCACGTCACCGTGCCGTCTGAAGTGCTCGCGGTGGGCGCGGTTCGCGGCGAGGATCTGCCCGTCGTCGGGTGCCCACTCGGAGATCAGCTCGTCGCGTCCTTCGATGGCACGCAGCACCGCGCCCGCGTCGATCCGACTGTGCGGTTCGCCGTTGGGTGCGGTGGTGGTCGTTCCAGCGTGCTCGCGCGACATGAGCAACTCCATCTGGGCATGAGTCGGGCTGCGCGGTGGCCGGCGTCGTCGGCGGCTGATCGCGACAGTACGCCCGATGTCTCGGGATGGCGACTCAATAGGTCGTATTCGCCGCGTGGCCTGGGTCACACCGGGCACGGTGGCGGGGCGCCGCCACGTCGTCGGTCAGACTGCGGAGATGATCAGGCTCACCCCGCTCGACGAGTTGCTCGCCCACCAGGTGCCCGAGCCGATGGCGCACGTGCAGACCTTTCATCCGCACTGGCGCGAGAGCTACTTCTTCATCGCTCACCGGTCGGACGCGTTGGGTGACGTGGTGATCCTCACCATGGCGACCTATCCGCAGCGCGAGGTGATGGACAGCCTGCAGATGGGCCGGGTGGGTGGCGCGCCGGTGCTCGGCCACCACTCGCGGCCGTTCGCCGGCGATCCGCACACCCCCGACGTCGGTGCGGCGCGGGTGGAGGTGGTGCGCCCGTTCGAGGAGTTGCGCATGTGGGCTGACCCGGCGCAGTGCGCACTGGGCATGGACCTGACGTTCACCGCGCGCACCCGGCCGTACGGGCTGCGGCGCGGCAGCATGAAGGCCGGCCACGAACTGGTGTGGGACCAGAGCCACATGTTGCAGAGCGGTGTGTACAACGGCACCTACACCGTCGATGGCACTACGTACGAGGTACGTGACTGGTGGGGCCAGCGCGACCACTCGTGGGGCATCCGCGATCACGGCCGTTGCCCGCTGTGGTTGTGGTTCCAGGTGCAACTGCCGGACGGCTCACTGGGTGCGTGGCACTGGGAGTACGCCAACGGTGCGTTCGTCTACAGCGACGGTTGTTGGATGCCGGCGGACGGCAGCGACCCCGTACCGATGATCGGCTTCCGCCACGAGATGGAATGGGTGGCCGCCGACGGGTCGACCGCGCGCTACGGCGAGCACGGCGAGCACGTCGCCGGACTGCGTGGCACGGCGACGTGGACGCTGGAGGGAGGGCGGACGATCACGCTGTGGGCGGAGGGCGCCTTCGATCGCCCGTACGAACCCTTCCAGCGCGGCGGCCTGAACCAGATGCGCGTGCGCACCGACGACGGGCGTGAGGGCACGGCGATCTTCGAGGTGACCGGCGCGCACCACCACCGCTACTTCCCGGACACGGTGGTCACGGGCACATTGCCGGGTTGAGCCCGGCGGGCCGCCACAGCTGCGTGCCCTGCACGTCGGCCGCCATCGTGTAGTCGTCGGGGAACGTGCGCCCGACGGTGTTGGGCAAGCGGTCGAACGCCTGCTGCAGCTCGGCCTGTTGTTGCGGCTCGATGGTTGCGGGGTCGGTGGTCATCACCCATGCGTCGTGCCACGCCGGGTCGTTCATGCGCGCCATGGTCACCGGCAGCAAGGTGACCGCGTCGGGGTAGCCGAAGATGGTGAGGATCAGTGAGTCGGGCACCGTGGCGCCGAGCGCGAACGGCTCGGCCGAGCTCCAACCCCAGCGCAGCCCGATGACCCGGTTGCTCTCGCACAGGCCTGCGCCGCGGGCGGCGGCGCGCATCGCCGTCAGGTACTCGGCGGTGTCGGGCTGCACGAGCAGCGTGTCGTCGTGCGCGCCGAGCACCACTGGTGTCGTCTGCTGCGCGATGTCGGCGAAGTCGTACGGGTGGTGGCGGCTGTCGACCACGTTGCTGACGACGAGGCACAGCGTCGACGCGGCCACGAGTGATGCGCCCACACGGCCGGCGGTCGCGTCGGTCGTGGCGAGCGTGACGACGGTGGCGGCGACGAGGATCAGTACCGCCGCGAGCGCAGCCTGGTTGTAGACGCTCATCGCAGATCCGAAGCCGAAGGCCACGACGAGCACGCCGAGCATCAGCGTGACGAGCCCGGCTCTCGTGGCGGCGCGGCGGTCGGTGCCGTTGGCCACCAGGTGCAGCACCGCGCCGAGCAGCAGCAGCAGCGCCGCGTTGGTGGTGCCGAACCAGGCGAACCGGAACGCCGGGTCGGGCAGGCCGAGCACCGGCCAGGGGACGGCCGCGCCGACGGCGGCGACGGCGCACAGGACGAGCGGGAGGCAGCGGACGAACCGTGGCAGGTCGCGTCGTCGGCGTGTCACCACGGCGGTGACGACGGCTGCGGCGACGAGCGCCCACGTGGCCGCCGGCAGCTTCGACAGCTGCTGCCAGGCCACCTTCGGGGTGCGCAGCACGTCGTGCAGCGCGCCGCCGATGGTCTGGTTCTCGTGCAACGGGGGGAACGACGTCGACGCCCACAGCACCGACAGGAACGACGCCGGCCAACGTCCGGTGAGGATGCACAGCGTCACCAGCGCCACACCCCAGCCGGCGGTGAGTGCGAGCAGGTGGAGCGCTCGGCGACGGTCCACCTCGCGCCACAGCACGACGGTGGCGACGACGAGCAGCGCGATCCCACTGGTGGACTTCGCCGGCACGGCCACCACGCAGCCGAGCGCCAGCAACGCGGCGGCGAAATGCAGATCGGGGCGGCGCGCCCAGGCGCGTCCTCGTCCGTCCGTCTCGGGTGCACGAGCGGCGAGTGCGATGCCGGCGACGCCGAGCATCAGCCCGATGAGGTTCGCCCAGTTGTAGCCCGGGGTGCGCAGGAAGCTGGCGGTCAGTAGCGGTGCCCCGAGTGCCCCGACCGCGACGAGTGCGGTGGTGCCGATGCGGTCGGTACGGACCCATCGTGCGGCCGCCGCGCCCATCAGCCCGCCGACCACCACGAGCAGCACCACGGCGAGAGTGCGAGTGCGGGCGATGTCGTGGCCCACGACGTCGAACAGTGGCGATGTGCTCCAGCCGAACGGCGTCACCCAGCCGGCTTCCTTCGACGGTGGGTCGAGCGCGAGTAGGTAGAGGCTCTCGTCGGTGAGGTCGAGGCCGCGGTCGCTGGAGAACACCCAGGCGACGAACCACCACAGCGCCGCGAGGCCCGCGAGACCCGCAGCACTCGCGGTGACGACTCGTCGAGACCCGAGCCGTGCGTTCCCCGTGGTCACCACGCGGTGAGCGTAGTCGTGGCCATTCGTCGCGGGATCGCTACGGACGCGGTCAGGCGAGCGGCTGGTCGGTGCGCCGTGCTCGCGCTGCGGCGATCTGGTCGTAGATCTCGTCGCTGAAGTACCCGTCCGGCTGCACCAGGGCCATGATCACGATCGGCGGCATGACGTCGGTGATCATCACCGTCACGGTCTGCCCGGGTTCGCCCTCGGGTGGCCCGCCGGCGGCCCGCTGGTTGATCGGTGTCACCGAGTGGTGGTCCTCGCCGCCGGGTGTGAACAGTCCCATGTGGACCTCCTTCGTCGGCATCCTGTCACGGCCCGCGCCGTGGCACCGCTCGGGTGTGTCCCCGCAGGCCGGTTGCCGGAGCGCCGCACGGCCGGTAGGGTTTTCCCACCGACGCGGGGTGGAGCAGCTCGGTAGCTCGTCGGGCTCATAACCCGAAGGTCGCAGGTTCAAATCCTGCCCCCGCCACGAAGAGAAGTCCCGGCCGACTCGGCCGGGACTTCTTCCGTTTTCGGGTCTGTCCGTTTCGTTGTGTACCTGGTCGTGATGTCATTGGCGCGCGACCCGCGTGGCGCTCACGACGGCTGTGAGATCGCGCTGGATCAGCGCAGCGTGTAGCGGATGGGCAGGGTCTTCGGGCCGCCGACGAACACCGATTGGCTCGTGCGGACCTCGCCGTCGAGCTCCAGTGACGCCAGCCGCGGCACCAACGTGCCGAACAGCGACTGCAGTTCCATACGGGTCAGTGGCGCCCCGAGGCAGTGATGCACGCCGAATCCGAATGAGAGGTGCCGGTCGGCGTTCTCGCGCTGGATGTCGAACTGCATTGGTTTGTCGAACACCTTCGGGTCGTGATTGGCCCCGGGATACGAGAGCAGAATCCAGTCGCCTGCAGCGATGGCCTGCCCGGCGATCTCGGTGTCTTCGACGGCCGTGCGCATGAAACTGCGCGTGGGCGAGGCGATGCGAAGCATCTCCTCGACGGCATTCGGAAGAAGGTCCGGTCGCTCCTGCAGCAGGGCGAGTTGGTCGGGGTTCTCCGCGAGCTGCTGCATTCCCACCGCGATCGCTGCAGAAGTGGTGTCGTGGCCGGCGGTGGCCACGAGGATGTAGTACCCCATGGTCTCGCGGTCCGGCATGGGCTGGCCGTCGATGGTGCCGTTGGCGATCACCGACGCAAGATCGGAGGTGGGGCAGCCGCGTCGTTCTTCCGTGAGCTCGCGGAAGTACGCCATGAAGTCGAGCACCGTGCCTGCGGGGTCCACATCGCGACGCTGGTGGTCGGGGTCGGCGCTGCCGAACATTTCCTGGGTGAGTCGCAGCATCCGCTCATAGTCGGCCTCGGGGAGGCCGAGCAGGCGCAGGATCACCTGCAGCGGGTAGGCGAGTGCGATGTCGGTGGCGAAGTCGCACCGGCCATCGTGGCCGACCATCGAGGCGAGCGCTGCATCGCTGAGTTCGGCCATTCGGCTCGACATGGTCTGGACGCTGGAGGGCTTGAACCAGTCGGCGGTGAGCCGGCGATACTTGCGGTGGTCCGGCGCATCCATGGAGACCAGGTTGCGCACTTCGGCTCCGCGTGCGCGCTTTGCCTCCATGCGTTCCCGCTTGCTGAGCACGGCTTCGGGCCCGTTGGTGAACTGCTGGTGGCGACGCTCGATGTCGAACACGGCAGCGTGGTCGATGACGGCCCAGAAGGGGTCGAATCCGTCGGCATCGATTCGGTGGATGGGGCCTTCAGCGTGCAACGCGACCATGTCGCGGCGCCACGCGGTGGCGTCGGCCCATCGACGGGCATCGGTGAACAGGTTGCTCATGTCGTGGTCCTTTCGATGTGCACGAGTCGAGCGATCCGTCGTGTCGGCCGTGGAGGTGTGGGGGTGGGGGACACCGAGACGTCCCCCACCCCCAGCGCCTCGATGTCAGCCTGCCGAGGTGTCGATCGCGTTGCCCTTCAGTTCATCCGCGATGCTCAGCCACTCGCCGTCCTTGTACTGGTGAATGCCCATCTGTGAGGCGCACAGGGCCACGAAGACCGGGATGCCGGCGATGACCTGCTTGCCGCAGCTCAGCGGTCCGGCCTGCTGGAGCATCGGGCCGGTGAAGCCGCGCAGGGCGGTATCGACGGCCTTCACATCGAGTGCCTTGTCGGCGCCGAGCGTGTTGAGGATCTTCGCCATCGTGAGCGCGTTTGCGAAGCTCGGGCCTGCGAAGCCGGTCCATTCCAGCGTGGTCGCGCCGGGCGACGGCACGCCGTACTCCTGCAGCTTCACGCGCATGGTGTCGGTGCCGTTCTCGGGGTCCGACATGTACGGCGAGTACCCGTAGTCACCGAAGTACCAGCCATTGGGCACGGTGCCCTTTTCGCCGGCTTCGGCGAGGTGGTCGGTGAGGGGAGTACCGAAGCAGAGGCCCGTCGTCACCACGGTGGGGTCGATGCCCAGGGCGACGACCGAGTCGTACACGTTGATGCACTGCTGGATGGTGACGATGGGCACCAGCACGTCGGCCTTGTCGGCGCCGACGGCGGTGAGCGCCGACTGCACGTCGGCAGCGGATGCAGTGGGATCGATGGACACGATCGTCGTGGGAATGCCGGCCTTGTCCATGATGGGCTTGAAGATGGCATTGGCTGCCGCCTGTGCCGCCGGGTCGTTGTTGGCGATGACGGCCACCGACTTGGTGTCCTTCAGGAAGTCGCGAATGAAGATGGCGAGGCCGGCGTTCACGCCGGGGCCACCCGAGAAGAACGACACTCCAGCGGTGGTGGTGAAGTCGTCGGCGGTGACACCGTTACCGAGGATGACCGGCTTGTTGCCGTTCAGCGCGTCGTAGAGTTCCTTGTTACCGAACAGCAACGTGCCCGTCAGTACCAATGCGACTTCCGCGTTGTTGGCCAGTTCGGTTCCGCATTTGGTGCCGTCTTCGGCGACGGTGACGGTGCAGGGCACGAGTTCGATCGGCCGGCCGCCGACACCGCCCAGTTCGGTGTTGATGAACTCGACCGCTGCGTTCACGCCGATGGTGTTCTCGGGGAAGAAGTTCTCCTGGTTGACATAGCCGACCTTGATGGGGTCGCCAGATGCGGCAGCAGCGGTACCGCCGGTGTAGGCGAGCGCCCACGCGGTTTCGGCGCTCTGGCCGCTTCCTGCGGTGGTGGTTTCGGCCGCGGTGTTTCCGGTCGCCGCCGTCGAATCGGGTGCGGCGGTGCTGCTGGCCCCCGAAGTCGTGTCGGCGGGCTGTGCGGTGTCCGTCGTCGAGCACGCGGCCACCAGGGTGCTGGCTGCGACGACCGCGTAGACGAGGCTGAGCGATTTCTTCACGTGGTTCCCCTCTCGAGCCAGCGTCCGCCTCCCCCAGTTGGTGCGGACCTGATGCTGGTCGCGTCAGCCTGACAGACTTCGTTTGCCAGAGCAAGTGCTTGGTTGCTTTTCTTCGCAGTGTTCGAAGACATGAGGACCGCGCTCGGTACAGTGCCGGAGGACGTTTCGACGGAAGGATTGGGGATGGCGCGACCTGCGAAGACTGATGCGGCGGCGCCGACGACGCGTCGGGCGGAGATTCTTGCGATCGCGGCGCGGGTCATCGCGGAGCGAGGCATCAAGGGTGCAACCGTGCGCGACATCGGCGAGGCGGCCGGCATCTTGTCGGGAAGTCTGTATCACCACTTCGAATCGAAGGAACAGATCGTCCTCGAGTTGCTCCTGCCGAGCGTCTCGGAGCAGTTCGAGCGGTCCACGCAGATCTGCAGCGCCAAGTCGAGCGCATCGGAGGCGTTGTCGCAGCTCATCAGGAGTTCGGTGGCGACGGCCTGCTCTCATCCGAACGAATCAGTGATTCTCCGCAACGAGCCGCGGACCTTCGAGGAGAACGAGGTGCTTGCGCCACTTGCGGAGATTCGCCGCAAGACATTGGTGATGTGGCTCGACATCGTGAAGCGTGGCGTGAAGTCGGGAGAGTTTCGTGGCGACCTCGACGCCGATGTGGTGGTGCGTGCCATTTTCGACGGTGTGCTGGGTACGACTCGATGGTTCGGCGCCGAACGGCGGCGTCGACCCGACGACGTGGCAGCAGCGCTCGTCGACTTCTACGTCACGGGGTTGATGGCGCGCTGACGTTGTAGAGCAAGTGCTTGGTTGGCTACCGTGTGGACGTGACGCTCGACCATTCGCTCCGTGTTCTCGTGACCAATGACGACGGCGTGTCGTCGCCCGGGCTGTGGCATCTCGCCGCAGCCATCGCGCGGCTCGGGTGCGACGTCGTGGTGGCGGCCCCACTCGCCGACTCCAGTGGGTTCGCTGCCGCGGTGGGCGACGTCGTCAGTGGCGCCGTCATCGCCACCGCTCCGGCATCGTCGAACCTCGCCCCCGACATCGTCGGGTGGTCGGTCGACGGCCCTCCCGGACGGTGCGTGCTGGCCGGGGTGCTCGGCGTGTTCGGGACCGCGCCCGACGTGGTCGTGTCGGGCATCAACGCCGGCGCGAACACCGGACGGTTTCTGCAGTTGCACAGCGGCACCTTGGGAGCGGCCTTGACCGCAGGGAACTACGGCCTACGAGCCCTCGCCGTCAGCCTCGACACGACCCCCGGTGTCGAGGCCGACGATGCGGGCCGACAGTGGGGCACGGCAGCGGAGGTTGCGGCACTGCTGCTGCCCCAACTCGTGGAGCGTCCGGCTCGCACGGTCTGGAACGTGAACGTGCCCAACGTGCCCCTGGCCGACGTCGGTGGTGTGGCGGAGGCAGCGCTGGGGCGAAGTCGTCAGACGCTGGGCGCGTCGAAGGTGGTCGATGGCCGCCACGTGCTGGGTCTGGTCGCTGCCGGTGATGCGAGCGTCGCTGGTAGGGAGGGCCGACCGGCGACCGATCGCGAGTTGCTCGACAACGGCATGGTCACCGTGATGGGTGTCACGCCGCCAGGTGTGGTGCCGGTCGGCGAGGTACACCTCGCGACGCACGTCGACTGAGGTCAGTCGCTCGCTCCACCCAGATAGCTCGACTCGATGAGGTGACGGTTCGCTGCGAGATGCGCAGCGTCGCCTTCCATCGTGAGTGATCCATGGTTCAGCACGTAGGCGCGATCGGCCACCTCGAGGGCGAGGTGGACGTGCTGTTCGACGATGAGTACTCCCGCGCCAAGTTCGTCGGCGATGCGCCGCAGCACCGGGAGGAGACGCTCGGCGATGATGGGCGCGAGCCCCAGGCTCATCTCGTCGACGAGCAACACCTTCGGTCGTAGGGCGAGCGCTCGAGCCATCGCAAGCATCTGCTGTTCGCCACCACTGAGCAGCCCCGAGCGTCGCGGAAGGAGGCGCTCCAACGCCGGGAAGAACCCGATGGCATCGTCGATCGCCGCGGCCGACCCCGAGGCGCCGAGCCGAAGGTTCTCCTCGACGGTGAGCGAGAAGAACAGGCTGCGATCCTCGGTGACATGCGCCAGGCCGGAACGCGCGATGCGATGCGGCCGCATGCCACGGATCGACGTGCCGAGCACCTCGATGTCGCCGCGAAGAACTGGGTTCAGGCCCGAGACGGCGAGCAGGGTGGAGGTCTTCCCGGCGCCGTTCGGTCCGAGCAGTGCCACGATCTCCCCGGCCTCGACGTGGAGGTCGAGGTCGCGCACCACAGGAACGCCCTGATAGCCCGTGGAGAGGTTGCGAATGGTCAGCACCGACATCAGTCGTTCCCTTCCGAATGCGTGGCCGCAGAGTCGCCGCCGGTCGCGTCGTCGTCCTCCGCGATGTGGGTGGCGGATGAGCCGAGGTACGCCTCGATCACACGCTCGTCGCGAATGACGTCGGCAGGTGCTCCCTCGGCGATCTTCACGCCGAACTCGATCACATAGACGTAGTCGCAGACGTTCAGCACGAGGCCCATGTCGTGGTCCACCAGCAGCATGGTGGTGCCGGCGTCGACGACCGACCGGAGCCGACGCCCGAGCTCCTGACTCTCCGCGGTGTCGAGGCCTGCAGCAGGCTCGTCCATGCACACCAGCTTGGGTGCGGCGGCGAGCGCCCGTGCCGTGCTGACGAGCTTGCGTTGCCCTTGGCTGATCTCATTGGGCATGCGGTCGGCGAGGTGTGCGATGCCGAGCACGTCGAAGGCGAAATCGACGCCAGTGTGGTCGCGTGTGCGGCGGGGGCGGACGAGGTCGGCGAAGAAGCTGCCGACGCTCTGTCGTTCGGCGGCCACCTGCAGGTTCTCGCGGATCGTGAGATCGTCGAACAGCTCCAGCGACTGCCAGGTTCGCGCGAGGCCGGCGCGGGCACGGCGGTGCGCCGGTGCGTCGTTCAGTTCCTTGCCGTCGAAACAGATCCGCCCACTGCTGGGAACGAAGCCGGTCAGCGCGTCGATGCACGTGGTCTTGCCGGCGCCGTTGGGTCCGATCAAGCCGACGAGGGCGCCACGTTCGATGGTGAGATCGAGGTCGTTCACGGCGAGCAGTCCGCCGAACGACACGGTGAGACCGGTGGTCTGAAGAAGCGTCATGTCACGCCACCCCCGTCGGAACGCCGGCTTCGGCTTCGGCTTCCGCTGTGGCTTTGGAGCGACGACGGAGGTGAAGTTGCGGGCGGCTCCCCGCAATCCCGTCAGGGTTCTTGACCGCAGCGATCAAGAGTGCGAGGCCTCCCAGGATGAGCGTGAACTCGGTGGGGACGTGCAACACGTGCTCCATGAATGCGAACACCAGGCCGCCTGCTGTGATGATGCCTCCGATGACCGCACCCGAGACGCGAGCGATGCCGCCGATGTACGCAAAGGCCACGAAGGTCAGCGATTGGACGTAGGTGAACTTGTCGACCGTCACGTTGCCCGAGCGATATGCGATGACGGCGCCTCCGACACCGGCGATGAATGCCGATATCGCGAACGCGAGGACCTTCATGCCCGACACGTTCACTCCGGCAGCGGCCGCGGCTCGCTCATTGGTGCGAAGCGCAAGGAACTTCCTTCCGGTCGCCGACCGGCGCAGATTCACGACGAGGTAGCCCAGCACGACGGCCACGATGAGGCAGAAGATCGTCGTCCACGGGTTCGGCTGCTGACCGTCGCCCGCGGTGACGACGCCAGCGACGTCGATCTTCACGGCGCGAGACTCCACGATGAGGTCGGGAACTGCGACCTTCGCACCGTTGAATCCGCCGTTCACCGACGCGTTGCCGAACACCACTTTGTCGACGGCCACTGCGAAGGCGAGGGTGACGATGGCCAGGTTGACACCCCGAACTCGTAGCGCCGGCAGTGCGACGAGCACGCCGGTGAGCATCGCCACGAGACCACCGATGAGGATGGGAAACGGAAACGGCAGCTCGGGGATGAGGGTGACGCTCGACGATGTGAACGGCACGGGAACTCGGATGCCGTGCTCGGTGGTCATCTTCGAGACGAGGAAGGCGGAGATGCCGGCGAACGACATCTGGGCGAGCGAGATCTGGCCGACGAAGCCGGTGATGACGACGACCGACAGGCAGATGATGACGCCGATGAGCGTGTTGGACATCGCGAGGCGGAAGTTCGGGGTGAACACGAACAGCGTGAGGACCGCTGCGGCCGCCGCCAAGGCGGGGCCGCCGTAGCGAACGGCCCAATCCGGCGGGGAGGGGGACTTCGGGAGGCGACCGGATGTCGCGCTGCCGCGGGTAGGGAGTGATCTCCCACGCACGAACAAGATGATGAGGATGACCACCAGTGGCACCAGTCGCTCGCCGCCGGGCATGGGTGTGTTCGCCGACGATGGGTACCACGCGTGCTGCAGTTCGAAGTACTTGAGCAGTCCGAACTGCATCCCGAGGATGAATGCTGCCGCGGTGATCCAACCGAACGACGACAGGCCGCCGACGAGCGCAGCGGTGAGCGCCACCACGATCAACGCCGGGAGTGTGCCGGGATCGACCGAACGCTGAATGGTGGCAGCGAAGATGCCCAGCAGACCGATGATCACCGTGGAGAGCACCCAGTTCGCACCCGCCAGAAAGTCGGGTGAGAAGCCAAGCACGATGGCGCCCTTTTCGTTTTCCGCCGCGGCACGAGTGGCCAAACCGAATCGAGTGCGGTTGAACACCAACCTGAGCAGCACGGTGAACGCAATGACCAGTACCGCGATGGTGAGGGCGTCGGCGCCGATCGAGATGCCGAACGGGAGCTTGATCGGCGCGTCGTTGGCGTCGAAGAACGGCATCGGCTTCACGGTGTACGGCTGGAAGGTGAAGCGGCGGATGATCACGGCGGGCAAGTACAGGAACAAACCGATCGACGCCACGACCTTGGCGAGCGGCGGGGCATCGCGCAGGGGCCGGAAGACGAGGAAGTGCAGCGCCAGCCCGAACAGCACTGCGAAGAGCAAGGAGATGACGAGCGCCGGCCAGAACGACATGGCGTCGCCGAAGGAGATGCGAGTCGGCCAATCGGGCAGATCGAGCGTGCTGGTTGGGTCCATCCGGTGGACGGCGCCCTCGATCAGGGCGAACGGATTGGGCAGGGGAGGCAGGAAGAGATCACCTTCGCGTCGCAGCACGGCGTACACGTAGGCGACATACATCGCGATGGAGCTACTGGCGAGGTTCACCACGCCGGAACCCCGGTAGGTGAGCACGACGCCGAGTGCGATGGCGGCCACCAAGGCGCCCTGGGCGATGCCGGCACCGGTGAGGAACTGCGCCCGCGTCTGCGGATCCACCACGGCCCACACAACCACGAGCGCCGCCACACCCGCGGCGACGCGTGCTGCGCTCCATTCGCGCCAACGTCGTGTCATCGTCCCCTCCTGGCCGTCGAAATCGGGTGGCGCCCCATGCCCCCGGGCAGGTACCACGTCCCCACGGGACCCCCTGGGCGTGAACTCTACACGATAAAGCAAGTGCTTGGTTGCTCTCACAAGCAACCGCTTGCTCTGGCCGGCGGTCGGGCCTACACTTCGACCACCTCGATCGAGCGGGGCGTCGTCGCGACGCGTCTGGCTGGTCGGTACAGCCTTGGAGGGGTTCAATGGACGATTCGACACGCATCGACATCGGCGGCGTCAGTGTGCCGTGCGGCCACCTGATCGGCGGTCGCCGAGTTGGTGCCGGTGCCGCCGACCCCTATGAGGTCTCGAGCCCGATCGATGGCAGCGTGCTCGGCCACATCCCGTGCGCGGGCGCAGCCGAGGTGGAGGCCGCCGTCGCTGCGGCCGCTGCGGCCTTTCCTGCGTGGGCGGCGCTCGGGCCCGAGGGTCGTGGTGAGATTCTCGATCGCTTCGCCGACGCCATCGTCGCTCGAATGCCCGACCTCCAGATGGTCGACGCCCACGACCACGGATCCCTGCTCGCCGGTCGCGGCGGGCACGGCATGCCGCGTGCTGCCCTGAACGTCAAGTTCTTCTCGGACTGGGCGCGCTCGATGGATCACCCCACCATCGATGGACCCGAGGCCTCGAACTCCGTGCGGTTCGACCCGGCTGGCGTCGCTGCGCTGATCGTGCCGTGGAACGCTCCCCTGATGCTCGGAACCTGGAAGATCGGCCCGGCGCTCGCAGCGGGCAACACCGTGGTGGTGAAGCCGCCGGAGTTCGCCCCGTTCAGCCTTTCGTTGCTCGGAGAGATCGCGCAGCAGGCAGGCGTGCCCGACGGTGTGCTCAACATCGTGCATGGCACGGGTGCGGTCGCCGGTGACGCGCTGGTGCGGCATCCGAAGGTGAGCCGCATCAGCTTCACCGGGTCACCGGCCACGGCGCGTGTCATCGCCGGTGCTGCCGCATCGAACCTGACGCCGGTGAGCTTCGAGCTCGGCGGAAAGTCGCCGTTCGTCGTGTGCGCCGATGCCGACCTGAAGGCGGCGGCTCGCACCATCAGCCTTCAGTTCATGAACGCCGGACAGGTGTGCCTGGCAGGCACTCGCCTCCTCGTCGAGGAGTCCATTGTCGATGAGTTGCTGCCGATGGTGCTGGCCGAAGTGGACAAGATGGTGGTGGGCGATCCTCGCGATCCCGGCACCCGGATCGGGCCCCTCATTCACCCGACCCACTTCGCGAAGGTGAAGGGTCTCGTCGAGCGGGCCATCGCCGATGGCGCCCGCGTCGTCTGTGGCGGCGGCCCTCACCCCGACGGCGGCCTGTACTTCCTGCCCACCATTCTCACCGACGTGGATCAGCGCTCGGAGATCGTGCAGACGGAGGTGTTCGGTCCGGTGCTCACGTTGCAGACCTGGAGCGATGAGCAGGAGATGCTCGAGCTGGCCAACGACACCATCTATGGCCTCGCCGCAACCGTGTTCACCTCAGACGCCGACCGGGCGGAGCGCATCACCTCCCAACTCGTGGCCGGAACCGTGTGGACCAACTGCTTCTACGTACGCGACCTTGCGGCACCATTCGGTGGCAGCCGACAGTCGGGCATCGGCCGCGAGGGTGGCAACTGGAGTTTCGACTTCTTCTGCGACATCAAGAACATCGCGACCCGCAAGGGCACGTTCACCGCCTGACGGCACCGAGAGGATCTCACCATGCATCATCAACTTCGTACCGCGAGCGAGTCGGGCGTGGCGCTCGGCGCCTGGATCTTCCTGCGCGAGCCGCTGTTGTCGGAGGCCGCTTCGAAGGCCGGCTACGACTACGTCTGCATCGACCTGCAGCACGGACTGGTCGGCTTCGAGGATCTGTCGGAGCATCTGCAGGCGGTTGCCCTCGGGGCGGCCGCGCCGATCGTGCGTGTGCCCTGGAACGAGCCGTGGATGATCGGGCGAGCGCTCGACGCGGGTGCCCTCGGTGTCATCGTGCCGATGGTGAACACCGCCGAGGAAGCGGCACGCGCCGTGGCAGCGTGCCGGTACGCCCCGCAGGGAGAGCGCAGCATCGGCCCGATCGGCGCGATGACCCGCCACCAGTCGTACTTCCGTCAGGCCAACAGCGACGTGATGTGCATCGTGATGATCGAGACGGTGCAGGCCGTGCAGAACATCGACGAGATTCTGGCGGTGCCCGGCATCGACGCCGTCTACATCGGCCCGGCCGACCTCTCGCTCACGCTGGGCCTGCCGCCGATGAGCGATCAGTCCGACGAGCGGTTCCACGAGGCGCTCGCCACCGTGGCAGCGGCATGTGAACGCCACGGGGTGATCCCTGGCGTGCATGCGAACCCGGCGCTGGCGGCGGCGCGTCGTGAGTCGGGGTTCCGAATGATCACCGTGGGCTTCGATCAGGCCTCTGCGGTGGCAGCCTTCACGAACGACTTGGAGCGGGCCAGGAGCTGAGCTCCCCGCCCGCCAAGCCGGGGGAATCAGCTCGGCCGGCGACGCCG
>JBMOGW010000021.1:0-27371 GCA_049318165.1 Ilumatobacteraceae bacterium
CACGGGGCGCACGAAACACTCGTTATCGTTCCGGCGCTCCGGCGTCGGGCGATCGGCACGCAGCGCCGCGCCGATTTGCGCGACCCTCCGGGCTCGCCGATGCTGAGGGGATGCGCATCCTCTCGCTCCTGCCGTCGGCCACCGAGATCGTGTACCGGCTCGGGCTCGGCGAGCACCTGGTGGGCGTGACGTTCGAGTGCGACGAGCCCACCGACGCACGCACCCGCCACGAGGTGGTGGTGGGCGGCCTGGACACCCACGGGCTGACGCCCGGCGAGGTGGACGCCCTCGTGCGCCAGAAGATCGCTGCCGGCGAGATGCTCTACACGCTCGACGAGGACGCGGTGGGCCGTCTGCAACCCGACGTGATCCTCACCCAGGACCTGTGCCGTGTGTGCGCGTTGCCGTCCGGCGACGTGGACACGGCGCTCGGCCGCCTCGGCTGCTCGGCCGACGTGGTCACGCTGGACCCGCACACGCTGGACGACGTGCTCGGCACGATCGTCGCCGTCGGCGAGCGCTGCGGCGTGCCCGATGCCGCCGCGGCCGAGGTCGCCGGCCTGCGGGCGCGTCTCGACGCCGTGACCGCCGCAGTGGCCGGGCGGCCTGCGCCGCGCGTCTTCGTGCTCGAATGGACCGATCCGCCCTTCCTGGCCGGCCACTGGGTGCCCGACCTGGTGACCGCCGCCGGGGGAGAGGCCGTGCTGGCCCTCGCCGGGCAGCGGTCGGTGACGTCCACGTGGGACGAGATCGCGGCATCGAACCCCGACGTCGTCATCGTGGCCCCGTGCGGCTTCGGTCTCGCCGACGCCGTCGTGCAGGCGACCGCGGTGCTCGACCACCTGCCGCCCGCAGTACCTGTCTGGGCGATCGACGGCAACGCCTACACCGTGCGCCCCGGCCCCCGTCTGGTCGACGGGGTCGAGACCATCGCCTCGGCGCTGCACCCGGGCGCGGTCACCGTGCCCGCCGGCCGCGTCGAACGCGTCCGCTGACGGACGCGTCGGTCGCCGATCAGCCGGCTGCGACCGCGCTCG
Organism: Ilumatobacteraceae bacterium; assembly: GCA_049318165.1. Classification (GTDB taxonomy): domain Bacteria; phylum Actinomycetota; class Acidimicrobiia; order Acidimicrobiales; family Ilumatobacteraceae; genus UBA668. The sequence goes on from JBMOGW010000021.1 coordinate 1,038, forward strand.
CGATCGCGGCGATGTGGCGCTGGTCGGTGCCACAGCAGCCGCCGAGCACGTTGATGCGCGGCAGCCTGCGGCGCAGCGACGCGTAGCGATCGGCGAGGTCGTGCATGTCGCCCGCGTCCAACTCCTCCGCCTCGTTCAGCTCGTCGTGGCTCATCGTCGACGCATTGGCGCGGACCGAACGGATCCGCGCGGTCCACGGCTGCTCGGGATCGAGCACGTCGACGAAGTGCGTCGGGTGCGCGCAGTTGATCATGTAGTAGGCGCACCACGAATCGGTGGCCGCGTCGACCGCCTGGATCGCATCGCCGAGCTGTTCGCCCGACGGCAGCCGCCCGTCGGTCTCGACGGTGAAGCCGATCACCACCGGCATCGAGTGCTGCTTCGCGGCGAGCACCACACCGGTCGCCTCCGCCGCAGTCGTCATCGTCATCGCCGTCACGAGGTCGGCGTCGGTGTCGGCGAACGTGCCGATCTGCGCGCCGTGGTACGCAGCGGCCTCGGCAGGCGTCATCACCTGCTCGACGACGTAGCCGTCGCCGCGCGGCCCGATGGTTCCCGAGATGACGACGGGACCCGACACGTGTCCCTCGTTGCGGGTCGCCACCGCGAACGCGATCGCGTCGCGATTGACGCGATCCAATTCGGCAGCGTCGTGCCCCAACTGGGCGCCCCAGTCCGCATTCGCACGCCAGGTCGGCGTCTCCAGCACGAACCCGACGCCGTGGTCCTCCGCGATCGCCAGATACGGCAGCATGTAGCGGCGCAGCGCCTGGCGGCCCTCATCGGTGTCCAACAGGGGGTACGCCGCGAACACGGGCAGGTCGAGGCCCTGATCGAAGATCAGCGAGGTCTCGATGCCTCCGTCCGTCAGGAAGAGGTCGCCGTGGATCTGCGGCAGTGCGGTGCGGTACGTGCTCATGGGTGCTCCTTGTTGGTTCGGTGTGCAGGATGGATGACGGCGATGTCACGCCGCTGTCACGTCGGCCCGGCCGGTAACTGCTGCAGTTGATCGATCGCGAAATGTACTGCCTCGGCCAATGTCCACGTGGCGCCGTCGGCACACGCCGCGTCGACCATGTCGCCGCCGTCGCGTGCACGCATCGCCGCCATCAGGTCGTCGCCACGGACCCCGAGTGCCGCCGGATCGATCGCCGACGCATTGACCGCGCCGATGATCATCGCGGCCTCGCGCAGGCGTCCGTGACCGATCAGCGTCTCCGCGGTCAGCTGCAGCGAGATCGTCGTGTCGTACCACGAGAGCTGGAGCTCGCTCGCCGAGAGATGTTCCACCAGGGTCGCCCGGTCGACGGCCGCCGTTCCGGAGTGCAACTCGATCGCAGAGAGGGTCAGCCGCGCGACGCGTGCGACGAAGGACTGCTCCTCCGGGTCCACCAACGCCAGGCAGCGTTGGGCGTGGATCCGCGAGCGGACGGGGTGATCCCGCGCGAGCAGGTCTGCTCGCACCAGGTTCACCCACGCGTGCGCTGCCGTGCTGTCGAGCGTGTTGGCGTACTGCTCCGCCACGGTCACCCAGCGAGAGGCCTCCTCCGGCCGGGCGGAAAGGGCGGTGGCGAACGACACGTCGATCGCGGCGAAGAACGCAATGGCGATCGACTCCGCGTCGTCGGACCCTGCGGTGGCCCTCACGCATGCTCGGCGGGCGTGCTCCTCGGCGAACTGGTAGTCGCCGACGAAGAGCCCGACCTCGGCCGCCGCGTAGTGGGCGAGCGCTGCGGTGCGGTGCTCGCCGTCCTCGGCGGCCGCCACCACCTGTGCCGCGTCGGGCACGCGAGCGGCTGCAGTGCGCGAGCGCGCCACCAGCGAGATCGCCGCCTTCGCCGATGCCAGGTCCAGGTCCGCCGTGTGCGTCGTGCCGTCGAGCGCCGCAGCCCAGCCCATCACCTCCGCCTGGTCGCTCTGCCAAGCCCACATGATCAGGGCGCGCACGAACCGGATCCGGTCGTCGTCTGCGCCAGCCTCGACGAACCATTGATGTGCCTGACGGAGGTTCGCCATGTTGGCGCGGAACCACCGGAACCACATCGACTCCATCGGGCCCGACACGTGGGCCGCCGCCTCGGTGACGGATCGCAGCATCCACGCCGCATGGTGGGCCCGGTCGTCGGCCAGGGCCGCGCCCCGCTGGAGGCGTGCGAACGCCCGCATCGTGTCGAGGAACTCGTAGCGAACAGGCGTCGCGCCGCGCACCCGGCCGACCAGCGAACGCTCGACGAGCTGCGGCAACAACTGCGCCGACCGTTCGCCGGCCACGTCGCGCGCGTCAGCGGCGGTGAAGCTGCCGGCGAACACGCCGAGCCGGTCGAATGCCTGTTGCTCTGCCGTCTCCAGTCGCGAGTACGACCAGTCGAGCGTCGCCACCATGCTCTGCTGGCGGCTGGGTGCGTCGCGGTGGTTGGCGGCGAGCAGGGTGAAACGGTCGGCGACCTGGTCGAGCACGTCGTCGATGGCGAGCGTCGACAACGCCGACGCCGCGAGCTCGAGCGCCAGCGGCAGTCCGTCGAGCTGCTCGCACAAGCGGATGACCCGCGCGTCGTCCGAGCCGGATTCGAAACCCGGGTCCACCGCCAGCGCCCGTTCGACGAAGAGCTCCCGGGCATCCGCCGGGTCGAGCGGGTGCAGCATCCAGCGGTGCTCACCGCTCACCCGTAGCGGTTCGCGGCTGGTCGCCACGACGCGCAGATGCTCGGTGCCCGCGAGCAGCGCGGTCGCGACGTGCGCCGCCTCGTCGAGCACGTGCTCGCAGTTGTCGAGCACCAACGCGGTCTGAGGGCCACCGAAGTGGCGGATCAGCGCCGCCTCGAGCGAACCGTCGTCGCCCGGGACCGCACCCACACGACCGACGACGGCGCTGACGATGTCGGCGCCGGCCTCGATGTCGCCGAGTTCGACGACGTGCACGTGCCATCCGGTGCGGTGCAGCTCCTCGGCGACGTGCACCGCCAGCGTGGTCTTGCCGATGCCGCCCGCACCCAGCACCGTGATGCAGCGGGCCCGGCGCGTGAGGGCGAGCAGACCGTCGAGATCGTGGTCGCGGCCGATGAACGAGCTGATCTGCCGGGGCAACATGGTGCGCAGCGGCGCCACCGGCGTCGCGACGGCGTGATCGGGCACCTCGTGGCGGAGGATCGCGAGCTCGGCGGCCTCGATCGCCGGTGACGGATCAACACCGAACTCTTCGCGCAGGTACTCCCGCAGACGCGACGCCGCCGCCAACGCATCGAGCTGGCGGCCCGCGGCGTACAGCGCCTGCATCAGACGAGTGACCGCCGATTCCCGGTCGGGTCGTTCGACCAGCACGGTGCGCAACGCACTGATCGCATCGTCCGTGCGACCCGCGGCCATCAGCGCGTCGGCGTACCCCTCGAGCACGGCGAGGCGAACCTCGCCCAACTGCTCCTTGACCGCCAACACGTCGAGGTCGTCGAGATCGGCGTACGGCTCGCCCCGAAACAGACGGAGCAGCGCCTCGAACGTCGGTACCCGCTCGGCGGGGGTCGCAGCGTCGGTGGTGGTTCGCCACGCCAACACCGCGTCGACGTCGACGTCGCCCGCAGGTACGGACAACGAGTAGTGACCCGCGGTCGCATCGACCGTCACACCCTCGGGTAGCTCGCGCCGGAGGCGGAACACCAGCGTGTGCAACGACGCACCGGCGTCGGCCGGCTGCTCGTCGCCCCACACCAGCGTGGCCAGCCGAGCCACCGACACGGGGGCGCCGCGGTGCAACACGAGAGCCGCCAGCAGGCTGCGCTGCCGGCCGGACACCAGGTCGGCGTCACCGACCCGAGTTCGCCCCAATACGGAGATCACCACATCGGAAAGTGTCACAGACCCAGCACGCCTTTCGTTCCGAACGGGAGGCTCACGACCGGAAGCTCGGCGCAGGATCCTCGTAGTCGACCGTCCACAGGCGGCCGCCCCCGCTCTCGCCCTGGTAGTGCGCGGCGAATCCGAGCAGCTTCCGGGCGGCTTCGGGCATCCGCAGTGCGTCGTTGCGGGTCAGCGCCAACTGGTGCGCTTCCTCCGGGCGCAACCAGCCGAGCGCGTAGAAGAGGTGCATGCCGACGCGAGTGCTGTCGGTGAGGTTGGCGCCGCCACCGTGCACGACGTCGGAGGTGTAGAGGAGCACCGACCCGGCCGCCATCTCGGCCTGCTCAACCCGGGCCTCGTAGTACGAGCTGTCCGACGCGGCCATCCGCTGGCTGCCGGGCACCACGCGTGTGGCGCCGTTCGCGGCGGTGAAGTCGGTGACCGCCACCATTGCCGACACCGCCACGACGCCCCGGAAACCGCCCTCGAACAAGAACGCCCACGCCCCGCGGTCGCGGTGCAGGCCCTGGGCTGCTTCGCCGCCGCCGATCGCCATCACCTGGCCGCCGGCGCACTGGATGTCGCCGGTGAGCGGGGCCAGCAGCCGCTCCGCGCTGCCGAGCACCAGTGGGTGCAACATCACGTCCACGAATGCCGGCGACTTGGCGGCCAGACCACCGAAGCGGACCGTGCGCGAGCCGTGGAACCGTTGCTCGTCGAGATCGCCGGTTCGGCTGCCGGGGTGGTGTGCCTCGACATGGGGCAGGAGGTCGCGCTGCAGCGTGTCGAGCACCGAGCCGGTGAACAGGTGGTCGATGACCACTGCGCCGTCGGCGTCGAGCGTGCGCACGAGCTCGTCGACGGAGGTGTCCGGCGGAAGGTGGCGGAGGCTCATGCGCCGATCCTGACCTCCCCACCTTTCACGGCGCTGTCACGGCGGCCGGCTCGGTCCCGAGCTGTGTGAGCGAAAGGCGGTCCGTTGAACATTCTCGCCGCACGACTCTTGAGAAATGCCAAGCAGATGGTGAACGTTTCCGCCGAATATCTCCCATTCGATGTGTCGAGATATACATGGGATCATTTCTCGTGCAGTTCGTGTTCCAGGACCAGTTGGGGCCACTCAGCGGCGACGGCGGAACACTATGGTGCCCCTCTTGCAGGGTGGTGTTCACCTCCGAGCCACGAGGAGCGATTCATGCAGTTCGTACGTTTGATGGGTGTGGTGACGGCGGGCGTCTCGCTCGCGTTGACGGCCTGCGCAGGTTCTGATGGCGGAGCAACGGTGACGCTGCCTGGCTCGAGCCTCGATGTTGCCACCACGGTCGTCGTTGCAGCGACAGCGGCGCCGGTATCCACGGTGCCGCCGCCGACGACCGCCGCAGCGACCGTGCCTCCCACGACGATCCCCGCAACGACAGTTCCTCCGACAACGCTTCCTCCGGCACCGCCGGCGCAGGCACTGATGCCCAACGTCGTCTGCATGAATCTGCAGGATGCGCAGGACTACATCCAGACCTTCGGTGTCTTCTTCTCGCGGAGCGTGGACGCAACAGGACAAGACCGAATGCAGCTGATTGACAGCAATTGGCAGGTGGTCGACCAGTTTCCTGCGCCCGGAACCCCGTTCGGGGAGGGTGATGCAGTGCTTTCCGTCGTGAAGATCGGCGAAGTCCCCAACCCCTGCTGAGCGCAGTTGGCGGGGGCACTCGCCCCGCGGCCCTGACGCGCCGTGGGCAGGAAAAGTTGCGCTGGGCGCAACTTTTCCTGCCCGCGATGGGACGTGGGGTCAGGGGACGATCGAGCCGTTCGCTCCGTTGCTGCCCGGCGTGGCCGAGCCACCGCCGATCGCCGTCGCAACGCCGGACGCACCACCAGCACCGGCCGAACCCGCACCGCCGGCGTTGCCGCCGGTGCCGCCGTTGCCGCCCACTGCGGCCGAGGACACGTTGCCGTTCGCGAGCGACGCGCCGCCGGCACCACCGTTTCCGCCGGCGAGGCTGCCGGCACCGCCGTTGCCGCCCCGACCACCGGTGGCGGTGCCACCCGAGCCGGTCAACGAGGAGGAACCTCCCGCACCACCATTGCCGCCGAAGCCGACCGTGGCCGTGCCGCCGGCACCACCGGCGCCACCGGTCGATGTCGTGGACGCGCCGATGGTGGTCGATGCGCCGCCGGGACCGCCGTTGCCGGCCACACCGTTGGTCGCCGAGCCACCGGCACCGCCGGCGCCACCGACCGCGACACCGCTGGCCGCGCTCGCCACACCAGCGCCGCCCGGGCCACCGGAACCGCCGTCACCGGTGGCGGCGCCACCGAGGCCGCCCGCTCCACCCGCACCGCCGGTGCCGGCCAAGGAGGCACCGCCGGGGCCTCCGGCGCCACCGTTGCCGGTGGTGCCACCGCTGCCACCGTTGCCACCGGCGCCTCCGGTGCCGACCGTCGTATCACCGCCGGGTGCACCAGCACCGCCGTCACCTGCGGTGCCGCCGGCGCCACCGTTGCCACCACGGCCACCCGTGCCGTTGCCCGTCGAGCCACCGAGTCCACCGGCCCCGCCGTCGCCGATGGAACCACCGGCCCCACCGTTGCCGCCGGCACCTCCGGTGCCGCTTGCGGGGGAGAAGCCGTTGCCGCCGTCACCGCCGTTACCTGCCGGCGCCGACACCTCGGCCCCGACCGTGCCGGCACCGCCCGTCACCGCGCCCGGTCCGCCCGGAGCACCCGGGTTGCCCTGCAGGCCGGCCGCACCCGGGTTGCCGCCCGCGCCGCCGTCGCCGCCGGCCGGCGTGCTGATGCTGCCGTTGCCACCATTGCCGCCGTTGCCCGGTCGCCCGGCGTTGCCGCCGTCGCCGCCCAGACCGCCGTCGCCATTGACACCCGTGGCGCTCGCGCCACCGGTGCCACCTGCAGCGCCGTCGCCACCTGCAGCGCCGTCGCCACCTGCGCCGCCGGCGCTCGCCGTCGCTCCGGCACCACCTGCGCCGCCCGCGCCGCCGTTGCCACCGTTGCCGCCCGGGCCACCGTTGCCGGCGATGCCCGTCGCGCCCGTCGCTGCGCCACCCGTGCCGCCCTGACCACCGGCACCGCCCGGGGTGCCGTCGCTGCCGGCCGCGCCGGTCGGCGCGCCGTCGAGGCCTGCGCCACCTGCGCCGCCGCCACCGCCTGCGCCACCCGCGCCACCGTTGTCGCCCGAGCCGCCTGCGCCGCCGACACCACCAGCGCCGCCGGCCGCCACGAAGCTGCCGGGGAAGCCGGCACCGCCTGCGCCGCCGGCACCGCCGTTGCCGACGATGTTCGCCGCGCCGGCCGAGCCATCGACGCCACTGGCGCCGACGGCCCCGACGGGCGACGCCGCGCCGGGAGTCCCGGCGAGACCGGCAACACCAGGGCTGCCTGCTGCGCCACCGTCGCCACCTGCGCCACCGTTGCCACCGTCGGCCAACAGGGCCGTTCCGGCGCCACCGGCACCACCTGCGCCGCCGAGGCCACCCTGGCCGGCGAGACCACCGTCGCCGCCGTCACCGGCCGCGCCGCCGTCACCGGCGACCGATCCGGCCGCGCCACCGTTGCCACCATCGCCACCGGGTGCACCATCGCCGCCGGTGCCACCCGCGCCGCCCGGGGCGCCGTCGGTGCCCGGATCGCCCGGCAGACCGGCCGTGCCCACGGCGCCCGTGACGCCTGCGACACCATCGCCGCCCGCACCACCTGCGCCACCGTCACCGATGCGCCCGGCAGGGCCACCGTCACCACCGATCTGACCCGCGGCACCGGCTGCACCATCGCCGCCGTTGCCGTACAACGTGCCGCCGGGCTGGCCGTCGCCGCCCGGTGTCGCCGCGTCGGCGCCGTGGCCGATCACCAACTCGTCACCCTGCACGAGCGTGGTCAGGCCGCTGTTGCCATCGAGGCCAGCGGCCCCCGTGGCGCCGGTCGCGCCCCGAACGCCGGCCGAAGCGGCCGCCGCACGAGCGCCCTTCGTGCCCTTCGAACCCGTGACGCCACCCGCGCCACCGGCACCGGGCAGACCGGCGGGACCCGCCGCACCACCCGTACCGCCGACGCCGCCTGCGCCGCCGAGACCGCCGATGCCACCTTCGGCCGAGAAGTAGCCGTTCGCACCGGCACCGCCGTTGCCGCCGGCACCACCCGGCGAGCCGTTGCCGCCATTGCCGCCGCGGCCGGCCGCGCCACCGGCGCCACCCTTGCCCGACAGCAGGCCACCGGCACCGCCACGACCACCGTTGCCGCCCGCGCCGCCGGTCCAGCCGCGCTCGCCGGCGCCACCGGCGCCACCATTGCCACCGTTGCCGGCCAGACCGACCGGAGGAGCAGCGCCCACCGGCGGCGCACCGACAGCACCGAGTCCGCCGTACACGGCCAGACCACCATCGCCACCGTGACCGCCACGCGCGCCGATGCCGCCGGCACCACCGGCACCACCGTCACCGCCGTTCGCCGTCAGCGAGTACGACGCGGCCTGGCCGCCGTTGCCGCCGTTGCCGCCGGCCGACCCGGCCGCGGCGCCGCTGGCACCGCTGCCACCGTCGCCGCCCGTCGCCGCACCGGCCACGACCGACTCGACACCCGCCACACCCGAGGGAGCTGCCGTCGTGGCGCTCACCGATCCTGCGGCACCCTTCGCGCCCTGGCCGCCGGTACCGCCGGCACCACCCGTGCCGCGGAAGTTGCCGCCGCTGCCGCCGGCACCGCCGTTGCCACCGCGGCCGCCCGTGCGCCCGGCCGGCGCGGCCTTGCCGGCGCCGCCGTTGCCGCCGCGGCCGCCCGTCGAGATCGCCGACTTCGCACCGACGCGACCGCCGGTGCCGCCGTCGCCCCCGCGCCCGCCGGCCACGAAGGCTGCGCCGCCGTTACCGCCCGCGCCGCCGTTGCCCGACTGCTCGCCGCCGTTGCCGCCGTTGCCGCCACGACCACCCTTGCGGCCGTTGCCGCCCTTGCCGCCGTTGCCGTGCAACGCGGCGTTGCCGCCGTTGCCGCCGACGCACGTGGCGCCCGAGCAACCCACTGCGGCCGTGCCGCCGTTGCCGCCGTTACCGCCGTACTTGCCGCCGTTGCCGCCGCGACCACCGTTGTGGCCGTTGCCGCCGTTGCCGACCAGGCCACCACCGTTGCCGCCGCGGCACGCCGTCGAGCCGGTGCAAGTGGTGGCCGAGTAGCTGAACCCGTTGCCGAGGATCGGGCCCGCGTCGGGCAGCGCGCGGGTGCCGTTGCGGATGAGTGTGACGCCCTTGCAGGCCGGCACGTTGCGGGCGATCGCCGCCGCCAACGCATTGAGGTCGAACGCCTCGTTCGTCGAATTCGCCGTCCCCGGGCGGTGATTGCTGTGGAACGACAGGAACGCGTCGGCCGCAGGGATGCACTTCGCCTCGGCCAACGTCAACTGCGGCCGTGGCATCGCGGCCGGTGCCGCATCACGCCCCTGCGCCGCGGCGTCGAGCGCCACGCCGAACATCACGGTGCCGAACAGCAGCAGCACCATGGTGGATCGCTGGATCACCTTCGAACGCATCGCATCTCCTTCACGTGCGGTGGCGGAAGGAACCGGGTGGTTCCGCCCGAGTTGTGTCGAACGTACGGATGGTCCCGGCCAGGTGCGAGGGACCAAGGTCACTTGATTGCAGAAACGATCGGCTCGCTCGGGAACGAGCCGACGCGGGTCGAGTCACGGCGTCGCCCGCGAACAGCGGGATGATGATCCACGAGCACGTCACGCCGATCGACCACGTGTCGAACCGGCATCGCCGTTGCCGTCACCGTCGGTCGGCGTCGAACCGTTGTCCGGCGCGCCCTGCGTCCCGCCGGTCGACGGGTCCATCGGTTGCCAGCGCAGCCCGTCGGCCGTGCCGACGCACTCGAGCGTGCCGTTCTCCATCCCGGTCTGGGCACCCTCCGTCGAGCACTCACTGCCCGGCGCGGCACCAGCGGACGAGTCCCCGCCGGCCGAGCCGCACCCCGCCAGCGCCAGCGTCGCCACGAGGGCCATGGCGAGCGGCGCTGTCCGGCGTGGCGTGGTCGGCTGATGGTGCACGGCGGTCCTTCCACGTTCGTCTGTGTTCCTTCATCGGCGCCACGCGGCGTGAACCTGAGCGGGTTCAGGGGCCGCGCGAGCGCCGACGGTTGCGTCCGCCGCAACTCGCTGTCCTGGGGAAGGTCCTGCGGATCGTGCCGCTGTCAGGTGGGCGCGCCGCCCGACGGGCCGCCCTGGGTGTTGCCCGACTGGTCGGCCGACGGATCGTCGTACCGGCGCTTGCGGCCTTGTGTGGTGCCGCGCATCGTCGCGTGCGCCCGCTTCGCGTCCGACTGGGTCCAGTTCCGCTGGGACAGCCGCTGCGTGTCCTCGAGCAGCTCGTGCAGCATCTCGGGCGCCATGCGGGCGGCCTGGGCGTACGGCAGCGCGGACTGCAACGCGTCGGCTGCCCGGTCGTAGTCGCCACGAGCGGCCGCCTCGTTGGCCTCCTTGCGAGCGCGGGACACACGCAGCACGTTCACCTGCTCGGTGACCTCCGGGTCGGGTTCGCCGTCGATCGGGCCGTCGCTCACACCGATGGTCACCGGCAGCGTGACCGTGTGCAACTCCACGTCGCCGATGGTGGACACCCAGCGCACCACGAGGTCCGCCACGTGCACCACGCCCGGAGCCTTCGCCGCGGCCAGGTGCACCATCGCCACCAGGCGACGGCGCTCGCCGCCGTAGGCGTCGCCCATCGCCAGCTGCACACCGCCGTCGACGATCGTCGCCGGGTACTCGTTGAGCACCAGCCAATCGTCCACCGCCGCCGTCGGCCGCAGCTCGACCGAGATGTTCTGCGCCACCACCGAGGCGAGGCCGGCGAACTCATCGGCGAACACCGCGGTCGCCTGGTCGGGGCCGGCGCACCAGTAGTCGTTGCCGCCGCCCGCATCGGCCATCGCCGACAGCAACGTCTCGTCGTAGCGCGCGCCGAAGCCGATCAGGCTGGTGCTGATCTGCTGCTGGTGCGCCCCCTTGGTCATGCCGGTGAGTGCCGAGGGATCGGTGATGCCCGCGTTCGCCTGGCCGTCGGTCAGCACGATGATGCGCCGCACCGCGTCGGTTCGGCCGTGCGAGGCGAGGATCTCCATGCCCTTCAGCCATCCACCGCTGAGGTTGGTGCTGCCGCCCTCGGTGACGCCGCGCAGCACGCGGGCCGCCTGGTCGGGGTCGTGGTGGGCGAGCGGCAGCACCAGGTCCACCTGGTCGTCGAAGGTCACCACGGCCAGGCGGTCGTCCGGGCCGAGCAGCCGCACCAGCATCTCCACCGAGTGCAGCACGGCCGCGAGCGGGTCGCCGCCCATCGAGCCGGAGCGGTCGATCACCGCCACCACGTCGATCGCCTTCCGCTCGGCGACGGGGGCGGGGGGAGCAGCCAGCTCCAACAACACATGGACCGTCTGGTCCACCTCCACGGCGACGAGAGTGCGATCGAGCTTGACGCTGGGGATCATGCCGGGCTCCTTCCAAGTGACGACAGGCGCAGCAATGGAAGGACGCACGCAGCGGCACGCCGCGTGACGTCGCGGGAGCAAAACGGAGGTTTTCGACGACGGCATCCGTCGCAGAAAACCTCGATGTCGGGACGCGGCTCAGTGGGGGAGCGTGTAGGTGTTCTCCAGCTCGTCCTGCAGCACGGTGGCCACGTGGTCGCTGGTGTCGACGACGAGCTCCTCGTCGAGGATGCGTGTGCGGAAGGTCCAGCCGTCGGGCAGTGCCAGGCGCTCGCCCAACGTGGGCAGCGTCTCGGCGGTGATGGTGGGGTCGACGCCGATGCAGTACGCCTGCATCACGTACGCCGTGCCGTCCGGGTCGACCAGTTCGTGCACCGGCTTGCCGGCGTCGAAGAAGAACACCGCGCCGCGGTTCACGTGGCGCACGGTGTACGGCGTGGACTGCGGGTTGTTGCCGAGGTCGATGGTGGCGATGCGGCGCATCAGCAGCCCGTTGAACTCGCGCAGCACCGGATCGACGACGGCCACCTTCGAGCCGAGGCCGTCGAGCATCCAGTGGCGCGGCCCGTTCAGCTTCACCATGAACGCACCCATGTCCTGTGCGATGGTCGGCGCGTCGAGCGTGTCCCACAGTTCGGCCGGGCAGTCGTTCAGCATCTGCGTGCCGTACACCTCGGCTCGCAGGCCGCTGTCCTCGAGGTACACGGCGAGCACCTCGCCGTAGCGCACGCCGCGCATGTCGGAGATCAGTCGGGCAGGGGTGTCGCTCATCCGCCCAACTTATGTCAGAACTGCTGCCACTTTCAAGGTCCGACGGCCGACGGGCCGTCCGCGGTGTGGCAATGTTCCGCCGTGACCACCGACGCCTTCTCCAAGCTCGACCCGCGCCTCGCCCAGATGCTCGCGATGATGCCGCCGCCCCACGAGAACGACGTCAGTTCACGAGACGAGTTGCTCGAGCGGGTCTCGACGCCCGAGGGCCGCCAGATGGTGGAGATGATGAAGGTGACGATGGAGGCCCTCGACAGCGAGGAACTCGCCCCGTCCGGCTGCCTGCGAATCACCGACGAGATGATCACCTCGGCCCCGGACGGCAACACCATCCGGCTGCGCGTCATCCGTCCCGACAGCGACGCCGTCCTGCCGTGCGTGTACTACATCCACGGCGGCGGCATGGCCTCGATGTCCAGCGACTACGGCCTCTACCGCACCTGGGGTCGGTTGATCGCCAACCAGAACGTCGTCGTGGTGATGGTGGAGTTCCGCAACTGTGAGATCCCGGGCGCGGTGCCCGAGGTGGCGCCGTACCCTGCCGGCCTGAACGACTGCGTGGCCGGCCTGCACTGGACCGTGGCGCATGCCGCGCAGCACGGCATCGACCCGTCCCGCGTGATCGTCGCCGGCGAGAGCGGTGGCGGCAACCTGACGCTCGCCACCGGCATGAAGCTGCTGCGCGACGGCCACATCGGCGCCGTCAGCGGCCTCTACGCGATGTGCCCGTACATCGCCGGTGAATGGCCGAACCCCGACCTGCCGAGCACCATCGAGAACAACGGCATCCTGCTCGACCTGCATCACAACAGGGGCCGCTACGGCTACGGCATCGAGGCGTTCGACGCGAAGGATCCGCTGGCGTGGCCGCTGTTCGCCACCGAGTCCGACGTCGCCGGCCTGCCGCGCACCACGATCGTGGTCAACGAGTGCGACCCGCTGCGCGACGAGGGCATCGCCTTCCTGCGCCTGCTGCACAAGGCCGGCGTACCGGCCCGTGGCGAGATGTTGCTCGGCACCTCGCACGGCGCCGAACTGATGACCGTCGTCGTGCCCGACATCAGCATCGCCCGCGCTCGCAGCATCGCCGCATTCGCGGCCGGCTGACCGAGGCCACCCGTCGCGATGGGCTTCTACGAGCGCCAGGTGCTGCCACGTGTCATCGACGTGCTGCTCGGCAAAGGCGTCGACCCATTGCGCGCCCGCGTCGCATCCGGCGTGAGCGGTGAGGTGCTCGAGGTCGGCTTCGGCTCGGGTCGCAACGTGCCGCACCTGCCCGACGGCGTCACCCGCCTGGTGGCGGTCGACCCCGCAACGGTGGGCCGCAAGCTGGCCGCGAAGCGCATCGCCGCTCGCGGCATCCCCGTCGAGTTCGTCGGCCTCGACGGCCAGTCGCTGCCGCTCGACGACGCGTCGGTCGACCACGTGCTGGTGACGTGGACGCTGTGCACCATCCCCGACGTCGATGCCGCGCTGGTGGAGATGCATCGGGTGCTGCGTCCCGGTGGGCGGCTGCACTTCGTCGAGCACGGCCGCTCGCCCGACCCCGAGAGCGCAGCGAAGCAGGAGCGTCTGACGCCGAAGTGGCGCAAGGTGGCCGGCGGCTGTCACCTCAACCGGCAGATCCCCGAACTGGTGCGCCGTGCGGGCTTCGTCGAGGCGCACCTCGAGAGCTACTGCGACCGCGGCTCCGAGGTGTTCGGCCGCATGTACGAAGGCATCGCCGTCAAGATCGCCTGAGCGGAACCACGGGCCCGCACGTCGCTCCACCTTCGGCTGACACGCCGAACCATGGGACGATGATCGCCATGCGCGTCGTCGGTGTGATCGAGTTCGGTGGTCCGGAAGCTCTGCAGGTGGTGGAGGTGCCCGACCCGCCGGCATCGAAGGCGGGCGAGGTGAAGATCCGTGTGCACGCGGCCACGGTGAACCCCACCGACACCTACATGCGCAACGGCATGTACAAGCCGCTGCTGGGCGATGCCCAGCCGCCGTACATCCCGGGCATGGACGCCGCGGGCGTGGTGCTCGAGGTCGGTGAGGGCGTGACCGGTTTCGCGCCCGGCGACCGCGTGATGGCCGTCGTGATGCCCACCCGTCGCGAAGGCGGCGCCTACGCCGAGCAGATCGTCGTGCCGGCCGGTGCCGTCGCCCACGCGCCGAAGGACACCAGCCACGCCGAGGCCGCCACCCTGCCGATGAACGGCCTCACCGCGCGTCTGTCGCTCGACAAGCTCGGCCTGCAGCCGGGGCAGACGCTCGCCGTCACCGGCGCGGCCGGTTGCTACGGCGGCTACATGGTGCAGTTGGGCAAGGCCGACGGGTTGCGCGTCATCGCCGACGCGTCGGAGGCCGACGAGGAGCTCGTGCGCAGCCTGGGTGCCGACGTCGTGGTGCGCCGCGGCGACGACGTGGCCGCGCGCATCCGCGAGGCCGCTCCCGACGGTGTCGACGCGCTGGCCGACGGCTCGGTGCAGAACACCTTGGTGCTGCCCGCGGTGAAGGATGGCGGTGCCGTGGCATCGATCCGCCCGTTCCAGGGCGACACCGAGCGCGGCATCACGATCCACATGGTGTGGGTCAGCGAGTACGCCACGGCCGGCGACAAGCTGGCCGAGTTGGGTCGTCAGGCAGACGACGGTGTGGTGACGCTGCGCGTCGCGCGCACGTTCGCGGCGGAGGCCGCCGGCGAGGCACACGCCACGCTCGAGCGTGGCGGCACCCGCGGCCGCCTCGTCATCGAGCTCTGACCGGGGCGAGGTCCGGCGAGACGGCTCGGTTCTCGGGCTGCAGCGTCGCGACTTTCGAGACGGATCCGACCGAGAAGCCGATTTGGGACGAATCAGCCCGAGATGACCTCGGGGTCATTCGGCGCGGGTGGTGTGGAGGTGCGCCTCGAGTGCGGCGGGGTCGAAGTGCGGGGGGAGGCCGATCAGCACCAGGCGGCCGTCGGCGGCCGTGTCTCGGGCACGGTCAGGGAGCGCGGTGAGGTGCACGCGGCGGCCGACCACCTGCACCATCTCCTGACGGTCCGGGCGGTCGGCGAACGTGAGCACGCCCTTGGCGCGCACGATGCCGGCATCGACGTCGCCCAGGATCGCCAACAGTGCCTCGCGGTCCACCGGACCCCCTGCGCGCCACGTGATGGTGCGGTGCGGGTCGGTGGCGGCGTGGTCGTGGTCGTCGTGGTCGTGGTCGGCGGGGTGGTCGTGGTCGTGGTCCGTGGGGTGGTCGTGGTCGTCGGGTTCGCCGATGCCCGGCGTCGCGGTCGCCAGATCGGGGCCCACCACCAGCGCCACCGGCACCTCGCCGTGCTGCGCGTCCACCACCACGGCCGATGGCGCGGCGATGGCCAGCCACGCGTGCAACCTGTCCCGCTCAGCGGACGCGACGAGGTCCACCTTGTTCAGCACCACCAGCCCCGCGGCGGTCAACTGCCGCTGAACGGTGCGGCCCACGAGTGCGTGCTCGGACCGCGCGCGGACGGTCTCCGCGTCGGCCACCACCACGATGCCGGCCAGGCGGAACCCGGGGATCATCGCGTGGTGCGCGATCGGTTCCGGGTCGGCCACGCCGCTGGTCTCGATCACCAGCAGCTCGGGTCGATCGGCACGCTCGCGCAAGGCCACGAGCGTCTCGATCAGCGGGCTCGACAGCGAGCAGCACACGCAGCCGTTGGCCAACGTCAGCAGCTCGCCGTCGCTCGCCGTCACCAGCTCGGGCTCCACCGCAACGGCGCCGAAGTCGTTCACCAGCACCAGGGTGCTGCGACCGGTTCCGGTGCGCAGCAGGTGGTTCACCAGCGACGTCTTGCCGCTGCCCAGATAGCCGCCGATGACGACGACGTCGATCACGACGTGGTCGATCCCGGCCGCGGTGCCTCGTACACCACACCGCCGACCACGGTGCCCCACACGCCGATGTCGCGGATGGCCATCGGGTCGACGTCGAGCGGTGACTCGTCGAGCACTGCGAAGTCGGCCCGTTTGCCGGGCTCGATGCTGCCGATCTCGTCGTCCATGTGCAGCTGGTGCGCGGCGCCCACCGTCACCGCATGCAGCGCCTCGTACGGCGTGATCCGCTCGTGCTCGCCCAGCACGTCGCCCCGATAGCTCACGCGGTTGACAGCGCACCACATCGGCGACAGCGCACCGATCGGCGTGACGCCCGAGTCGGTGTGCAGGCTCAAGGGCACGCCCATGTCGAGGGCCGTGCGGCACGCCCACATGCCACGAGCGCGGTCGGGACCGAGCGTCAGCGACGCGTGCTGGTCGCCCCAGTACCAGATGTGGTTGGAGAAGATGTTGGCCGCGAGGCCCAGGCGAGCCATCCGCCGGTACTGGTGCGGCAAGGTGGTCTGCGAG
This sequence comes from Ilumatobacteraceae bacterium, assembly GCA_049318165.1. Taxonomy (GTDB): domain Bacteria; phylum Actinomycetota; class Acidimicrobiia; order Acidimicrobiales; family Ilumatobacteraceae; genus UBA668. Next base: position 17,489 of record JBMOGW010000021.1, read on the forward strand.
TGCTGCACCACGTGACGGTGGTCCAGCCACGCGTCCTCCGCCAGCACTTGCTCGACGGCGTCGATGAACATCTCGGCGGTCGCGTTGCCGTTGCAGTGCGCGTGCACGTTCAGCCGACGGCGGTGGAAGGCGCGCACGGCCTCCACCGTCTCCTCCGGCGACATCAGCAGCTGGCCGTGATCGGTGCCGGTGATGTAGCCGGGCCACAGCAGCACGGCGGTCCAGCCCTGGATGCTGCCGTCGAGCACCAACTTCGCGCCCTTGTTGCGGAACTTGGGCGTGTCGCGCTGGGCGAGCGCCACGGCGGCGTCGGCGGCGGCGCCGTGGTCGGCCGAGCTGCCGGGCATCGACGGCATGTTGTACAGCACCATCCGCACGGGGGTCTCCGGTGCCTCGGCAGCGGCGCGCCACGCGTCCTCGATCTGCGGGGCGATGAGCATGCCGCCCACCAGCTCGGTGCTGGTGGTGACGCCCGCGTTGCGGCACAGCTCTGCGTGGATGCCGACGACCCTCGGGTCGAACATCGCTCGCGAGGTGACCTTGAACGCGTCCACGGCAAGGCTCATCGCCGGTGCTTCCTGCAGCTCGCCGTTCGGCTCGCCGTCCGGTCCGCGCGCGACGCCGGGCGTCGGGCAGTCCCGGTCGATGCCTTCCTTGGCGAGTAGCCCGCTGTTGACGGTGGCCAGGTGGCCCGATGCGTGGCGCACGTAGATCGGTCGCTCGGTCGACACCAGGTCGAGGTGTTCGCGGGTGAGGCGCGGTTCGTCGGGGAAGTAGATCGGGTCGAACGAGTTGGCGAGCAGCGTCTGGCCCGGCGGCAGTTCGGCATCGGCCGCGCGCAACGCGTCGAGCATGTCGCGGTAGCTCTTCACGCCCTTGGCCACCGTGCCGTCGGGCAGCGGGTAGTCGAAGAAGCCGACGTAGGGGAACGACGCGACGAGCGCATCCATCGTGTGGCCGTGGGCCTCGACGAACCCGGGGATCAGCACCTTGTCGGCGAACGTCGTGTCGATCGTCGCCTCGCCCCACGCCTGGCATTCCTCCACCGTGCCGACCGCGAGGACTCGGCCGTCGCGGACGGCCACCGCCGTGGCGGTCGGGTTCGAGCGGTGCATCGTCACCACCTTGCGGGCGACGAAGATCGTGGTCGGCATGGGGGTCCCTCCAGGTGCAGGTGCGCCTCGGAGGGTAGTGCGGCGGCTCCCGGCCGCTTCTCATCGCTGCACGTCGCACTTTTCGAGACGGATCAGCCCGAGAAGCCGCTTCGGGACGAATCAGCCCGAGAAGCCGGTGCGGGGACGTGCGGGGAGGTGCGGGGGAGGTGCGGTGAGCGGGGCCGGTCAGCCGCGGATGCCCTCGATGATCAGCAACAGGCCGAACACGACGAACAGCACGGCGGCCCCGATCTTCACGGCCTTCTCCGGCAGACGCTTGCCCAGCTGCTGACCGACGAGGATGGCCAGCGCGTCGGCGGCCACCATGCCCAGCGTCGACCCGAGCCACGTGCCGAACAGGCCGTGCGTGGTGGCGAGGGTGATGGTGGCGAGCATCGTCTTGTCGCCCAACTCGGCCAGGAAGAACGCCACGCCGACCGTCCAGAACACCGAGCGGCGCGACTGATCGGCCTTCGCCTCGTCGTCCTCGTCCAGCTCGTCACCGCGCAGCGTCCACGCGGCGAAGAAGATGAACGCGACACCCGCGACGATGTTGATGGTGCGGGTGGGCAGGGCCACGCCGGCCGCGGCCCCGATCAGCACGCTGGCCAGGTGCACCACGGCTGTGGCGGCGCTGATGGCGAGCAGGATCGTGACCGCCTTGTAGCGGGCGGCGAACGTCATCGCCATGAGCTGGCTCTTGTCGCCGAGCTCGGCCGCGAAGATGATGCCGAAGCTGATGAGGAATGCGTCCACTGAACCCCTTGGTCGTGCCGAGGCTACGTCTCGGGGCAGACGTTGCCCCGCGCACCACGGCGTTCCGCGGCCGCTTCCGCACCGTCCACTTCGTCCGCTGACCTGCCTGCGGAACTCGAATTCGGCGGGTCAGCGGCGCACGCGGCGGCGGAGGGTGTCGCCGAACGTCGTCGCGGCCAGCGCGCCGCCGGTGGCGATGAGACGGAACATCGAACGCGTCGTCGATGACGACACGATCGACTCGGGGGCCAGCAGCACGCCGCCGCTGACGGTGGTCCACGGCACGCGGTTGTCGTGCACGTACGCCTCCCAGAGCAGCGCCGCGGCCACGAAGCCGGTGGCGTAGTACGGCCACGCCGCCGGGTCGAGCAGCATGCGCGCCGCAGTGGCGGCCAGCAGCACGCCCGCCGGTCCGCGACGGACGGCGACGAACACTGCGACGCCGAGCACCAGCGCCAGCTGCGCGGCCCGGTACGCACCCGATGGCGCTTCTCCCTCCAGCCCGAACAGGGCCGGCACCGACCCGGGCAGGAAGTTCATGCGTGGCTTCATCGCGTCGAGGCTCCCCGGTGTGCCGATCAGGAACGGCGCCCAGAACAGCCCGCCGATCGCCGCGGCCACGATCGTCGGCACCCAGCTGCGCAGCGAGCGCCAGTGTTCCCGCGGCACGGTGAACGCGAGCATGAACACCGCGGTCGGCTTCACCGCGATCGCCAGGCCGGCCAACACCGCGACGCGCATGCGATGGTCGCGGCGCACCAACGCCACGGTCGCCGCCGCCATCACCAGCACGATGGCGTCGTCGAGGTGCCCGAAGAAGCTGAGCTGCGGCCACCACAGGGCCAGCACGACGCCACCGATGCCCAGCCGCCAGCGCACGTTGCGCCGACCGCGCGTGTCCATCAGCACGATGCCGAGGAACGCCAGCGCGCACAGCATCAGCAGCAGGCGCACGATCGCCAGGCCGAGCGGGTCGAGCAGCTTCGCCAGGGCGAGCGTGATCGGACCCGTCTGGGCGTCCGGTTGGTCGATGTACACCGTGCGCCACGCGCTGCTGAACAACTGCCGACCGGCGTCGACGAAGAAGCTCCAGTCGCCGCTCGGCTGTTTCGCCCGCGCCGTGGCAACGGCGATGCAGCAGAACAGGAACGCCGCGAGCAGCGCGTCCTTGGCGCCCTCGGAGGCGAACCGGTTGGCCGGACCCCCCTGGCGATCCTGCTCGGTCGCGCCGGTCACGGCGTCACGGTAACGGCTCAGCCCTGAGGCACCCGGGCATCGCGCAGCGCCGCAACGATCGACGCTCCCGGCTCGCGGTCGAACAGCGCGTCCACGGGCAGCGGCAGACGGCGGCACCAGTTCGGCTCCTGGGCGTTGGTGGTGCCCGGATGGTTCGGCCGTTCGACCATGCCGGCCAGGTCGTCCGTCGTCGCCAGCACCAGCTGCGACGGGCTCTGCGCGACGGCGCGGTGCACGTCGACCGCGGCGGCCAGCGCGTCGCCCTGGGAGAGGCCGTGCAGCGCGTGCTGCATCTCGTCGCTGCCGTCGCTGCCGAGGTGCACGCCGGCGACGGTGGGCAGGTCGTGCGTCGTCACGGTGGCCAGGTTGGGTTCGGCCCAGTGCGCGGCGTCGGTGTCGAACCACCACACCTTGGTGCCGAGGATGCCGCCGGACCGCAGTGCCTCGCGCACGTGCGGCTCGACGGTGCCCAGGTCCTCGCCGACGACGAACGCGCCGGAGCGGACGGCTTCGATGCGGATGATCGCCAGCAACTCGTGCGCCGGCAGGTGCACGTACGCACCGTCGGCCGGCGAGCCACCGTTGGGGATCCAGTACTGGCGGAACAGGCCCATCACGTGATCGATGCGCAGGCCGCCCATGTGCCGGCACGCGCTGCGCACCATCGCGATGAACGGCGCGTACTGCGCCGCCCGCAGCCGCCACGGAATGAACGGCGGCAGACCCCAGTCCTGGCCCGCGGCGTTGAACGGGTCGGGCGGCGCACCGATCGACATGCCCAGCGCCATCAGGTCCTGGAACATCCACGCGTCGGCGCCATCACTGCTGCAGCCCACTGCCAGGTCGCCGATCAACGCCACGCCTGCGCCGTGCGCCGCACGGTCGAGCTCGCGGTCGGCCAGCCACTGCAACCAGGCGTGGAACTCGCAGTCGGCGGCGAACAGGTGGTCCTGCACGGGCAGGTCGAGCACGGCGGGGGAGTCCGGGTGCTGCAGCTCGGCCGGCCACGAGCGCCATGCCGCGCCGTGCCGGTCGGCCAACGCGTTCCACGTGCAGAAGCGCCACAGGTCGGTGCCCTGCGCCCGCGCCCAGCCGCGCCACTCCAGGTCGCCCGCCGAGTCCTGGAAACGTTGCGCCAACGCCCGACGCTTCGCGCCCCACACGATGTCGCGGTCGATCATCCCGCCGGGCGAGTTGTCGACGCCCACCGGTGCCTCGCCCGGCATGGGGATGTGCAGCGGGTTCAGCCACCGCCGAGAGCTGGGGTAGTAGGGGCTGGCCTCCTGCGGGCGGGTGGGCGACGGGGCATGCAGCGGGCTGAGCAGCACCGCCGAGCCCTGCCGTGCCGCCACCGCCTGGCCCAACTGCTCGACGTCGCGAAGGTCGCCGATGCCCCAGCCGTCCGGCCGCCACAGCGAGTACACCTGCGCGGCCACGCCCCACCCGCGCAGCGCGGGCGGGCACTGCGCCGGCGCCACGACCAGCAGTGTGGTCGGGCCGCCGTCCACCGGTCGCAGCTGGTGATAGCCGATCGGCAGGTCGCCGGGCAGTGCGTCGAACTCGCCGCGTTCGGTGCCGTCCTCCAGCGTGATCGCGCAGCGACCCTGCAGGCCGTGCGTGGCGCCCTGGTCGACGAACCACATCGGCGGACCGGCCTGCGGCTCGCCCATCACCTGACGGAACAGTTCGCGTGTGTGACCGGGCGTGTCGTGCCACGTCCCGTTCACGTCGTGATAGCCGTCTGCGATGCCCAGCGCGTGATCCACGACGCCATTGTGCCGGGTTGCGTCCGGCCCCGGTCGGACCTGCTGAACTGCACCCATGACCAGTGCGTTCGACACCCCGATCACCCGCGACGGCGACTCGTTCGTCGGGCCGTTCCGGGCGCCGCGCCAGATGCTCGCCGAGCAGGAGTACGACGGTCACACCAGCGTGCACGACGACGCCACGGCCGATCGGCTGGGCCTGCCCGGCGCGCCCATCGAGGGTCCGACGCACTTCAGTCAGTTCGACCCGCTCGCGGTCGAGCTGTGGGGCCAGGCCTGGTTCGAGACCGGCTGCATCAGCGCCCACTTCGAGACGATGGTGATCGAGGGCGAGGAGGTGCAGGCCGCGGTCGCCCGGTCCGGTCCGAACGTGGCCCGCGGGACTGCGGTGAAGCGCACCGGCGAGTCCGTGCTGACGGCGTCGCTCACCCTCGGCGGCGAGCCGACCGAACTCGACGAGCGCCTGGCGCGGATGCTGGCGAAGGACGTGGGCGAGCTGTTCATCGTCGACCGGCTGGAGGTCGGCTGGCGCTCGGAGCCCGGCACCACGTCGATGACGTACGAGGACTCGAACGGCAATCTCTACCCGTTCTCGCTCGCCGACAAGGTGCGGCTGATGACCGAGCCGTCGCCCTGGTACGTGCCCGGCGAGCCGTCGCCGTGGGGCCGCGCGGTCGTGCCCACCGAGATGCTCAGCGTGCTGGCCCACAAGGGTGGCGTGCACCTGCCCGTCCGTGGCCCGGCGGTCGGACTGTTCATCGATCTCGAGGTGCGCCGCCACGCGCCCGTGTTCGTCGGCGAGACGTACACGCTGACTCACGAGGTGGTCGGCCTCGGTCAGAGCCGCCGGGTGGAGAGCTACTGGACGCGCACCCGGCTCGCCGACGCCGGCGGTGCTCCGGTGGCCGACGTGCTGCTGCACCAGGGTGTCTTCAAGGCGTCCTACGAGGCGTATCCCGCCGACCGTCTGTAGTCCGGCTTCGTAGACTCGCCGCCGTGGCCGACTGGTGGGTGAAGCGCAAGTTGCAGAAGAACGTGGCGCAACTGCGCGCCGCCGAGGAGGAGCTCGCCATCAGCGACGAGCAGTCGTTCAGCCTGCCCGAGGGCGAGGGTGACGTCGAGGCGATGGACCGCCACCGGGACGTGCTGCGCCAGCGGATCGCCCGCCTCCGCGCCGAGCAGGACGCCCTGCTCGACCAGTTGGGTTCCGGTTGACCCACCTCAACTGCCAGAATGACCATGGGCCTGCCGGAAAGGAACGCCACATGACGATCCGAGTCGTGATCGCCGAAGACGAAGCCATCATCCGTCTCGACCTCCGTGAGACCCTCGAGGAAGAGGGCTACCAGGTGGTCGGGGAGACGGGTCGCGGCGATCAGGCCGTCGAGCTGGTCCGTTCGCTGCAACCCGACCTGGCCATCCTCGACATCAAGATGCCGCACATGGACGGCCTGGAGGCCGCGCGCATCATCAGCGAGGAGCGGATCTGCGGGGTGCTGATGCTCACCGCGTTCAGCCAGCGCGAGGTGGTGGAGGACGCCCGGGATGCCGGTGCCCTCGCCTACCTGGTGAAGCCGTACCAGAAGAGCGATCTGATCCCGGCGATCGAGGTGGCCATCGGCCGCTTCCGCGAGCTGCAGCAGCTCTCGGGCGAGGTCGACGCCCTCGGCGAGCAGCTCGAGGCGCGCAAGGTGATCGACCGCGCCAAGGGTGTGCTGATCGATCAGCACGGCATGAAGGAGAGCGATGCCTTCACCTTCATCCAGCGCACTGCGATGAGCGAGCGCAGTCGCATGCGCGACGTCGCCGAGCGCGTCCTGTCGGGCGAACTGCACCCCTGACGATGGTCGGGACTGGCCTCCGCTTCGCTTCGGCTGCTCCCTCCGTGCGGATCCTCCGCTGGCGCTCCGTCCCGCCTCGAGGCAAGTGATGGGACATCCAGGGGAACCATCACCGACCTGAACCGAAGCGCCGTACCTGACCCCGAACGCGAACCGCGGGCGCAGCGTGTCGCTGCGCCCGTGGTGCTGTCGACGACCGGTCCCCGCCGGACCGATCGGCGTCTGGTTCCCGCCAGTGTGTTTTCCCGTCTGCCCCTCCCGTCAGGGGCATGAACGAACTGTAGAACGAGCGGGTGCTGCATGACCATGGGTCGTTCGGCTCAACGCGCCCGAGGGCCGTGTGAGACCCGTCGCCTAGAGTCGGGGACGTATGAAGCTCCTCCTGCTGGACGGCAACTCGTTGACCTATCGGGCGTTCTTCGCGCTCCCCACCGACATGGCGACGGCGTCGGGGCAGGTCACCAACGCGGTGTTCGGCTTCACGTCGATGTTCATCTACATGGTGAAGGACCAGCAGCCCGACGGCGTGTTGGTGACGTTCGACCGCCCCGAGCCCACGTTCCGTCACGAGGCCAACCCGCTGTACAAGGCGCAGCGCGAATCGGCGCCCGACATCCTTCGCCAGCAGATGGGCCTGGTGCGCGAAGTGCTCGCCGCGCTCAACATCACGGTCATCGACCTCGCCGGCTGGGAGGCCGACGACATCATCGCCACCGTCGCCGAGCAGGCGAAGGAACTGGGCCACGACGTGGTCATCGTCACCGGCGACCGCGACAGCTACCAGTTGGTCAGCGACCCGCACGTGAAGGTGCTCTACAACAAGCGCGGCGTCAGCGACTACGCGCTGTACGACGAGGCCGGCATCAAGGAGAAGACCGGCGTCACGCCCGAGATCTACCCGCAGTACGCGGCGTTGCGTGGCGACCCCAGCGACAACCTCGAGGGCGTGCCGGGTGTGGGCGAGAAGACCGCCGCCAAGCTGCTCAACCAGTACGGCAGCCTCGAGGGCATCTTCGCCCACACCGCCGAGCAGACGCCGAAGTTGCGTGCCAACCTCGAGGAACACGCCGACCGGGCGCGGGCGAACTTCGAGCTGATGACACTGCGCCGCGACGCGCCCATCAGCGTCGACTTCGAGACGCTCGGCGTGCAGCCCGACGACGCGGAGATGAAGCGCCTGTTCGACTTCCTCGAGTTCCGTGCGCTGTACGACCGCATGTACGAGGCGCTCGCCGTGTTCGGCTCGTCGGCTCCGGCCGGCGTGTCGCCCGCCGAGGTGCTCGAGGCCGAGGTGAGCGAGATCACCGATCCGGCGGCCGCCGCCGCGTTGATCGACGCGCAGGCGACCCTCGACGCGATCGCCGCGTGGGACGGCGAGCCGGGCCGCAGCGACGTGGCCGGCATCGCAGTGGTCACCGACCCGGCGATGGGCGACGTGGCGTGGCTGCCCCGCGCGGTGGTGCACGACAGCCAGGTGCTCGCGGCGCTCGCCGCGCACCCGGGACTGCGCAGCCACAACGCCAAGGCGCTGATGCGCTGGCTGCTCGGCCAGGGCACGCAGGTGCCCAACCTGCGTCTCGACACGGCGATCGCCGCGTACCTCATCGACCCGGCCGACACGCGCTACGCACTGCGCGACCTCGTGGCCCGCTACACGTCGTTCCAGCTGGCGGAGGAGGACGCCGCGGCGTCCGGTCAGCTCGACTTCGGCGGCGGCCCCGACCAGCGTCAGGTTGCCGGTCGCGAGGCGCTCGCCGTGGCGCACCTGTCGGCCGCGCTCGAGCAGGCGCTCGACCACCAGGGCATGCGCCACCTCTACAGCACCATCGAGAACCCGCTGGTGAAGGTGCTGGCGAAGATGGAACACGTCGGCATCGCCGTCGACGCCGACGAACTGCGCGCGCTCAACCAGAAGCTCACCGCCGACGTCGAACGGCTCGGCGCCGAACTGCAGCGCGTGGTCGGCCGCCCGTTCAACCTCAACTCGCCGGTGCAGCTGCGCGAGATCCTCTACACCGAGCGTGGCCTCGCCCCCGGGAAGAAGACCAAGACCGGCTACAGCACCGACGCCGCGACGCTCGAGAAACTGCGCGACCAGTGGCCCGAGTTCATCGAACCGCTGCTGGCCTACCGCGAGGTCGAGAAGCTGCGCGGCACCTACGGCACCGGCCTGCTGGCCGAGGTGGCGCCCGACGGCCGCATCCACGCGACGTTCAACCAGACCGTCGCGCGCACTGGCCGCCTGTCGAGCGACCAGCCGAACCTGCACAACATCCCGGTGCGCAGCGAGGAGGGCCGCCAGTTCCGCAAGGCGTTCATCCCGCAGCCCGGCTGCCAGTTCCTGGTGGCCGACTACAACCAGATCGAGCTGCGCTGCATCGCCCACCTGGCACAGGACCCGGGTCTGATCGACGCGTTCACCAGCGGCACCGACATCCACAACGCCACCGCGGCCCGAGTGTTCGGTGTCGAGCCGGCCGACGTCACGCTCGAGATGCGGTCGAAGGCGAAGATGGTCAGCTACGGCCTGGCGTACGGCATGGAGGCCTACGGGCTCGGCCAGCGCCTGGGCATCCCCACCGACGAAGCGGCGGTGATCCTCGACGCGTACTTCGTCGCCTTCCCCAACGTGAAGGACTACATGGAGCGCACGGTGGTGGAGGCCCGCATGCGCGGCTACACCGAGACCCTGTTCGGGCGCCGCCGGCCGATCCCCGAGTTGTCGAACAGCAACTTCCGCATCCGCCAGGCCGGCGAGCGGCAGGCGATGAACGCCGGCATCCAGGGTCTGGCCGCCGACATCTTCAAGGTGGCGCTCGTACGCATCGACGACGCGCTGGACGACGCCGGCCTCGAGAGCCGCATCGTGCTGCAAGTGCACGACGAGGTGCTGGTGGAGGTGCCCGACGGCGAGCACGAGACGGTCGGCCCGCTGGTGCTCGACCTGATGCGCGGTGCCGCCGAGCTCGACGTGCCGCTGGAGGTCAACGCCGCCTGGGGTGCCACCTGGGCTGCCGGCAAATGACCGGCGATGGCCCGCAGAACTTCAGTTCGGCAGGAGCGGCCAGTCCCGACCACGAGCACTGGTTCGAGCCCATTGCCGACCACCTCGGGGCGGCGTACCTGCGGT
>JBMOGW010000022.1:0-26414 GCA_049318165.1 Ilumatobacteraceae bacterium
TGAACAACATCCACGGTCTGTTCGAGGTGGCACCCGGCATCTGGCAGGCACGCGGCTACGACATCTCCAACATCACGTTCATCGAGGGCCGCACCGGCTGGATCGTCATCGACCCGTTGACCGCCGAGCCGTGCGCGAGGGCGTGCCTCGACCTCGCCAACGAACACCTCGGCGAGCGCCCCGTGGTGGCGGTGATCTACACCCACTCGCACGCCGACCACTTCGGCGGGGTGCTGGGCGTCACCAGCCACGACGACGTGGATGCCGGCCGCTGCCGCATCATCGCCCCGCAGCACTTCATGCGCGAGACGCTGGGCGAGAACGTCATCGCCGGCTACTCCATGGCCCGGCGCGCGATGTACCAGTTCGGCCCGCTGCTGCCCGCCGGACCGCAGCAGCACGTGGACTGCGGCCTGGGCAAGGCGATCCCGCTGTGGCCGGCCGGTTTGATCGCCCCGACCGAGGAGATCTGCGAGACGGGCACCGAGCTCGAGATCGACGGCGTGCGGGTGATCTTCCAGATCACGCCCGAGGCAGAGGCCCCGGCCGAGATGAACTTCTTCTTCCCGGAGCACGGCTGGCTGTGCACCGCGGAGAACTGCACGCACAACATGCACAACCTGGTGCCGATCCGCGGCGCGTTGATCCGTGACTCGCTGAAGTGGTCGAAGTACATCGGCGAGATGATCGAGCTGTGGGGCGCGGACACGCAGCTGATGTTCGCCTCGCACCACTGGCCGCGTTGGGGCAACGAGAACGTGTTGGAGTACCTGCGCCTGCAGCGCGACCTGTACCGGTGGGTGCACGACCAGACGATGCGCTTCGCCAACCACGGCTACACCGCCGTCGAGATCGCCGAGATGCTGACCATGCCCGAGGAGTTCCAGGCGCAGTCGCACACCGTCGGCTACTACGGCCACCTGGTGCACAACATCAAGGCCGTCTACCAGCGCTATCTCAGCTGGTACGACGGCAACCCGGCCAACCTGTGGAAGCTGCCGCCGACCGAGGGCGGCCGTCGCTACGTGGAGTTGGCGGGCGGCGCCGACGCGCTGCTCGCGAAGGCACGAGATTGGTTCGACGCGGGCGACTACCGCTGGGTGGTCGAGCTGGTGAACCACCTCGTGTTCGCCGACCCGTCGAACCAGGAGGCACGCGAGCTACAGGCCGACGCGTTCGAACAACTCGGCTACCAGTCCGAGAGCGCGACGTTCCGCAACGCCTACCTGTCCGGCGCGCAGGAGTTGCGCAATGGCACGCTGCCGTCGCGCCCGGCCGGCCGCAACGGCTACCTGAGCGCGATGACCGTCGATCAGATCTTCGACACGATGGCGGTGCGGTTGAAGGCCGAGGAGGTGGGCGGTGTCTCGGTGCTGCTGAACCTGACGGTCGGCAATGGCAGCAACAACGGCAAGGGCGACGAGACCTGGCTCCTGGGACTGTCGAACCGGGCCATCCACTCCGTGCAGGGCCGCCACGACGAAGGTGCGGTCGCGACCTTCCGACTCGACCGGGCCACCCTGCTGTCGATCTGTGAGGGCGCCCGTTCGGTGGCCGACGCGGTCGCTGCCGGCGACATCGACGTGGACGGCGACGCCGCCGCCGCGAGTGTGATCTTCGATCACCTCGACGTGTTCATGAGCATGTTCGCGCTCGTCGAGCCCTGAACGAACCGGATCCTGAGCGAGGCGGCACCGAGCTAGCCAGGCACCACGACACGCACGAACTGCGGGCCACCGGCGCGCAGTGCGTCGGTGACCGCGGCACGCAGCCCGTCAGGCGACGACACCCGACTGGTGGACCAGCCGAAGCCGGCGGCGATCATCTCGGGGTCGACCGACGACACGTCGACACCCATGCGCGGGGCGTCGGCGTCGTCGAACGACTGCCGGATCTGCGCATAGCCGCGGTTGTCCCACAGCACCACCACCAGGTCGAGCGCTTCGTCGAGCGCTTCGTCGACCGCGGTGGCCATCTCGGCCACGGTGAACAGCCATCCGCCGTCACCCACCACCGCGACGACCGGACGGTCGGGTGCGGCGATCTTGGCGCCGATGGCCATCGGCACTGCACAACCGAGGGTGCCGAGGCCGTACGGGGCGAGCCAGGAACGCGGCCGCTCGGCCGGGAGGTACACGTGCGCGGCATAGGCCAACTGCGTGGAATCCAGGGCCACCACGACGTCGTCGGGCAGTGCAGTCGCCAGCGCCTCCAGCCAGGGCAGCAGATCGGCACGCACGTCGGCCAGGCCCATCGCGTGCAGCGCCGCTGCACGAGCGGCACCACCGCGCTGGCTCGAGCCGACCCGGGCGACGATCGCGTCGAGTGCGTGCGCGGCATCGCCGACGACACGCACGTCGGGCGTCATCCGCCGGTCGATCTGCTCGGCGTCGAGGTCGATGCGCACCACCGTGCCCGACGGCTGCAGGGCGCGACCACCGTTGTACAGGTCGGTGTCGGACACCTCGCTCCCCAGCACCAGGAGGACGTCGGCGGCTTCCACCTCGGCCTGCACGGCGAGTGCGCTCAGCACGTTGCCGGCGCACAGCGGGTGCGACGACGCGAGCACACCCTTCGCGTTGCCGGTCAGCAGCACGGGCGCGTCCAGCGCCTCGGCGAGCCGACGCAACGGCTCACCGGCGTCGATGCAGCCGCCACCCGCCAGCAGCAGCGGGCGCTGGGCGCCGCGCAGCGCGTCGGCGGCTGCGTCGATCGCCTCGTCGGCGGCGATCGGACGGGCGATGCTGCGGCGCACCGGCACGAACGAGGCGCACTCCGCCTCCAGCAGGTCGGTGGGAAACGCCAGGTGCACCGGCCGCGGACGGCGCGAGCCGAACACTTCGAACGCGGCGGCGAGCAGCTCGGGCACATCGTCGATGCGGCGAACGGTCTCGCTGAACGCGGTGACCGTGCGAGCGACGGCCGCCTGGTCGTCCAGGTCGTGCAGCGGGCCGAACCGCTTGCCGAGCGCGTCGGTGGGAGTGGTGGCGGCGAGCACCAACATCGGCCGGGAGTCGTGGAACGCCTGCGCCATCGGCGTCAGCGCGTTGGTGAGCCCGGGGCCGCTGATCAACGTGCACACACCGGGCCGACCGGTGACGAGGGACCAGCCGTCGGCCATGAAACCGGCACCCTGCTCGTGACGCGGCGAGATGGCACGCACGCCGAAGCGGTGCAGGCCGCGGTACAGCTCGATGTTGTGCACGCCAGGGATGCCGAACACGGTGTCGACGCCGTGCTCGCGGACGAGCAGTTCGACGACCGCCTCACCGAGCCGCATGGAGCTCCTCGGCCAGGGCACGGATGTGCCCGGCGGCGCCGGCCATCACGTCGGCCTCGACGGTGAGCGCCAGCCGGATGTGGCCACCGCCGCGGGAGCCGAAGCTCTCGCCCGGCATCACCACCACGCCGTGCTCGTCGAGCAGCCGCCAGGCGAACTGTTCTCCGGTCAGACCGGTGGGCCGGATGTCGGCCATCACGAACATCCCACCCTCGGGCATGTGCACCGAGACGGCGGGCGACCCGTCCAGCGCGGTGACGAGCACCTTCGCCCGGTCGGCGAACACCGCCTTGATCGCCGCCACCTCCGGGTGGTCCTGGTCGAGCGCCACCGCCATCGCGTCGCCGAGGAACGGCTGACTGCCGAACAGCATGGCCTCCGCCACCGACGTGATGCGGTGGGCGACGTCCGGTGCGCACGCGACCCACCCGGCGCGGAAGCCCGGCAGCGCGTGCGACTTGGAGATCGACGCCACGGCGATCGAACGGTCGCGCAGCTGCGGGCGGTCGAACGGCGAGCAGAACGGCGCGTCGTACGTGATGTCGGCGTACACCTCGTCGCAGACGATCCACAGGTCGTGACGGATGCACACCTCGCCGATGGCGTCGATCTCGTCGGGTGACAGCACGGCGCCCGTCGGGTTGGACGGCGTGTTGAGCAGCAGCACCCGCGACTCGGGGGTGATGGCTGCCTCGAGTGCGTCGGGCCGCAGGTGGAAGCCGTCCTCGGGAAGTGTGGTGACCGGGACGAATCCGGCCCCGGTGGCGGCGACGATGCCCTCGTACGTGGCGTAGTAGGGGTCGGGCACGAGCACGTCGTTGCCGTGCTCGACCAGCGTCGTCAACGTCACGTAGAGGCCGTGCTGCGTACCCGCGGTGTAGATCACCTGGCTCGAGTCCACCGGCATCCCCGACCGCGCGGTGAGGTGGCGAGCGACGGCGCGCAACGCAGCCGGCTCGCCCTGACCGGGCGAGTACTTGGTGCGACCGTTGCGCATCGACTCGACGGCCCGGTCGAGCACGGCAGCGGGCGGTGGCAGGTCGGGCTCGCCGATCGAGAGGAACACCAGGTGCTCCCCCGCCTGGGCCCGACGACGGCCGGCCATGTGCACGGCCCACTTGTCGCTGCCCAGGCCGTCCAGCCGGTCGGAGATCGATGCGAAACGCATTCGACCGAGGCTATCGACCGGTGGATGGGGCAGGATGGAGCGATGACCTCGCTCGAGTCCTGGTCGGTGGTGGCGCAGAACCTGCCCGAGCACGCGCGCAACGCCATCCACACCGATGCAGGCGCCCAGGCGGCCGGGTTCCCGCGGGCGCTCGTCGCCGGTGTCACGACCTACGCCTACCTGACGCACGTTCCGATGGCCGCGTGGGGCCTCGACTGGGTGCGCTCGGGCGGTGGCGAGGTGCGGTTCCGGCGACCGGTGTTCGACGGCGACACGGTGCGCTGCACGCCGACCGACGACGGCACGCTCACCGTGCACGCCATCACGGACGAACCCGAGCAGCCGCGTGCGGTGCTGACGGTGCGACGGCTCGGCGGTGCGCCGGTCCCGATGCGCGACGGCGAGCGGTTGCTCGACCGGTCGATTCCACTCGACGGCGAATGGGGTGCCGACTACGGCGCTCGGGCGGGCGACCCGTTGCCGCTGTGCGGTGACGCGGGCGTGGTGCATCCCGCGGTGTGGCCGGCGCTCGCCAACCACATCGTCCACACGCAGGTCGCACGCGGCAGCTGGATCCACACGCGCAGCATCGTGCGGCACCATGCGACGGCTCCGGCGGGCGCAGTGGCCGACGTGTCGGCAACCGTGGTGCGCCGGTTCGAAGCCCACGGCGAGCGGGCCGTGCTCGACGTCGTCATCGAAGTGGGCGGGCTGCTGGTGGCCACGCTCGAGCACGAAGCGATCGTCGCGCTGCCCTGATCGCCGCCCTCAGGAACTACATCGTGAAGGCGAGGTTCCTCGCGGCACGTTCGCCCAGCGCCGGGTCGCCGCTCCACGCGACACGACCGTCGCGGATCGGCTCGTCGGGGTTGATCCGCCCGCAGGCCAACAGCACGAACGTCAACGAGTCGGCGGTGAGCACGGCGTCGGGGTCGACGAGCTCCGGCACTCTGGCGGCTCGGCCGTCGACCTTCACGAAGATGTCGCGGCGCACCGGCCCGGTGAGGTGGAAGGCCAGGCCCTGCCCGTCGGGCACGCCGATCTTCTTGCCGGCGATGTAACCGATCGATCCCTCCACCTCGTCCAGCGCCATCTCCGCGGCCGGTCCGCCGTCGTCACCGGGGATGTCGAGCGGCACACGGATGTCACGCTCGTGCACCCAGATGTCGAACACGCGAATCGCCATGAACCGTGCGTACGTGGCCTGCCCGACCGGGGTGAACGACGGCGCAGTGAACTCGTCGTCGCTCATCGCCTCCAACTCGAGCAATCGGGCCGCGACCACCTCGTGGAACCGAGCGCGGAGCGCTGCCGGTGACAGACCGGACAGTTCCTGAGCGATCGGACCCATCAACGCGAACGGGTTGTCGGGGCTGTCGGGACGCCAGCCGAGCAGGGCGGCTTCGATCGCCGTCGTGTGCGCGACGACGCCGTGCGCCGTCCATGCGGGGCACAGCGACTGGGCGTTCCACTGGTCGGGCGTCAAGGCGTCGATCACGCTGCCGAACGAATGCAGGCTGACGCGCAGGTTGTGCAGGATCTGCTCACGAGTGCTCATCGGGCGGGCTTCTCCCTCGTCTCCCAGTCTCGGGCGGTCAGGTACGGCATGAACTGCTCCTGGATGTGGCGCATGTCGTCGTCGGTCTTCGGTCGCTTGATCTCGTAGAGGTGCGGGAAACGCTGCCACGCACGCACCAGATCCCACAGCGCCTCTGCGTCGTCGCCGAGCGGGGCCGGTGTGATCACCGGCCCGTAGAGCGATGAGCCGTCGGGGAACACGAGCGTCGGCACGCCGAATCCGCCGGCGGCGATGATCGCGTCGTGATCGGCGCGCACGTCGTCGTGCGTCGTGGGGTCATCGATTGCCTGTTGCACCAGCGCCGGGTCGAGCCCCAGATCGGCGAGGATCTCGGCGGCGACCTCCGGTCGGTGCGGTTTGCGGCCGTCCACGTGCAGCGCCTTGCCGGCAGCGGCGTAGAAGCGGTCGCAGTCGTCCATCGACGTGCGGCGCAGCAGGGCGGCGACGCGCATCATGCCCCACCCGTACGACCACTCGCGTTCCCACGGGTGCTTCTTGCCCTCGGTGTGGTTGATCTCCTCGAGCGAGCCGAACTTCCAGTCGATCTGCAGCCCGTTCCTGCGGCGCACCTCGCGGATCCACACCGAGGTCTGGTACGCCCACGGGCACATCACGTCGAAGTGGAAGGACACACGTTCGCTCATCCGCCACACACTACGGTGACCGCCCATGAGCGGTCGCACCACATGGGAACGGCACCCGGCGGACACCGCGCGCTTCGTGCTGGCGACGGCGATCACCGTGTTCTCGATCGTCATCGTGCGTACGGTGCCCGACAGCGTGCGGTCGTTCTCGTCCGACCTGGTGCGCCTGTTCGACCGACTGCCCGACGGTGCCACGAAGGCCATCATCGGCATCCTGCAGGTGGCCGCCATCGTGGCCCCCATCGGCGCGATCCTGTGGCTGCGACGCGGCCGCTGGACCGAGGTCGTGCTCGCCATCGGCTCGGCGATCGCCGCCGGTGCGGCCGCGGCCCTGCTGAACGCGTGGCTCGAACTGGCCGTCCCGCCGGAGATCATCGCCGACCTCACGCGACCCTCGTGGATCATCGGCGCCGCGTTCCCGTCCAACGCCTACCTGGCGGCGACGGCGGCCGCCGTCACGACGATCGCGCCGACGCTCACCACGTCGTGGCGGCGCACGATCTGGACGGTCGTCGGTGTGGTCGCGGTGGCGCGCGTGCTCACCGCCGTGGAGGCGCCGCTGAACCTGGTCGCCACGGTGTCGATCGGCGTGGCCGTCGGCTCCGCCGCACTGATGATCTTCGGGGCCCCGTCGCGGCGCCCCAACCTGGCGAGCATCACCCGCGCCCTCGCCAAGGGTGGCCGCCTGGTGCCGGATCTCACCGGGTTCACCGGGCACACGTCGCACGGCCCCGCCTACGCAGGCACCGCATCCGGCGAGCGGTTGTTCGTGAAGGTCGTCGGCCGCGACGAGCGCAATGCCGACCTGCTCACCCGTCTGGTGCGCGTGCTGCGTGTGAAGGGCGTCGAGGACGACCGCCCGATCAGCCCGCTGCCCACCGTCGAGCACGAAGCGCTCAACGCACTGATGGCGCAGCGTGCCGGCGCCGACGTGCCGACGGTCCTGGCGGTCGGCGAGACCGACGAGCGCGGTGCCTTCATCGCGCTCGACTTCGTGGAGGGCGACCGGTTGGCCGACCTGGCGGACGAGGCGTTCACCGACGACCTGCTCGAGACCTGCTTCCGTCAACTCGCGGCGATGCACCGCAACCGCATCGCCCACCTGTGGCCCAGCACCCGCCACCTGATCCGCCGCGCCGACGGCAGCGTGTGCCTCATCGACCATCGTTGGGCCGAACTCTCGGCCACCGACACACAGCTCGGTCGCGACCTTGCCGAGATGCTGGCGTCGTTGGCATTCCGGGCCGGTGCCGAGCGAACCGTGGCAGCTGCCGCCCGATCGTTCGACGAGCGGGCCCTCGCCGCCACGCTCCCCTACCTGCAGCCACTCGCCCTCTCGCCCGACACCCGCAAGCTGGCGAAGGCCGAACGCGAGGTCATCCCGGCCGTGCGCACCGCGGCGCAGGAACGGGCCGGCGTGGAGAAGTTCGAGATGGCGGCGCTGCGGCGCGTGACCATCAAGGGCTTCGTCAGCTTCCTGGCGTTGCTGTTCCTCGGCAACGTGCTGCTGCTGTTCGTCGCCAACCTGTCGGACATCTGGGCAGCGATGAAGGACGCCGACTACTCGGCCGTCCCGCTGATGATCGTCTTCATGCTGATCTCGTTCTTCGGTGGCACGTTCTCGCTGATGGGCGCCGTCAACATCCGCCTGCCGCTGCTCCGCACGTACATCATCATGTTCGCCCAGTCGTTCCTCAACCGGTTCATCCCGGCCAACGCGGGCGGCATGGCACTGCGGATGCGCTATCTGCAGCGCAACGGTGTCGACCTCGTCGTCGCCGCCGGCAGCGTGGGCCTCACCAGTGCGGTCAGCGGCGTGGCGCAGGTGTTCACGGTGATCTTCTTCCTCACCTGGGCCGGCCGCGGCGAAGACGCGGACGGGGCGTTCTCGTTCCCCGATCTGCCGTGGCTGCTGATCATCCTGTTGATCCTCGTGGTCGTCGGCATCATCCTCACCACCGCGTTCGGCAAGAAGCTGCTCGAACAGCTGCGCATCCAGGTGTCGAAGCTGTGGGGCGAGCTGCGCGTCCTCGCCAAGCGGCCGACGAAGATGCTGATGCTCTTCGGGGGCGCCGAGTTCGGGAAGATCATCGGCATCGTGATGCTCTGGCAGAGCCTCAACGCCTTCCACGTCACGGGCATCTCGTTCGCTCAACTCGGCGCGATGTACGTGATCGCCACCACCGTCGCAGGTGCCGTGCCGGTGCCGGGCGGCGTCGGCCCGTTGGAAGCCGCGCTGACCGCCGGTCTGGTGAGCCTCGGCGTCGACCCCGCCACCGCGGCCGCGGTCGTGGTGTTCTTCCGCCTGATCAGCTACTGGCTGCCGATCCTGCCCTGCTGGCTGGCCTACCGCTACGTCGAGCGCCACGACCTCGCCTGAGCCTCAGCCCTGTGCGCCGAGCGGTCTCGTGCCAGGCAGGTGCGTGCGGGCAGCTTTCTGGGAATGCCCAGAAAGGAACGGCGGCTTCTGGGAATGCCCAGAAGGGCGGGTGATCTGCGCTCGCGACCTGGCCGCCGCACATCGGATGCTGCGTTGCTCTGGAAGTGGAACGTGGCGACGCTGTTCTGAGTCACAAGGCCTTTGTGTCGCATCCGTGAGCGGTGCGCACGCGGCCAGCGATGTGACACAGACGGGTTGTGACACAGACAACGCAGCGAAGGCCGACCGCACCCGCTTCAAGAGCAAGCAACCTCGCCACGGGGAGCGCCGAGTGCCCTGTATGGGCGCTCTAGGCAAGGGGCGTGTGGCGCTCGAGACTTCCCAGGAAACGCGACCCGGGCATCGCTGTCAGGCGATGCGACCGGAGCGGCCGTATTCACTGACAGCGTTGGCGGGTCAGCGGAACTCGAGTCCTTCGAACTCGCCGCTGGTGCGCCAACGGTCGATGTACTGGAAGTAGGCGACGGGGCCTTCGGGGTACCCGCTGCCGTTCAGCTTCTCCTTGCGACCCACCGGCCGACCCTCGTTGTTGTAGTAGCCGGGAGTGCAGTCGGAGTTGCCCATGAACGCGCGCTGGCTGCCCTCGAGCAGGTCGATCCAGGCGTCCTCGGCCTCCTTCGTCACCTCCACCTCTTCGGCGCCGACCTCCTCGGCATGGCGAACGACACAGCCGATCGTGGCGCCGATCTCACCGAAATTGTGGGTGACGTTGGAGATCAGGTTGGCGCCCTGGTTGGGGGCGACGATGAACAGGTTCGGGAACCCGTGCACGTGCAGGCCGTGCTTGCTGCGCATGCCGTCCGCCCAGTAGTCGCCCAGCGCCACGCCGTCGCGGCCGTAGGTCTCGAAGCCGGCGCGACGGGCGTAGGTGGTGCCCACCTCGAACCCCGAGGCGAAGACGATGCAGTCCAGTTCGTGGTGCACGCCGTTCACCCACACGCCGGTCTCGTCGATGCGCTCGACGCCCTGGCCGTCGGTGTCGACCAGGTGCACGTTCGGCCGGTTGTAGGTCTGGAGGTACTCGTCGTGGAAGCACGGGCGCTTGCAGAGCTGGCGATACCACGGCTTCAGCCCCTCGGCCGTCGCCGGGTCGTTGACGATCTCGTCGACGCGAGCGCGGATCTCCTCCATCTTCTCGTCGTCGCTGTCCTCGTACGCCGTCACGAAGGCCTGCTGCATCGTCATGCCCTCGGGCATGCCGTCCTTGAACAGTTCGATCATCCGGTCGCGGATGCGCTTGGTGAGGTCGGTCCAGCCGTCCATCACCAGGTCCTCGTCGGCGAAGCCCCCGGTCTGCAGCGTGACGAAGTTCATCAGCCACTTCTGCTGCCAGCCCGGCTCGAGCGTGTCGAACCACTCCGGGTCGATCGGGTGGTTGTTGCGGATGTCGATGGACGACGGGGTGCGCTGGAAGACGAACAGCTCCTTCGAGTCGCGACCGAGCGAAGGGATGCACTGGACGGCGGTGGCACCGGTGCCGATGATGCCGACTCGCTTGTCGGCGAGGTTGGTCATCGGCGCACCCTCGTAGGAACCGCCGGTGTACCCGTAGTCCCACCGACTGGTGTGGAAGCAGTGACCGCCGAACGTCTCGATGCCGGGGATGCCGGGCAGCTTCGGCCGGTGCAGCGGGCCGGTGCCCATGGCGACGTACTTGGCGCGCATCTCGTCGCCACGGTCCGTGCGGATCACCCAGCGCTTCGAGTCCTCGTCCCACGTCAGCGACGACACCCCGGTGGAGAACACCGCCTTGTCGTACAGACCGAACGTGGTGGCGATGCGCCGTGCCTGGCCGTAGATCTCGGGCGCGTACACGTACTTCATCGTCGGCATGTGGCCGGTCTCCTCCAGGAGCGGCAAGTACACCATCGCGGCGGTGTCGCACATCGCGCCCGGGTAACGGTTCCAGTACCAGGCGCCACCGACATCGCCGCCGCCGTCGATCAGACGAACGTCGTCGATACCGGCCTGCTTCATCCGCGCTCCGGTCACGAGCCCCGCGAACCCCGCACCGATGAAGGCGAACAGCACCTCGTCGTGGAGCGGCTCGCGGTCCACCTTCGGCACGTACGGATCGTCGAGGAAGTGGGCGAAGCGGCCCTTGGGTTCGATGTACTGCTCGTTGCCCTCGGGACGAAGGCGCTTGTCGCGCTCGAGCCGGTACTTCGTCCTCAGTGCCTCGCGGTCGATCGTGGTGTCGCTACCCATCTGGGGACTCTCGCGCACCGGCCCTCACGCGCTCAACGTGGGCGACATCGGCGTGGCGCCTCCCGATGGTGCGGTCTCAGCCGAATTCGAACGACGTGACGCCGAAGATGCGATCGACGGGCAGGTCTGGATCCGGGCCGAGGTACATGCGTGCGCAGCCGAAGGACTCGGCCATGCCGAACCTCGCGGCGAGCGCGAGGCCGGCCTCGTTCGGCTCGGGCACGTCGAGTTGCACCTGCTCGCCCACGACCTTCGCCAACAGACCGGCGATCAGGCGCTCGGCGATGTCGGCGCGGTCGGCGTGCACCGGCCCGAACTTGAAGCCCGTGCGGCACGGACGCAGGTGCGCCATGCCCACCACCCGGCCGTCCTCCACCACTGCGGCGCCGTGCGAGCCCGGCTGGTCCAGCCAGTGCCGCAGCAACGCTGTTCGCGGCGCTGCCACGTGACGCCGGTCGTAAGCATCGAGCACGTCGAAGGGCACCACGTCGAAGGGCACCTGGTCGAGGGGCACCAGATCGAGCGTCGTCAGGCCGTCGGTCGTCGCCGCCGGCGCGACTCCCTCGAAGCGCAGGTCGCGGTAGGCCAGGCGGAAGCCGCCCCGCTCGTAGAACGGCACCATCGCGAACACGCCGTCCATCCCGATGGCCGCGCCCGGCCGCAGGCGGGCGAGCAGCCGGTCGCGGCGGTGGTGCCACAGCTGGGTGCCCAGGCCGTGGCCGCGCAGGTCGGGCCGGACGATGAAGAGCCCCATGAACCCGAATGCGCCGTCGTACGACACGATGCTGCCGCCGCCGATCATCTCGCCGTCGCGACGCATGGCGACGAAACCCTCCGGGTCGTACGCGTGCGCCGCAGCGACGTCGTGCAGCCCAGGGTTCCACTGCTCTCCCGCCGCCCAGTCGACGATCAGCGCCAACTCGGCCGCGGTCATCACGCCGATCTCCGGCTCGGTGAGCACGACGTCAGGCTGCGGCGAGGGCATCCAGCACCACCTTCATCACATCCGGGTTCCAGGTGAGGGCACGGTGCCACGGCAGGCCGAACTGGTCGGCGAAGAAGATGCTGTGCACGTCGGGGAACACGTGCGACCGGTGCTCGGGCAGCACCTCGGCCGGCACATCGACGGCGAGCGCGCTCGCACGGCTGACGAGGCCATCGTGCGGCCAGGCGCTCGGGTCGCCACCGTCGACGTCGTCGGCGGGGAGGGTGAACCAGTCGCCGGCGATGGTCGTCACCGGCACGTCGCGCAGCACGTCGCCCTGCCGGGCGTTCCAGCCGTCCGGGCCCGACAGGTACCTCGCGGTCACCTGCGTGCCCGCACCCTCGCTGACATCCGCGAGCAACTGCCGGAAGTCGGTGATGATCGCCTCGGTGCTCGGATCGCCGGCGGCGAGCGACACGTCGCGGTGGCCGTTCGCGACATCGGCGATGAGGCTGCCCTGCCACGGGGTGCCGAGCGTCACCAGCGACCGGACGCGCAGCGGATGCCCGTCGTCGCGCAACTCGCGCATTGCCGCCCGCGAGAACAACCCGCCCATCGAGTGACACACCAGGTCGACTTCGGTGAGCGCCTCCTCCGCCGCCAGCCAGCCGAGAAAGGCCGCGAGGTGCTCGCCGGCGGTGTCGATCGGCCCGGCGGCGTTCACGGTCATCTCGGCGGGCAGCGTGGCCGGAGCGCCGTCGAAGCCGTTCACGTCGGGATCGCTGCGGACAGGTCGGTGGCCGATGTTGGCGGGCGACGTCCACACGGCCAGCCCGGCGCCGAGCAGCGCCTCGCGCAGGCCGGTGTCGGTGCTGCCGGCGGCGAGACCGGACGCACATCCGGCCGTGGGTGTGGTGAACGGACTGATGGCACCGCCACCCGAGACGACGACGACTCCCCGACGACCTGCGCTCATCTCGCAAGTGTGCCGCACGCGACCGTCCTGCGTGCAAGAGTGTCAGCCGTGCTCAATCCCGACCGCGCGCCTCGCCTCTTCGTGCACTCCCGCACGGAACCCCGGGCCCGGCGGGCGACGGACGCCATCCTTCTCGTCGCCTGCATCATCGGACTGTGGGTGATGACCGAGGCGGCGCTGCCGGACCCGGGCGTCCTGACCGCGTTCGTCGTCCTCCTGCGCAGCGCGCCCGCATTCCTCGAGACCGCCTGGCAGATCAGCATCGACCTGCTGGCCCTGTACGCGATCGTCCTGCTCGTCGCCGCGGTCGTGCGCCATCGGTTCGACGTCGCCCGCGACCTCGTGCTCGGCCTCATCGTCGCGATCGCGGTGTGGCTGCTGGTCGCCCGCTTCGCCGAGGGCGAATGGCCGGCATTGTGGGCGTCGCTGCGCAGTGCCGGCGCACCCACGTGGTACCCGTCGCCGCGTATCGCGCTGCCTGCCGCGGTGCTGGTCACCATCTCTCCCCATCTCAGCCGCCCGGCTCGCCGGGTGGGCCGCTGGCTGCTCGCGCTGGGTGTCCTCGGCGTGATGGCCCTCGGTGCAGCGAGCACGCTCGGCGCGCTGGCCGGTGTGCTGGTCGGCGGCGCAGCGGGCGCCGTGGTGCACCTGGCCCTCGGTTCGTCGGCCGGCCGTCCGAGCGTCGACGACGTGCGCCGCGCCCTGGCCCAGGTGGGCGTCGCCACCACGGCGCTCAGCCCCGCCGACCGCCAACCTGCCGGCCACTTCGAGGTGATCGCCACCGACGCCGACGGGCACCCGTTGGTGGTGAAGGTCTACGGCCGCGATGCGCACGACTCCGCCCTGGTGAACACCATCTGGCGAGCGATCTGGTACCGCGAGCCGGGCGCTCCGCTGCGACTCGGCCGCCTGCAACAGGTGGAACACGAGGCCTTCGTGACACTGCTCGCTGCGCAGGCAGGCGTGATCACCGAGAGCGTGGTGACCGCTGCCGCCACCGCGGACGACGACGCGTTGTTGGTGCTGCGCGGCTGCGGCGCACCGCTCGACGTCGATGCCCCGCCCGCCGACACGCCGGCGCAGTTGTGGGACATGGTGGCCCAACTGCACGCCCAGGGCATCTCGCACGGCGCGATCGATCCGACGACGCTGATCGTGGACGATGGCCGCGTCGGGCTGGTCGATTTCGGTGGCGCCGGGGTCACCGCCACTGCCGGCCAGCTGCAGACCGATCGGGTGCAGGTGCTCGCCACGGTGGCCATGCTGACCGACGAGTCCACCGCGTTGCAGTCGGCCGTCGACGCACTCGGCCTCGAGGGCGTCGCCGCGCTGCTGCCCTACCTGCAGCGGGCCGTGCTGACACCCCGTCAGCGTGCCGCCGACATCGACCTCGACGCGCTTCGCTCCGGAGCAGCCGAGACGGCCGGCGTCGAGGAGCCGTCGCTGCAGCGCCTGCGACGCATCACCATCGGCGCGATCCTGCGCGTGGTGCTACCGGGTCTGGCGATCGTGGCCCTCACCTCCGCGATGGCAGGCCTCGAACTCGACGGTGTGTGGGACGAACTGCTCGGTGCCACGTGGTGGCTGCTGCTGCTCGGCTTCATCGCCGCCAACCTCACCCGCGTCACCCAGGCGCTGTCCACCGTCGGCGCCTCGCCGAAGCCACTCCCGCTCGGCCCGGTCTACGCGCTGCAGCTCAGCTCGTCGTACATCCAGATCGCCATCCCCTCGTACGCCGCACGGGTCGCGGTCGTCGTCCGCTTCTTCCAGCGCCAGGCCGTGCCGGCCGGTGCTGCGCTCGCCGCTGGCTTCCTCGACGTGATGACGACGTTCTTCATCGAGGTCATCGGCATCACCTGCCTGATCCTGTTCACCCCCGCCAGCCTCGACCTCGACTTCACCGGCGTGGGTGACACCGCCCGCCGCCTGCTGTGGATCGTCGGCGTGCTGATCGTGCTCGCGGTGCTGACGGTGATCGTGGTCCGCAAACTGCGCACCGCCGTGGTCGAATGGGCGAAGCGGTTGGGCACGGAGGCGCTCACCGTCATCAAGGGCCTCCACTCGCCCCGGCGACTGGCGTTGCTGTTGGGCGGCAACCTGGCCACGGAAGTGCTCTTCACCAGCGCGCTCGGGCTGTTCGCGCTGTCGATGGGCCACACGGCGTCGTTCGCCGATCTGCTGCTCATCCACCTGTCGGTGTCGCTGTTGGCCGGCCTGATGCCGGTGCCGGGCGGCATGGGCGTGGCCGAGGCGATGCTCACCTACGGCCTCATCCGCACCGGCATGCCCGACGGTGCGGCGTTCGCGGCAGTGATCGCCTATCGCTCGTCGACGTTCTACCTGCCGCCGATCTGGGGCTTCTTCGCCCTCAAGTGGCTCGAGCGCAACAAGCACCTCTGACGAGTCAGTGCGCCGCGGGTGCCGGTTGGCGCGCCGGCGCGTCCGTCAGATAGGTCGGCCGGAACATCGTGATGAACACCACACCTGCCGCGGCGATGCAGATGGTGGACACCACGAGCGGCGTGTTCGACGAGACCGACCCGGTGATGAAGCCGACGAGGATGCTGGCCGGCACCTGCGCCAGGTTCATCACGCTGGACGCGATGCCCATCGCCTGCCCCTGCTTGCCCGGCTCCGCGACCCGGGAGATGAGGCTGGTCTGGTTGGCCATCGACAGACCGTTGAACGAGGTGAAGATCGGCACGATCGCCCACAGCTGCCACTTCTCCGACGCGAGGAAGTAGCCGCTCATGGCCGCGGCGAGACCGAAGTACGAGAACCGCAGCACCTGGTAGTCACGGAGGTGCTGGGCGACCCGTGGCACCAACACGGCCTGGGTGATGGCGATGAACAGGCCGACGACCGCGAAGTAGTCACCGGTGTTGCCCTGCGTGAACCCGAACTGGTTGTACAGGTAGACACCGAAGAAGGTCGTGAAGAACGTGAAGCCACCGTTGAAGAAGAACGACGACAGCAACGGCACCCGCAGACGGGGCGAGGCGAAGCCGTCGGTCACGTTGCGCACCGAGGCGCCGAGTGCGATGTGCTTGTCGGGGTCGATGTGTCGGTTGGTCTCCGGGAACCGAGTGAGGATCAGCGCGACGTTGATCACACAGAGGATCGCCGCGAACCAGAACGGCGTGGTGGCGTCGAACCACGACGGGGTCGTGAACAGGCCGTAGAAGCTGACATCGCCCTGGCTGAGCTTGCCGCCGATGTAGGGCCCGATGATGAAGCCCAGACCGAACGCTGCGCCGAGCAGGCCGAAGTTCTTCTGCCGGTTCGAGTCGTTGCTGATGTCGCCGACCGCCGCCTGCGCGACAGCGATGTTGCCACCCGTGAGGCCGTCGAGTGCACGACCGAGGAACAGCAGCGGGATGGACGCCCAATGAATGCCGAGCGCGAAGATCACGTAGCCGACGGCCGTGCCCGCGATCGAGAACGCCAGCACCGGGCGCCGGCCGAACCGGTCGGACAACTGCCCGAGGATCGGGGCCGCCACGAAGGTGCACAGCGGGTACACCGCCTGCAGGAAGCCGAGCATGATCAGGCCCTGCTGCGGCGTCCAGGAGTCCGGGGTGACGCGGAACGGCGACCCGGGGCTGATCAGCAGCGGGAAGACCGGGATGAGGATGCTGAAACCCACGAGGTCGATGAAGACGGTCAGGAAGACCGGGAAGATCGGGTTCTTTTGCTCGTCCTGGGATGCCATGCGGGCACCCACCGTAGCGTCAGGACTGACGGCGACTGCGTGCCGCTCCCACGAGCATCCGCACCACCACGGCGAACAGCGACAGGTCCACCAGAATCTGCAGGGTGACGATGATCCGCGCGGTGCGTCCCACTGCGTGGACGTCGCCGTACCCGACGGTGGACAGCGTGGTGACCGTGAAGTACACCGCGTCCACCTTGCCCTGCAGGCCGACGAACTGGTCGTGATGGCGGTCGATGGCGAGGTAGACGCCCGAGAACCCGAACACCAGCATCGCCACCACGATCGTCAGCGCCTGGGCGGCGGCGAACACCGGATTCGGCGCCGTGGCGACGGCCGCGGCGCGGCGCACGGCGAACGGTGTCATCGCGACGAGCGCCGCGATGCCGACGAGCATCCCGATCCACCACCACTGGTCCTGCAGCGGGATGCACGCGTAGACGAGCAGCAGGCCGAGCGCCAGGCCGACGATCTTCACGAACTGCGCACGTTGCGCGCGGAGCGCGGCCGAATCCGGTTCCATCGCGAAAGAAAGTAGCCGGTTGAGTACAGTGCGCCTCATGTACTTCATCGGCGCCGGTGTGATCATGCTGGCCGCGATCCTCGTGGTCGTGGCCTACTTCCAGCAGAAGAAGCGTCGCCGCTGACCCTTCCTTCGCGGAAATCACCCGCCGAGGGTGGTGGCCCTCCGCCTCCGGTTCGCCAGGATGATGGCAACCACAGGAGGCATGATGGGGATCAGCATGACGGGACGCAGCAGCACGGGACGACCCAGGACAGGCCGACGCGGCATCGCCGCGCTCATCGCCGCGACGGTGGTGCTCGCGGCGTGCTCGGACGACAAGGACGCGACGCCGACCACGGCGCCCACCACCACCGCCGCGACCAGCACGGAGACGTCGCTTCCCGCGGGTGACCCGACGTTCACCTTCGGGTACGTGCGGCCCGGTGCGGGTCTGCTCTCGTCGCTGGCCACCGCCCAGGAGGCGGCGATCAACCTCGCCGTCGCCGACATCAACGCCGCGGGCGGCGTGAACGGTGGCCCGGTGCAGATGATCGCGGTGGACGAGTCGCTCGACGGCGACACCGCCGCCGCGGTGACCGATCTGCTCGATCAGGGCGCCGACATGATTCTCGGCCCGATCAGCTCGACCGGCGCGAAGGCGTCGCTCGAGGTGCTGAAGAGCCGCAACGCGGTCGCCTGCTCCGCCTCGGCCACCTCGCCGGAGCTCTCGACCCTCGACGACGCCGGCGTGCTCTACCGCACGGCCATGCCCGACTCGTTCACGGTCGACCACGTCGCCGACGTGGTGTCGGCCGACGCCGAGAAGGCCGCCCTGCCGGAGGGCACGAAGTTCAAGGTGAGCATCGTGGCCCGCGGCGACGACTACGGCATCAGCGTCGGCAACGGCCTCGCCACGGCCCTCACGGCCCGCGGCATGGAGGTCGAGGTCGTCAGCTACAACCCGCGTCAGTCGATCTTCCCGGCAGAGGTGCAGGCCGTCAGCTCGGCCAAGCCGAACGACGTCGTCGTCATCACCTACGGCGAGGGCATCCGCCTGGTCGACAGCCTCGTCACCGGCGGCGTGGCGCCGACGAGCATCATCGGTCTCGACGGCATCTTCTTCCCCGACTTCGCCCAGCGCGCCAACAACCCCGACCCGGGCCGTTTCGACGGCCTCCGCGCCGTCGGCTCGACGGGTGACCGGGCGTTCATCGATCGGCTCCTCGCGACCCCGACCCTGTCGCAGCTCGTGTTCGGCGCCCAGGCGTACGACTGCACGATCATCGGTGCGCTCGCCGCACAGGCGGCAGGCGCAGCCGACCCCGCCACGTTCGGCCCGCAGATCGCCGAGGTGACGGCCGAGGGTCGCTCGTGCTCGACCGTCGCCGACTGCTTCGGCAAGCTCGCCGCAGGCGAGGACATCGACTACGAGGGCGTCAGCGGTGGCGTGC
Organism: Ilumatobacteraceae bacterium; assembly: GCA_049318165.1. GTDB lineage: Bacteria > Actinomycetota > Acidimicrobiia > Acidimicrobiales > Ilumatobacteraceae > UBA668. Next base: position 18,889 of record JBMOGW010000022.1, read on the forward strand.
GCTTCGACGACGCCGGCGACCCGGCGGAAGTGCGCATCTCGCAGGTCACGTTCGCGGACGGCGAGATGTCCGACCTGCAGTCGACCGACCTCGACCTCGACACCCTCCGCCAGCAGGAGGCGCTCGCCGCGGCGATCTTCACCTCCCGCCTGCAGCAGGTGCTCTCGGTGCTCGGCTACTACAGCGGCCCGATCGACGGTCAGGAGAGCGAGGAGCTCACCGCTGCGATCGCGCTCCTGCAGGCCGACCTCGGCGTCCCGGTGACGGGCGTGTTCGACGAGGAGACCGACGCCGCCCTGCGCGCCAAGCACGGCGACGTGACCGGTGCGCTCGACGACGCCGTGATCGGCATCCAGCAGCTGCTGACCGACCTCGGGTACTACTCGGGCCCGATCGACGGCGTCTACTCGGCCGAGACGATCGCCGCCGTCCGCGCCCTCCAGCGCGACCTGGGCGTCCCGGAGACCGGCATCCTCGACGCCGCCACCCTGCAGGCTGCATTCGAGAAGGGCCTCACCATCGGCGGCAACACCCCGCCGCCGACCACGGTGCCCGGCACGACGGTCCCGCCGACCACCATCCCGACGCCCACCACGACGGCGCCGATCACCCCGCCGGAGCCCGGCGCACCGACGATCCTCGACGCCCTCAAGGAGGACGGCCGGTTCACCACGCTGGTGAGCCTGCTGGAAAGTGCCGGCTTCACCGGTGACACGACGGTCCTCGGTCCGGTGACGCTGTTCGCCCCGACCGACGACGCGCTCGCCGCCGTCGACCCGGCGGTGCTCGACGCACTCAAGGCCGACCCGGCGAAGCTGGAGGCGGCACTGTCGTTCCACCTCGTCGACGCCGGCATCACGCTGTCGTTCCTGGCGACGCTCACCTCGGTGCCCACGGCCTACGGCGAGCCGCTCACCGTGACGGTGGAGGGCAGCGGCGCCGATCAGGTGGTCAAGGTGAACGACATCGCCACCATCGCCCCGGAGATCCGGGCGTCGAACGGCATCATCATCCCGCTCGACGGCGTGTTGGTGCCCACCACCACGACGCCCTGACCGCCACGCCCTGAGCCGAGCGTCAGCTCGGCGTCGGGGGCTCTCGGAACACGTATCCCTGAGCCATCTCGACGCCGAGCTGGCGGATGGCCTTGGCCTCTGCCTCGGTCTCCACGCCCTCGGCGATCAAGGTCGTGCCGGTGAGCGCCGCGAAGTGGCGCATGCCGGCGGCGAGGGCCTGGCGAGCCGGGTCGGAATCGATGTCGCGCACGAGCGCGAGGTCGAGCTTGATGATGTCGGGCTCGAGCTCGAGGATGTGCCGCAGGCTGGCGAAGCCCGAGCCGGCGTCGTCGACGGCCACCAGCACATTGCCCGCTGCGGCGATCGCCCGGCGGACCTCCTGGTAGTTCTCGATGTGGTCGTGCTCGGTGATCTCGATGATCACCTGCCGCGTCGTGCCCGCGACGACCGCGGCGGCCACCCCGGCGACGATGGTGGTCGGCGAGAAGTTCACCGCCACCCAGGCACTGGCGGGCAGGGATGCCGCCTCGCGGAGTGCCGCTCCCGCGCACGCGGCCTCGAGCTCACTGCCGAGCCCGACGGCCAGCGCATCGCCGAATCGCAGTTCCGGGGTGGTGCCGTCGTCGAAGCGCGTCAGTGCCTCGTAACCGACCGCCGCCCCGGACGGTAGGTGGATCACCGGCTCGAAGGTGATCTGGAACCGTTCCTCGGCGATCACCTGCTCGATCTCGGCGCGGAGCAGTTCGCGGTGGGTGTGCCGCACCGCCTGCGAGCCCAGCAGCATGCCGGCGAACGAGCCGACCTCGGTGAGCAGGCCCATTCGCTGCGGCATCCACACCTCCGCCGTCGGCGAGAACGTCCCGACCGAGACGACTCCGATGGTCTCGCCGCCCCAGCGGATCGGCGCATACGCCGTCGAGGTGAAGCCGGCGGCACGCATCGCGCCGGAGAACTCCGGATCGGTGGCGGCGATCCCGTCCTCGTCGCGGAAGTCCATCCACCACGGTCCGGCCTTGCTGATCTCGACCATCAGGTCGATGCGGTCGTTGTGCAGCGGTTCGCCGATCTGGTGGAAGCCGGGCAGCACCGGGCCCGAGATCGCCACGGGGATGGCCTGGCCGTCGGGCCGGAGCACGATGACCATGCAACCGTCGACGTCGGCGAAGCGGCGCACTGCGGTCGCCAGGTGCTCGGCGCTCTCGAACAGCGTCTCGCCGGGGTGGACGTCACGCATCACTTCGACGATGGCGTCGCGATCGAGCTGGTCGCGGTCGACGGCCTCCTGCAACTGCCGTTCTTTGGTGAGGTCGTGCTTCACGGCGACGTAGGCGATGCGCCGGCCGTCCTCGTCGTGGACGGGGGCGATGGTCGCCTCCTCCTCGTAGAACTCGCCGTTCTTGCGCCGATTCAGCAGTACGCCGTGCCACGGCTCCCCTGCCATCAGCTGCGTCCACATGTCGCCGTAGAACCGATCGTCGTGCATGCCGCTCTGGAAGATGTTGGGGTTCTGTCCGAGCACTTCCTCCAGCGTGTAACCGCTGACGCGCAGCGCCGCCGGGTTCGCATAGCGGATGATGGCCTCGTTGTCGGTGACGACGATGGCCTCCGCTGCTTGGTCGATCGCGGTGGTCAGCAGGCGGCGCTCGTCGGCGGCCCGTTGCAGGTGAGCCGCCACCCGCACCCGGGCCAACCCGGTGCCCATCTGCGCCGCCAGATCCGTCAGCACCGCGACGGCCTGCGCATCGAACGCGTACGGCTCGGGGGCGTAGACCATGAAGGCCCCGTCGAACACGCCGTCCACGAACACGGGAATGCTCAGCGACGAGCGGAAACCGCGCCGCGTCGCCGCGGCCAGCCACGGCCGGAACCGCTCGGCCACCACGAAGTCCTCGAGGCACTGTGGGGTCTCCTCACGCAGGCATCGCCCGGTCGGACCCTGACCGAACTCGTCGTCGCCCCACGACAGGCGGATCTCGTCGAGATAGCCACGATGCTGCTCCGCGGCTGCGATGTTCTGCACCGAGTGTGCCTCGTCGGACACACGGCGGGCGTAGAACGCGAACAGGTAGCCGGCCTTCTCGACCGCCAGGGCACACATCTCGTCGAGCAACTCCTGCTCGCTGTTCGCGCGCACCATCGCGGCGTTCGCTGCGGACAGGGTGGTGAGCGCGCGGCGCAGCAACACCTGGTCGTGCACGTCGCGCAGACCGCCGACGATGCCGATCGGCAGGCCATCCTGAACGATTCGCTGACCGAGCAGTTCCATCCAGCGACTGTCACCGGCGGCGGTGACGACACGCAGTTCCACCGCGCCACGATGCACGCCGTGCTCGACCAGTTCGTCGTGCAACTCGACCAGCAGGTCCCGGTCGTCGGGGTGCACGAGGTCGCGTGGACGCTTGCCGAGCCACGACTCCGGCCGCACGCCGAGCACCTTCTCCACGGATGGCGACACCCAACGGACGAGCCCATCGGCGCCGCTCTCGACGACGATGTCGGAAGAATGGCTGGCGAGCATGCGGAAGCGGCGCTCGCTCTCCGCGAGCGCGAGCTCCAGCTCGGTCCGTCCCGTCGTCGATTTCACGCGTGCCCCACCTCCTCCGGCGTTGCCCGCATTGTCGAACGTGCACCCGTTCGGCGGACAGAGGATTGAGACCCGGGCCGCTGGTCCTGGTTCAGCGAGCGAGCGCCCGCTCGACGGTGCCCGCCAGGTCGGCGCGGGCACGAGCGACGCGGGAGCGGACGGTGCCGATCGGGCAGCCCATCACCTCGGCAGCCTCCTCGTAGCTGAGGCCGAGCACCTGAGTGAGCACGAAGGCGTCACGCCGATCGGGTGCGAGCCCGTCGAGCAGGTCGTCGACCGAGTGGTGGTCGAGTTGCACGACGTCCTGGGCGAAGCCTTCCAGACGATCGTGGAGACGGCGGCGCCGAGTGCGTCGACGAACGTCGTCGGCACACACGCGGCGAGCGATCGACAGCAGCCACGCCTGCACCGGCACCTCGAAGCGAAACCCGGGCAGCGCCTTGATGACACGAAGGTAGGTCTCCTGCACGAGGTCCTCCTCCACTCCGGGGGAGCCGAGTGCCGTGCAGAGCCGCCAGACGGCCGGCTGCGTGGCGCGGACGAGCGCGGCGAACGCGACGTCGTCGCCCTCGATGGCCGCCTCGGCCAGGTGTCGAATCGGATCGCTGTCCCGCATGTCGAGCAGTGTGTCGGCAAACCCGACGAGGATCAACGACAGATGCACACAATGGGCCGTTGGTCCCACGCACGTCCCGGGAACCGGCGTGCCGGTTCGAGCGACAGTGATGCTGTGAGTTGCGTGCACTTTCAGGAAGCCATCTCGGCCCGGATCGACGGCGAGGACCTCGGCATCGAGCCGCGATTGCTCGATGCGCATCTTGCCGGCTGCGCCGATTGCCGTCGATTCGAGCAGGCTGCCGAGGGCGGTCGCCGCGCCGCGCGACTGGCGCCCGCTGCCCCGATGCCCGATCTTGGCAAGCCGATGGCCCGGCTCAACGCCGTGGCCGACCGGGCAGCAAGCCTGAGCATCGTGAGGATGTTGCTGGCGGTCGTGGCGGTCGACGTGATCGCATTCGCACTGCGCGACCTGCTGTCCGCCGGCGACAGCGATGCCGGCGTGCACGCCACCCGCCACCTCGGCGCCTTCAGCATCGCCTACGGCGTGGGCCTGTTGGTGGTCGCAGTACGACCGGCACGGGCGCGCACGATGCTGCCCGTCGCTGCCGTCCTGGCCGGCGCGCTGCTCGTAACCGCACTCGTCGACCTGTTCGAGGGCCGCGTGCCACTGCTCGGCGAGGCCAACCACCTCCCGGAACTGATCAGCGTGTTGTTGATCTGGATGCTGGCGAACCCGCGCCGACCGAAGGCGAAGCCGGATCGGAAGTCAGACCGGCGCCTCCACGCGGCGTAGCGGCTGATGCATCGGCGGCTGGTGGTCCCACAGGTCGGCCACCAGGTCGCTGCGGATCGATGCGTACGCCGGATCGTCCCAGAGGTTGACGCGCTGCAGCGGATCGTCCGCCAAGTGATACAACTCGCCCTCGCTGCCGTCGTGCGCCGAGCCCGGCCGGTAGGTGGTGCACACCCAGCCGTCGCGGGTGATGGTGCGCAGGTGCACCTCCACGCCGAACAGCACGCTGTCCCACTCGGTGAGTGACCGCTCGAAGCCGCGGGAGTCCGCGTCGTGATCGCTGACCGGGAGCGGCTTGCCCTCCATCCAGTCCGGCACGGGCACTCCGGCGATGGCGCAGAACGTGGGCGCGAGGTCGACCAGGCCGACGGGGCGTGACACGGCGGAGGGGGCGGGCGTGCTGGACGGGGCCGGACGCCACACCAGCGGGAGGCGCATCAGCGCGTCGACGTGGTACGGCCCCTTGAAGAGCAGACCGAAGTCGCCCTGGAGTTCACCGTGGTCGGTGGTGAACACCACGTCGACGTCATCGGTCCAGCCCTTCGCGGCGATGGCCTGCAGCACGCGGCCCAACGCCTCGTCGATCAGTTCGCATTCGACCGCATTGCGGGCGTTCACCTCGCGCACGTGGTCGGCGGTCATCGTCGCCGGCACCCAATCGGCGGGCGCCTCGTAGTTGCTGACCAAGCGCCCCTCGTACCACGCGCGCCAGTGGCGCGGCTTGCGATCGAGCACGGCGAGGCGCTCGTCGGCATCCTCGATGTAGCCGTCGGGCAGCGGGACATCGCGCCAGTCCACCCGCCCGACCTCGCTCTTCGGCGGGTCCCACGGATGGTGCGGATCGGGGAAGCTCATCCAGCAGAACCAGTCCTCGTCCGCGTCGAGCGAGTCGAGCCACGCGATCGTGCGCTCGGCCACCCAATCGGTGTGGTACCACTCCTTCGGGATCGGGTTGTCCCACACCTGCGGCGCCCCGGTGTCGCCACCGCCGAGCGCGTTGACCTCCAGCGAGCCGTCGAGCACCGGGTAGAACATGCTCACGGCTTCGGGGTGGTTCGCCGCCAGCCAGCGGGCGTAGTGGAGCATCCCCTGGCCGCCGTGTGTGGCGGCCTCGAAGTGTTCGAACCCGCGGTGCGTCAGCCCGCCGCTGAGCGGCTCGCGCGACAGGCGGTTCTCGGTGAACCGCAGGAACGGGTCGAGAAACGGCTCGAAGTGAGGCTTGCCGATCAGCGCCGTGCGGTAGCCGTGGTCGTGCAACACCTGGGCGACGGACGGCGCATCGGCCGGCAGTGCCACACCGTTCATCCACACGCCGTGCGTACTGACGTGCTGGCCGGTGATCATCGTGCTGCGCGACGGCATGCACACGACGCTCTGCGGCTGGGCACGCTCGTAGCGGTGGCCCTGCGCGGCGAGCGCGTCGATCACCGGCGTACGAGCGATGGTGCCACCGTTGCAGCCGATCGCGTCGTAGCGCTGCTGGTCGGTGGTGACGAAGAGGATCTTACGACCCATCAGGGAGCCTCCATCTGTCGCTGCAGTTCGTCGAGTGCACCGGCCGTGCCGCCACCGATGGTGAGCGCCATCGTGCGCGGGTCGGCTTCGGTGCTGTAGACGACCAGGCAGGTGCCGTCCTCGAGATCGATCACGTCGATCGTGCCGCGGTGGTGGCGGAAGATCGGTGCGGTGATGCGGTACGAGAACCGGCGCTGCACGTCGTCGTTGACGAGGATCTCCTCCGGCATCGCCATGCCCGAACCGAGGTGGATCACCCGGGTGTTGCCGTCCACCGTGCAGTTCGTGAGACCCGGGAACCACGTGTGCAGCGCCGCGGCGTCGCGCACACGTGCCCACACGTCGTCCGCGCTGCGGTGGATGCGGACCTGGTGGCGGATGCTGCCCAACGTCATGCGAGTCCCCGTTCCATCGCCGGCGAACCTAACATCTGACAGTCACCCTGACACGAGTCTGCGCGCGTAGGCGACGGCGTGACGCACGCTGTCGGTGAACGCGACTCCTTGCCAGGCGATGTCGAACGCCGTGCCGTGGTCCACCGAGGTGCGCACGATGGGCAGCCCGAGGGTGACGTTCACCCCACTGTCGAACGCGAGCAGCTTCATCGGCCCGTGCCCCTGGTCGTGGTACATGCACACGATCGCGTCGTGGCGTCCGCGGTGCACCGCCTGGAAGAAGACGGTGTCCGCGGGGTGCGGGCCGGTGGCGTCGATGCCCTCCGCGCACGCAGCCTCGATAGCGGGCGCGATGCGCTCGATGTCCTCCCGGCCGAACAGGCCGTGCTCCCCCGCGTGCGGGTTCAGCCCGCAGACCGCGACGCGCGGCGCAGGGATGAAGCGACGCAGCACCTCGTCGGTCAGCCGCACCACGTCGAGCACCCGCTCGGGTTGCACCCGCTCGATCGCCTCGGCGAGCGAACAGTGCGTGCTCACGTGCGTCACGGCGATGGAACCCGTCGGGGTGGCCGCCGTCAGCATCATCGTCACCTTCTGCACGCCACACAGACCGGCGATGAACTCGGTGTGCCCGACGAACGACGGGTCGGTGAGCTGCGTCGCCT
>JBMOGW010000023.1:0-25709 GCA_049318165.1 Ilumatobacteraceae bacterium
GACGTGCCGCTGCACACCATCGGCGGGCAGGGCGTGTTCGTGAAGGAGGTGCAGCGGGCGGTGCTCGACGGGCACGCCGACATCGCCGTGCACAGCGCCAAGGATCTGCCGTCGGTCACGGCCGACGGGCTGCAGTTGGGGGCGCTCTGTGCGCGCCGCGATGCGCGTGACGCCCTCGTCGGCGCAACGCTGGCCGGGCTGTCGCAGGGCGCCACGGTGGCCACCGGCTCGGTGCGGCGCCGCGCGCAACTGCAGGCCGTTCGACCCGATCTGCAGTTCGTCGAGCTGCGCGGCAACATCCACACCCGGCTGTCGAAGCTGCCCGACGGTGGCGCGCTGGTGATGGCGGTGGCCGCGATGGAGATTCTCGGCCTCACCGACCGCATCGCCGAGGCGCTGCCGCTGGACCGGTTCGTTCCAGCACCCGGGCAAGGGTGCGTGGCGATCGAATGCCGCGCAGGCGATGACGACACGGCTGTCCTGCTACGCGCCGTCGACCACCCGTCCACCCGCGCCGCGGTGGAGGCCGAGCGTGCGTTCCTGGCCGAGTTGGGCACCGGGTGCAGCCTGCCGGTCGCGGCGCACGCGCACGGCGGCCGACTGCACGGGTTCCTGGCCGACCCGGCCTCGGGTCGCCACGTCGCCGACGTCGTCGATCTCCCAGCCACCGATGGTGCCCACCGCGACGCCGGGGCGCGCTTGGCCCGCGACCTGCGCGACCGGCTCGGGGCGGATTGACCGCATGAGCGCCGCCGCAGCCGGGTCCGCGTTGGCCGGTCGGCGCGTCGTGGTCACCCGGTCGTCTTCCCAGGCCGGGTCCCTCGCAGGCCTGCTGGAGGAACGCGGGGCCCTCCCGGTGGTCGTGCCGCTGGTCGACCAGGTGCCGGTGGACGAGGGCGTCGCCCGCCTGGCGGCACTCGTGCCGGCCGACTTCGACTGGCTGGTGGTGTCGTCCCCGAACGGGGCGCAGGCGTACGCCGCGGTGCACGCCACCGCGCCGCTGCAGGTGGCCGCGGTCGGGTCGACGACGGCGGCCGCGCTCGCCGCAGCCGGCGTCTCGGCCACCCTCGTGCCGACGACCCAGAGCGCGAACGGCCTGGTCAGCGTGTTCCCGCCTGGCCCCGGCAGGGTGCTGCTGGTGCAGGCCGTGGACGCCGAGCCGGTGATGGCCGACGGCCTCGCCGGCGCGGGCTGGCACGTCACTGCCGTGGCGCCGTACCGCACGGTCCCGGCGCAGCCCACCGCCGAGGCGCAGCGGGCGGCCTTGTCGGCCGATGCGGTGCTGTTCGCCAGCGGTTCCGCGGTGCGTGCGTGGGTGGCCGTCTTCGGCACCGCGACACCCCCGCTCACGGTGGCCATCGGGCCTCAGACGGCGGCCGCCGCGGCCGCCCTCGACCTCAAGGTCGACCTGGTCGCGGCCGATCATTCACTGAGCGGAATGGTTGCGGCCCTGGAGGAGCACCTGTCCGCCCAGGACTAGAATTCCCGGCATCACCGTCCGGGCGGAGAGTGAAGACCAACGACATGAACGGCACACGACGTGCACGCCGCTGGCTCCTGCTGGGAGCGGTGGCAGCGGTTTCGGCCGTGGGTGTTGCCCACGTCGCCGCAGGTCGTCGCGCCGCCGCCGAACCGGTCACCCCGCCCCCGGTCGACACTCCCGCCGCCGAGGTCGTCGCGCAGACGCCGTCCGTGTCCGGAGACGGCCAGTACTGGGCCTGGGCCGGCAAGCCGACGGCGAAGGACGACCCCCGCTCGCTGACCGCGTTCGTGCAGGATCGGGCCACCGGCACCGTCACCGAGTTGACGCCGGTGATCCAGGACGTGCGCCCCGGCGACACGGTGCACCCGGTGCTCAGCGCCGACGGTTGCAACGTGGTGCTGGTGACCCAGATGGCACTCGACCTGTTCCGCGACGACGACGAGGGCGACCGCTGGGACGTGTACACCGGGCGCCTGCCGTGGTGCGGTGGCGCACCGGGCGACTGGCAGTTGGTGTCCACCACCGGTGGCGATGGCTTCGACTCGAGCGCCGGTGACGATGCCAGCCCTCTCGACCCGCCCGCGATCTCCGGTGAGGGTGCGTACATCGCGTTCACGCACCGCTTCAGCGAGGCCGCACCCGACCTGACTGCGGTGACGCTGGTCGACCTCACCATCCCGCTCGGCGAAGAGGGCCGCATGCAGCCCGTCGCGGGCACGCCGGGCACCGCACCCGACAGCACCTTCCGCTACAAGGGCGTGCGCCAGCCGGTGATCAGCGACGACGGCACCGTGGTGGCGGTCACGTCCGACGCCGACCTCAGCCTGTTGCTCGGCGAGTGGGGCAGTGGCCCCCAGCCCGGCGGCTTCGCCACGTCGCACGTCTACGTGTGGGACCGTTCCAACGCGGACCGCAACGTCAACGTGCGGCGCATCTCGTTGTCGCCCGCCGGTGAGTCCGGCAATGCCGACAGCCCGGCCATCTCGGGTGACGGCCGCTACGTCGCCTTCGTCTCGACGGCCTCGAACCTGGTGCCCGGCGCGACGCTGCCAGCGTGCACTCCCGAGTGCCTCCCGCAGGTCTACGTGTACGACCGCACCGACGGCACCACCCGCCTCGGCAGCCGTGAACCAGGCGACCCGGCGGCGGCACCCGTGGCGGCCAACCTCGGCGCCACGCAGCCGGCGCTCAACCGCAGCGGCGACGAACTGTTCTACGTCAGCCGCTCCACCAACCTGTTCCCCACGCGCAACGGCGAGGTGGGAGGCCAGTTCGACGGCGACATCGTGGTCACCGTGCCGGCGCTGGGCACGGTGCAGCGCATCAGCACCCAGGCCGACAGTGTCACGCCGGCGCCGGCGGTGAACGCACACCCGCGTGTCTCGGCAAATGGTCGCGTCGTCGTGTTCGACACGCTCGCCGCGGCGGCGTTCGGTGGCAAGGCTGCCGACGGCCGGCAGGTGGCCGTGGTCGAGAAGCAGCCGCGCCTGTCGCTCGCCGACCTCGACATGGGCAGCGTCGCGGTCGGGTTCCCCGGCCCGGAGTGGTTCCTCGTGCTCACCAACGACGGCCCGTCGTCGTTCATCCCGGCGATCACCGAGGTCGACAACCCCGACTTCATCATCAGCGGTGGCACGTGCGTGGACCAGAACACGGTGCCCGTGCGGCCCGGTGGCGCCTGCACCGTCAACCTGATGCTGATGCCGAGCAAGGCCGGTCCGACGATGGCCACGCTCACCGTCAAGGAGTTCGGCTTCGGCGGTCTCACCGTCAGCACCACGCTGGTCGGCGCCGGCGGCGAACCAGCGCTCGCCCCCACTCCGGCGGGCGCACGTGCCGATGACACGGTCGTCGGTGGCCGCAGTGAGCCGATGTCGTTCGCGGTCGGCAACGTGGCGTTCAGTCCGGTGACGATGCAGCAGGTGACGGTCGAGGGTCGCAACCCGATGGACTTCCAGGTCGTCGAGGATCAGTGCAGCGGCCAGAAGGTCGATGCCGGCATCCAGTGCACGCTGCAGGTGCTGTTCGCTCCCACTGCGGGTGGCCACCGCACGGCCAGCATCGTGATGAAGACGACCGACGGTGCGTACACCACGATGCTCGTCAGCGGTCAGGCGCATTACGAGCCGAAGCTCGCCGCGTCCACCACCACCGTGGTGGCGCCCTCGGAGCTGGTGCTGATCGGTGCCGCCTTCGCTCCGAACACGAAGGTCACGCTCGGCTGGGCGGATGGGGCTGGTGCACCGGTGACGGTCACCACCGACGAGACCGGGTCGTTGGTCGCGACGATGATCGTGCGCCCCAACGACCGTCCCGGCAACCGCACGGTGGTCGCCCAGACGGCCGATGGTCAACTGGCGACGGCCGACGTCGCCGTCGTGGTGCCGAGAGGGCGCAACAGCGCCAGTTCCCCTCGCTTCGACGGCTGATCAGCCGGCGACGAGTACGCCGCTGAGCAGCACGTTGGGGCTGCAGTTGGCGCCGCTCAGGTCGCCGGGGCCGTCGCACGTGACGGTGACCACCAGCTGTTCGCCGGCGACGAGTTCGATCGGGGTTCGCAACGGCTGGTCGATGTCGACGCCGAACATGCTGTTCAGGCTGTAGGTGAACAGCACGCTGTCGCCCTTGCCGAGCGTGAGGGTCCCTTGGTCCTGCCCGGGGTTCTGCACGATGATGTCGGTGACCCGCAGCCGACGACCGGCGGGGACCGTGTACTGGTTGGTCCCGGTCTGGCCCTGCGGCACCGACATGGGCAGGGGCACGTTGACGATCGAGTCCTCGGCCGGCGGCGGTGTGGTGACGGTGGTGTCACCGGGTTGTGTGGTCTCCGTCGGGCCGGTGCCGATGGTGGTGCTGACGCTGGGTACCGCCTTGTCGACCGCTCGCTGTGCGGCGTCGTCGATCGCCGGTTTCACCAGCGCGACCCATGCGATGCCGAGCGCGACGAGGGCGGCGCCGGCTGCGACCAGCCGACCGATGAGGTGCTCGCCGACGACGGGCGCCTGCACGAACGTGGCGGGTGCCGTTGCGGTGGGCGCACCGGGCTGATCGGCGTCGATGCGGAACGGGATGGTGCGCGCGTGACGCTGCCACTGGATGTGGTTGGCGCGCACCTTCATCCGCACGAGCGTGCTCGCACCCGGCTCGACGCCCGCGGCGGGCGGGTCGAACTCGCCCTCCACGCGGCCGGTGGGGTCGACGAGGTGCATCCGGCAACTGGCGAGGGTGTTGCCGCGGTTCTCGACCATCATGTCGTAGACGACCGTGCGGCGGCCGCGCAGCGCGGGGGTGAGCACGTTGAGGCGACGGTCGTAGCTCTCGCCGACGACGAGGGTGGTCTCCGCCGACGTGTCGGCGTCGGGGTCGCGATTCGACACGACGCGAATGGTGAGCGCAGTGGGCCCAGCGGTGGTGCTGGGCAGCATCGGTGGCGCGACCTCCACCTCCACCATCTGCTGGGTGCCGCCGAACAGCGTCACGTTGGCGGGACGCAGGGTCGTCCATCCCGCCGCCATGCCGATGGGGGTGAGCGTGAACGAGTCGGTGGAATCGGCCAGGTTGACGATCGTCAGTTGCAGCACGGCTGTCGTGCCGGGGGTGACGTCGATGTCACCGGAGGAGAACCACGCCTGTGCTGCCACGGAGCAAGACCCTACCGAGTTCCCGGGCCCCTGCTACCGCAACACGATGCGGTCGCGGCCGGACTTCTTGGCATGCTGCAGCGCCGCGGTCGCCTCGGCGAGCAGCGTCGCAGGGTCGTGCCCCGCGTTGCCGACCACCATGCCGACGCTCGCGGTGAGGCGCAGCTCCGACGGCAAGCCGTGCCAGGTGCGCATGCCGATCAGCTGGCGCACGCGCTCGAACACGGCGCGGGCATCGTTGGGCGACGTCTCGCGGAGCACCATCACGAACTCGTCGCCTCCGAGCCGCACGACCGTGTCGCCGCGGCGCAACACACGCTCGAGCACGGTGGCAACCTCCTGCAGCACGCTGTCGCCGTGCATGTAGCCGTACTCGTCGTTGACGCGCTTGAAGCCGTCGAGGTCCACCACGCCGACGCAGACGGGCCCGTGGGTCTGCAGCACCTCGGGCAGCACGTGCGCCAGGTGGCGGCGGTTCGGCAGGCCGGTGAGGGGGTCGCTCTCGCTGATCGCCGCCACCTCCAGATGATCGGCGCCGAGCCGTACGTGCTCCCAGCGAACACTCATCTCCTCGTGGTGGCGGCGGTGCAACGTGTGCAGCTGCAGTTCCAGGACGGCCCGGGCGTCGGTGTGTGCGCCGGCCGACCAGAGCACGTCCACCTGCAGCTCGTGCAGCGGCGTGAGGTACCGGTCCTGTTCGAGACCGGCGGCCGCCTCGAACGCGGCGTCGATCAGCGATCGCACACTGCCCTCGCCGGGTGACGCGTCGCGGTGCATGCCCCAGCGGGCGAGCGCTTCACCGGCGAGGGCCAGCGCCAACTCGCCGCGCATGCCGTGTTCCCGTGCGAGCTGCTGCGCCCGTTGCGCGTCGTCCATGGCCGAGTGGTAGTGGCCGATCTCGGCAAGCATCAGCGAACGATGGGCGAGCGCCTCGCACACGGCGAGCGTCTCCCTCGCGCCCTCCGGGTCGAGCGCCGCGGACGCGGCGTAGAGACCGTCGTGCAACAGCCGGTGCTGCTCGAGGGGGTCGGTCTCGCGGAGCGCCGCGTCGTGATACGCCGCCGACATGCTGGCGTAGGCGAACTGGCGGTCGACGTCGTTGTCGGCCAGTCGCAACGCTCGGTCGTAGAGCTCGAGCGCCGGCTCCACGAAGCCGCAGCGTGCGTAGGTGACGGCCATGTTGTGCAGCACCTGGAAGTGCGCCGGATCGTTCGGCAGGCGGTGCAGCACGTACACGGCCTCCGACAACGCGTGCGTGGCCTCGGCCCAGCGCTCGGCACGTGTGTGGTCGTCCACCAGCAGGCCGAGTGCATCGGCGAGCTCGCTCAGATGGTCCTCGGCGCGTGCTTCCTCCGCGACGACGCGGGCCAGCGCGGCGGCGTCGTCGAAGTGTTCGGCTGCCACCAGGCAGATGGCCTGGCGGATCTGCCGGTGCAGGCGCTCTTGCAGGTCGGCCGTGTCGCCCGCCGCCAGCGCGAACAGCGCCGCGGCGGGCAGGAACTCGCCGGCCTGGCGTGCCTCGACGGCAGCCTGGTAGTGGTCGATGGCGAGGTCGGACGCGCTCACCGGGCGATTCCTTCGGTGTGCCGAATACGATGCGATGCCGTGACCGGCAACTTCCCCGTCTCGCGGCCTCGCCGGCTGCGCAGCTCCGCCCCGCTGCGCGACCTGGTGGCCGAGACGCAGCTCGACGTCCGCCACCTGGTGGCACCACTGTTCGTGCGCGAGGGCATCGACGCGCCGCAACCGATCGCGTCACTGCCCGGCGTGGTGCAGCACACGCGGGCGAGCCTGGGGCAGGAGGTGCGCGAGCTCGCGGACCTGGGCGTGGGCGCGATCATGCTGTTCGGGGTGCCAAGCATCAAGGATTCCATCGGCTCGGGGGCGTTCGACCCTGAGGGAATCGTGCAACTTTCTCTCCGGGATCTTGCCGACGACGTCGGCGACCGGGTGGTGCTGATGGCCGACCTGTGCGTCGACGAATACACCGACCACGGTCACTGCGGCGTGCTCGACGGCCCGGCGGGCGATCCGCGCACGTCCGTGGACAACGACGCCACACTCGAGATCTACGGCCGCATCGCCGTGGCACAGGCCGACGCCGGGGCGCACGTCGTGGCGCCGAGCGGGATGATGGACGGCCAGGTGGGTGCCATCCGTGCTGCGCTCGACGCGGCCGGCCACGTGAACGTGCCGATCCTCGCCTACTCGGCGAAGTACGCGAGCGGCCTGTACGGCCCGTTCCGCGACGCAGTGGATTGCGCCATCGTCGGTGGTGGCGACCGCAAGGCGTATCAACAGGACTGGCGCAACGGTGCTCGAGAGGCCCTGGCGGAAGTCCAGGCCGACATCGACCAGGGCGCCGACATGGTGATGGTGAAGCCCGCCCTCGCCTACCTCGACATCATCGCCGCAGTGCGGGCTGCGGTGACGGTGCCGTTGGCGGCGTACCACGTGAGCGGTGAGTACTCGATGCTCAAGGCCGCCGCGGCGAACGGCTGGATCGACCACGACGTCGTCGCCACCGAGCACCTCACCGCCATCAAGCGCGCCGGCGCCGACATCATCCTCACCTATCTCACCCGTTGGTTCGCGGAGACCCATTCATGAGCACCTCGCCCGAGTCCCTTCCTGCGCTGCCGGGCGGTCTGCCCCGTTCCAACGCCGACGTGTTCGCCCGCTCGTGCGCGGCGATCCCCGGCGGCGTCAACAGCAGCATCCGTGCGTTCAAGGCCGTTGGCGGCACGCCGTACATCGTCGAGCGCGCCGAAGGCCCGTACGTGTGGGACGTGGAGGGCCGCCGCTACATCGACCTCGTGCAGAGCTATGGCGCGATCATCCTCGGTCACGCACATCCCGCCGTGACGTCGGCGATCGCCGCCGCGGCAGCGCATGGCACGTCGTACGGCGCGCCCACGCCGGGCGAGGTGTTGTTGGCGGAGGCCATCGCCGAGCGCGTGCCGTCGTGTGAGCGCGTGCGCTTGATGAACTCCGGCACCGAGGCCACCAGCACCGCCGTGCGCCTGGCACGCGGGTTCACCGGTCGGGATCGCATCGTCATCTTCCACGGCAACTTCCACGGCGCCACCGACGCGTTGCTCGCCGCAGGTGGCAGTGGGGTGGCGACGCTGGGCCTGCCCGGCACCGCCGGCGTCCCTGCCAGCGCCGTCGCCAACACGATGGTGGTCCCGTACAACGTGGTGCCGGAACTGGACGAGCAGGTGGCCGCGGTGTTCGTCGAGCCCGTCGCCGCGAACATGGGCGTCGTGCCGCCGAGTCCTGGCTTCCTCGACGGCCTGCGCGCCGAGTGCGACCGTGTCGGCGCGTTGCTGGTGTTCGACGAGGTCATCACCGGCTTCCGTCTCGGCCGCGGCGGCGCACAGGTGGCGTACGACGTGCGCCCCGACCTCACCACCTTCGGCAAGGTGATCGGCGGCGGCCTGCCCATCGGGTCGGTCGGCGGGCGCCGCGACATCATGGAGACCCTGTCGCCGCTGGGCACGGTGTTCCACGCAGGCACGTTGGCCGGCAACCCGCTGGCGACGGCAGCGGGTCGCGCGGCGCTCGGCGAGCTGACCGACGACGTCTACGCCCTGTTGCGCGGTCGCGCTGCGGCGCTCGCCGAGGTGCTCGCTGCGGCGTGCTCGGCAGCAGGGCTGCCGGCGTCGTTCCCGGTGGTCGGCACGTTGGTCGGCATGTACTTCGGTGAGGGACACCCGCCGACCAACTTCGAGCAGGCGAAGACCACCGACGAGCGGATGTACGCGGCCTTCTTCCACGCGATGCTGGCCGAGGGCGTCGCCCTCGCACCTGGCGCCTACGAGGCCCTGTTCGTGGGTGTCGGCCACACCGATGACGTGATCGAGGCGATCGGCCAGGCGGCCGACCGTGCCGCGGTCGCTGCAGTCCGCGCCGTCGGCGCCTGACCTACGCTCCTGGCCGTGCGCCAGTTCCTGTCCCTCCGCTTCTGGCTGACGTTCGGCGCCCTGGCGGGGCTGTTCCTGGTGTTCGTGCTGGTGTTCGGGCGCAGTGCGCCGCCGACGGGCGTGCAGGCGTCGAGCGACGACAAGCCCACCGAGCCACGGCATCTCGACCTGGTGCAGTGGGTGTTCCTCGCCAACCCCGCGCCGGGCTTCGCGCTCGACCGGGGCGTCACCACGGCCGACCTGTCGCTGCAGCTCGACGGCACGCGCACGATGGTGATCAAGGCCGGCACCCCGGGCGAGATCTCGTGCCCCACGCTCACGTCGACGGCGACCTGCACGGTGGCGGCCGACCTGCTGGGTGACGCGGTGTTGTGGTTCTCGCTCGTGCCGGGCACCCCGGGGGCCAGCATCGTGCTGCCGGCGGTGACCGAGACGCTCGACGGCGGCTGGGTGCGTCTCGCCAACGGCTGGGGCGTCCGCCGGGCGAGCGCGGTCGAGCGGTCGTGTGCCGAGGACACCTCGTCGCTGGGCGACTTCGTGCGCACCTATGGCGACTCTGCGACGGCGACGTTCAACTTCGAGCAGCAGCAGGTGGTGAAGGTGACCTGTCCGCGTGAGGGTGCGACGACGTCGACGTCGACCTCGCCCGCGGCGGACGGCTCGGTGCCCAGTGGCTCGGTGATCGTCGGCGGCGAAGGCGACGACGACCCGACCGCCACCCCACCCACGACCTAGCGCGTGCGGTGCCGGGTGACTTCGTAGGTGGCCAGGGCGGCGGCGGCGCTCACGTTGAGCGAGCTCAGGCGGCCGCGCATCGGGATGCTGACGATCATGTCGCAGCGCTCGCGCACCAGGCGTGACAGGCCGTTGCCCTCGGCGCCGAGCACCAGGCAGATGCCCTCCTTGGCGAGGTCGTCGATGTCGAACAGGCTGCGATCGGCCTCGTCGTCCAGGCCGACCACCCAGATGCCGGCGTCGCGCATGCGTTGCAGCGCGGTCGGCAGCCCGCCGACCAACGCCATCGGCACGTGCTCGACGGCACCGGCAGCGCTCTTCGCCGCGGTGGGCGTGATGTGCACGGCGCGGTGGCGGGGCAGCACGACACCGTGCACGCCGGCGCCGTCGCAGCAACGCAGCAGCGCGCCCAGGTTGCCCGGGTCGGTGACGCCGTCGACGGCGACGAGGAAGGGCGGGTTGTTCGGGCGGCGCTGCAGCATTGCGCTCAGCTCCACCTCCTTCAGGGGCGCGGCGAAGGCGAGGATGCCTTGCGGTGCCTCGCTGCGTGCCTGCGACTCCAGCCGCTTGCGCGCCACCTCGGTCACCTGCACGCGCATGCTGCGCGCGATCTCGACGATGTCGGCGATGATCTCGGTCTCGATCAGCTCGCCGCTGACCCACACCTCGTGCACCTTCCGGTTGCCGGCGATCAGCAGCTCGCGGACGGCCTGGCGACCCTCCACCTGTTCGCCGCCGAGCGTCTTCTCGCCCGGCTTCTTGCCCTCCGGTGCCCCGGGCACCGCGACGCGGCCGGTGCGGCCGGCGCCGCGTGACGCGTAGGCGCGACCACCCTGCACTGCGGCGGGGCGTGCGCCACCGCCCTTCGACGGTGCGGCGCCGCGCGGCGCGGCGGTGGATGACGAACCACCACGTGCGGCGCTGGTGCCGCGGGGCGTGCCCTTGGCCTTGCCGGTTCCGGACGTGCGCTGGCCGCGGGGGCCTCCCTGTGCGGGCTTCTTCGGCTTCACGCCCCAGTCTCCCTCATGATCACGGCATTCGCCCAACAGGCGATGCCCTCCTGTCGTCCCAGCGCACCCAGTCCTTCGGCGCGGCGGCCCTTCACGCTGATCGGCGCGCCCGCCGCTTCGCTCAGACGGCGCTGCATCTCGTCGCGGTGGGGTGCCAGTTTCGGGGCCTCGCACACCACCGAACAGTCGACGTTGCCGATCCGCCAGCCGGCATCGCGCACCAGCCCGGCGGCGTGGCGCAGCAGGACCAACGAGTCAGCTCCCTTCCACTGCGGGTCGGTGTCCGGAAAGTGTTGACCGATGTCGCCCAGCCCGGCGGCGCCGAGCAGCGCGTCGGTGGCGGCGTGCGCCACCGCGTCGGCGTCGCTGTGGCCGTGCAGCCCACGGGCACCCTCGAAGTGCACACCGCCCAGCACCAGCGGGCGAGCGGGATCGTCGCTGAAGCGGTGGATGTCGAAGCCTTGCCCGACGCGGACGTCCATGTGGTTGCCTCCCGAAGTCGACGGTCCCAGTCGTTCACGAGCCCAGCGCAGGTCGTCCGGGTCGGTGATCTTGCGGTTGCCCACGTCGCCCGGCACCACCACCACGCGTCCGCCGAGGGCCTCGACGAGCGCGGCGTCGTCGGTGGCCTCCTGGCCGGAGGCGTGCGCGGCGCGCAACACCTCGGCACGGAACGCCTGCGGTGTCTGCACGGCCGACAACTCCGCGCGCGGCGGTGTGTGCACCACGGCACCGTTGATGTCGATCTGCTTGATCGTGTCGGTGACGGGCACGCCCGGGATCGCCGCGTCGGCCCCGTCGAGCACTGCCACGATCACCCGGTCGAACACGTCGGCGCCCGCGAACGGCCGTGCCGCATCGTGCACGCACACCACGGTGGCATCGGCCGGCACGTGGGCCAGGCCGTTGCGGACCGACTCGCTGCGCGTCGCACCCCCGGCCACGCCGTCCTCGCGTTCGGCATCGGGTGCGGGCACCACGACCACCACGCCGTCGCTCGCGTGCCGGGCCGCGTCGACCGAGTGGTCGAGGATTCGCCGGTCGCCGAGCACCTCGTACTGCTTCGGTCCGCCGAACCGGGTGCCCGAGCCGCCGGCGACGACGATGGTCCACACGACGCTCGATCCTCGCGAAGGGGTCGGTCGTTGCGACGGCACGTCGGCGAGGGTAGTACCGTTCGCTCAGCCATGGCTCACGAAGAACTCCTCGCCCGAACCGATTTCTTCGCCGACGCGCCGGTGTCGGTGGTGCGCGAGATCGCGGAAGCGGGCACCGAGCTGCCGTTGATCCGTGGCGATGTGTTGTTCCGGGAGGGTGACGTCGCCGACTCGCTCTACCTGGTGGTCAGCGGTCGCATCGCCATCGTCATCACCAACCCGATCGATCAGCGCGAGACGGTCGTGGCGTTGATGGATTCGGGCGATCTGTTCGGCGAGATGGCGTTGCTGGACGAGGGCAATCGTTCGGCGACGGCCCGTGCGCTCGAGCCGTCGGTCGTCTACACCATCCCGTTCGAACCGGTGATCAAAGCGTTCCGCAGCGATCCGGCGATTCTGTGGGGCGTGTGCCGCCTGCTGGCTCGCCGCCTGCGGGTGATGGACGAGGCGCTCGCCGACAGCGTGTTCCTCGACGTCACCGGACGCACCGCCAAGCGGCTGCTCGAGCTGTCGGGCGGCGACGACGAGTTCGTGCTGCCGATCACGCAGGAGGAGCTGGCCGGCATGGTCGGCGCGTCGCGCGAGCGGGTGAACAAGGCGATCGCCAGCTTCATCCGCCTCGGCTGGATCGACCAGCACGAGCGGCACTACACGGTCCTCAAGCGCGACTCGCTCGAGCTCCGCGCCCGCTGAGCCGCGCCGCCGTTGTCGGGCGCGTCAGGCGTCGCGGCGGTGCAACAGCCAGGTGCCGAGACCGAGGAGCACCAGCGCGAACGCACCGAAGTAGATGCCGCCGACCATGCGTGACGGCCCGTCGCCGATGCTGTCCACCGCGAGCAGGTTCAGGCCTGCGCGGAACGGCATCCACGACGCGATGTTCGTGCCGTCGAAGATGACGGAGAGCAGGCCGCCGAGCAGGTTCTCGACGAGCAGCGGCCAGAGGATGATCGCGGCGACGGCTGCCGGGGTGCTGCGCACGATCAGGCCGAGTCCGAGTCCGACGAGGGCCATCATCAGGGCGAACACCAGGCTGCCGAGCAGCGCCTCGATGCCGCCGTCGACGGTACCGAGATCGATGGTGGCGCCGCGGCCCTCGGCCAGGCCGGCCCCGACGAACCAGCCGACGAGGAGGACGAGCCCCTGCAGCGCGAGCGCGAGGACGACCACGACGATCGCCTTGGCGGTGACCACGCGGGCACGTCGAGGCGTGGCGGCCAGTGTCGGGCGGATGGTGTTGAACCCGAACTCGCCCGTGACGGACGCGGCGGCGATCACCCCGATGAGGAGGATCCCCACCACGGAGGTGCCCGAGAGCACCTCGACCAGCGAGCGGGCGTCGAAGTCGCCGTCGTCGGCACGGATGCCGGCGTTGAGCAACGTGACCAGCAGCGGGAAACCGACCGCGATGACGGCCAGCACCCAGTGCATCAGCACGGTGCGCAGCTTGATCTGCTCGGAGCGGATGGTGCCGATCATGCGGGCGGCCCCCACGGGTCGGAAGGCTGCGGCGCCGCACCGGACGACGGCACGCCCGAGTGGTACTCGACGGCGTCGGCGGTCGCCGACAGGAAGGCGTCCTCCAGCGAACCGGTCTGCGGCGACAGCTCGTGCAGCACCAGGCCGGCCTGCGCGGCCAACTCGCCGACGGCCGCGGACGCCATGCCGCGGATGTCCAGCGTCGTGGCGTCGACGACGGTGATCGCACCGCCGGCGGCCTCGACCGCGGGTCGCAACGTGTCGACCGTCGGGCTCTTCACGCGCACCCATTGGTCGGCGTGCGTGGCGATGAACGTCTCGACCGTCGACTGCTCGATCAGCTTGCCCCGACCGATCACCACGAGGTCGTCGGCGATGAGGGCGATCTCGCTCAGCTGGTGGCTGCTGACCAGCACCGTGCGCCCGTCGGAGGCCAGCCACGACAGCATGTCGCGGATCCAGCGGATGCCTTCCGGGTCGAGACCGTTGGCGGGCTCGTCGAGGATGATCGTGCGCGGGTCGCCGAGCAGCACACCCGCCAACCCGAGCCGCTGACGCATGCCGAGCGAGAACGAACGCACCTTCTTTCCCGCGGTGCCGCGCAGCCCGACCAGGTCGAGCACCTCGTCGACACGCCGTTGCTCGATGCCGTTCGCGGCGGCCATCCAGCGCAGGTGGTTGCGAGCGCTGCGGCCGGGATGCACGTACCCGGCGTCGAGCAGCGCGCCCACCTCGTAGAGGGGCTTGTCGATCTGCCGGTAGGGGCGCCCGTCGAACGACGTTGCACCATGGTCGGCCCGGTCGAGCTCGAGCATGCAGCGCATCGTGGTGCTCTTCCCGGACCCGTTGGGACCGAGGAACCCGGTGACCACGCCGGGGCGGACGTCGAAGGTGAGGTCGTCGACGGCGGCGATGTTGCCGAACCGTTTCGTCAGCCCCTGGACCTGGATCATCCGGCGAGACTAGTGGAACTGCTCAGGTTTCCCTGTGTGTCGAGGAACGCATTGGCGACGGTGGTCGGATCGGTGCCGTTGGTGGTCACCTGGTTGATCATCTGATTCAGCTTCGCCGTGGTCAGGGCGTTGTTCGCCTGGGTGAGCACCTGCACCAGATCGGCCGTCGCGACCGTCGAGGCCAGCAGTGGCAGGCCGGCGTTGCCGCGCACCATCGACTTGTCGTCCTGCAGGATCGACAGCTGGGCTCGGGTGATGGCGCCGTCGAGCGAGTGCAGCGCGAAGCAGTCGGCGGTGTCGTCGTCCACGGCCTGCTCGACGTCGGCGTCCTCCACGGTGACAAGCGCCTTGAAGTCGCCGCCGTAGTACTCCTGGAACGCCGGCCAGCCCTCCTCGGTGTCCTTCATCCAGGCGGCCGAGCCGGCCAGGCGGATCGTGGGTGCCGCGAACGCGAGGTTGGTGTAGCCGACGAACTGCTGGTTCTCGTTGGCCTTCATCACCGCCGGGGTGCAGGCGATGACCGTCTTGTCCTCGGCGGCGACCGGCTGGCCCACCGCGATGCCCTCCGGAAGCGCCGACGCGAGCGTGATCATCTGCTCCTGCACGCTGCGGCCGTTGGTGGGCACGAACGTGGTCGTGGTGCTGGCGTCGGAGGCCGTCGATGTCGTCGGCGCAGCCGTGGTCGACGGTGCCGGCGTCGTGGTCGGCGCCGTTGCGCCGTCCGACCTGAGCACGAACGACAGCAGCTCGTGGCTCCAGTCGGGGATCAGCGAGAAGTCGCCCGCCTGCAGCGCGGCGACGTAGCCGGCGCGGTCGAGGTCGACCGGGTCCTTGCGCGAGACGCGGTACCCCGCGTCCTCCAGCACACGCGCGTAGATCGCCGACAGCAGCTCACTGCGCACATCGCCCTTGACCGCGGTCACGGTGATCCGCGGCGCGACGGTGCCGGTGGTGTCGAGCGTGGCGCCGTCCGAGCCACCGCACGCCGCCAACGCCAGCGCCGCCAGCGTGACGGGTGCCAGTGCACGAGTGAGCCGGCGAGAACGTGCTGAGGTCCGCTTCATCGGTGCTGGAGCATAGAGCCGCACCCCGTTCGCCGGCCGTCGGGCACAATGAGCGCGTGACGCCGAGACCGATCGCCTGGCACGTCGCTCGCTGGGGTGACGACCCGTGGGCGGGCGGCTCGTGGAGTGCGCTCGCGCCTGGTGGCTCACCGGCCGACCGAGCGCGCATCGGCGAGCCGATCGACGGCCGCTTCGTGCTGGCCGGCGATGCCTGCAACGCGACGCAGCCGTCGATGGCGCACGGCGCGTTCGAGGACGGCCGACGGGCGGCAGCGTGGGCACGCGCGGTGGGGGCACAGCGGGTGGTGGTGATCGGCGCCGGGTTCGCCGGCCTCGGTGCGGCACGTGACCTGCACGACGCCGATGTCGACGTCGTGGTGCTGGAGGCGCGCACCCGCATCGGGGGCAGGGCGCACACCGTGACGCTCGACGGCCCGGACGGTCACCCGTCCGTGCGTGCGGACGCCGGTGCGGCGTGGCTGCAGCAGGGTCCGAGCAACTCGCTGGCGCGGCTGGCCGAGGCGTGGGGCGTGCGCACGCTCCCCACCGACTTCCACCGTCCACTGGCTGCAGCACCCGGCGGCCCCTTCGGCGATGTCGCGGCAGCGCACGCTGCACTGGCCGCGGTGTGTCGGGCAGCCTCGCCCGGTGCGTCACTCGCGGATGTGCTGCCCGGGTACCTCGACGGGCTGGACATGCCGGCGCGGCGTGATGCGCAGCACGCGATCGATCTGGAGATCGATCTCGAGAACGGGGCCGCGCACGATCGCCTCTCCGCACACACCGTGTTCGACGAACCGGGCGTCGGTGTCGCCGACCGTTGGCTGCCCGACGGTTACGCGGCGCTGCAGGCCCGCCTGGCCGATGGCGTGGACATCCGGCTGGATCGAGCGGTGCAGCGCGTCGAGTGGGACGCAGCAGGCGTGCGGGTCGAGACGGCGGCGCCCGGCGGCGATGAGGTCGAACAGGCCGACGTGTGCATCTGCACCGTGCCGGCGTGGCTGGCGCCGCGGTTGACGCTGTCGCCCGGGCTGACCGCGGGCCACCTGGACGCCATCGGACGCCTCGCCGTCGGCCGCGTGGAGAAGGTGATCCTCCGGTTCGACGAGCGGTGGTGGCCGGTGGCGCCGTCCGGCTACCTGCGCTGGTACGACCACCCGGCCAGTTGGGGCGAGTGGCTCGACCTCACCGACGGCGTGGGCGCGCCGGTGGTGGCAGGCCTCATCGCCGCCGATGCGGTGGTGCGGCATCACGCCGGCCGCTCGGACGAGGACGTCGCATCGGCCGCCGCCGATGCGCTCGCCCGCTGGGCGGCGGCAGGGCCGCGCTGACCCGACCCGTCGACCGCCACCTGCACCAGCGCGGCCCCGTCGGTGGAGACGCACCACATCAGCCCCGGCCGCGGCGCGACGGGTGAGCGGCGCGGCAGCACCACCGAGAGCAGGTCGCCGTCGTGGTCGGCATGCGCGGCCGCCACCAGACCGAGGTGGCTGTGCCGGATACCTGCAGTCCAGTGCCCGTAACGCTGACGGAGCGCATCCCCGCGGGCCGCGGCCATCACGAGGATGCCGGGGTGGTGGGCGGCGATGGCGCGTGCGAGTCGTCCGTCGTCGTCCACCGCATCGGCGTCGTCGACCACGATCAGAGCCGGGCCGCAACGACCGTCCAGCAGCCGTTCGTCGAGGTCCGCCGTGTTGCGATGCACCAGGTGCGCGAGGGTCCGGTCGAAGGCCGATCGGCGCGGCAGCACGGCCACCACGGTGCCGTCCGGGTGCGCGGCTCGCCACGCGGTCGCGAGGCGAGTGAGCGCAGTGCTGCGACCCGTGCGCGGTCCGCCGAGCACCAGCACGTGCTCGCCCTCCGGCACCGAGAGCACCGCCGCATCGCCGCTTGCGACGTCCAGCCCGATCGCCAGCCGCTCGTCGTCGCCCTCACGCCAGGGCGTGACCGGACCGGGACAGGGCAGCGTGGTCGCTGGGATCCACGGCGGGACCGGATCGATGGGCGCGAGCCGCACGGTCACCGGCATCTCGGGCAGGGCGGGTTCGACGATCTGTGCCCACCGGCCGGTCGACGCCACCACCAGTCGGCCCGGCAACGGTTCGGCAGGCCAACCGGTCGCCGTGACGCCGAGCACCGCCCGCTCGTGCGCGTCGGTCAGGTGCAGCAACCAGCGATGAGCACAACGTGCCGCCGCCGCGGCCGGCACGGCGGTCGGCTGGGAGGTTCCGATGAGCAGCACGTGCTGATGGCCGGCGAGCACCGCGTCCAGTCGGTCGTGATCGGTGACGGACCCGGCCTCGTCGAGCGCGCGGCGCACTGCCTCCACGCCGTCGACCACCACGACGGCAGCTCGCTCGCCGCTGCGTGCGTCGTTGCCCGTCGTGGGGTGGGTCAGCCGGTGCAGCAGCCGGGCGACCCGCTCGGGTCGGTCGATCGTCGCCAGGGCCACGCCGGGATGTGCGGCCAAGGCGTCCCAGGCAGGGTCGCTCACGGCGTCGACGACGTGCACCGGGTGGCCGTCGCGCACTGCCTGCGCGGCCAGGGTGCGCAGCGTGCACGTCACCCCGCTGCCCGGGCCACCCACCACGAGCACCCCGCCGTCGCGTGCCGACCAGTGCAACGCGACGCGTCGCTGATGGTCCGGGTCGTCGCACCATCCGAGTGCGCCGTCGGGCACCTCGCCGCGGGCGAGCGTCGCCGGCAGCGGCGGCATCCACGGCGGTGCCTGCGGTGGCATGCCGTCCGCCGCCTTGGCGACGGCAGCGACCAGTGCGTCCACGTCGAGCACCCGAGCGGTCTGGAACACCACGTGCTCGTCGGCACCCAGGCGCATCACGGCGCGGCCGGGCGTGCGCCGCGACAGCGTGGCGGGACGAGAATCGCCCACCACGTCGACGGCGTCGGCGACGTCGTGGAGGCGCAGCGCCACCCGCAGGTTGGTGTTCGCGCGGATGTCGTCGCTCACGATGCCGTGCGGTCGTTGCGTGGCGAGCATGAGGTGCACGCCCAGGCTGCGCCCGCGCTGCGCCACGCCGAGCAACGCGTGCAGGAAGTCGGGTTGCTCGGCCACGAGTGCGGCGAACTCGTCCACGAGCACCAGCAGCCGTGGCAGCGAGCCGCCACGGCGCAGCAGCGCGTCGAGGTCGGCCACCCCCGCGTCGCGCAGCACGGATTCGCGCCGGCGCAGTTCGGCGTGCAGGCTGCGCAGGGCCCGTTCGGCCAGCGCATCGTCGAGGTCGGTCACCATGCCCGTGACGTGCGGCAGGCGCGCCAGGTCGTCGAACGTCGCGCCGCCCTTGTAGTCGACGAGCACCATCTGCAGGTGGCTCGGGTGCACGGTCGCGGCGAGGCCGGCCACCAACGACCGGAGCAGTTCGCTCTTGCCCGAACCGGTGGTACCTGCCAGCAGGCCGTGCGGGCCGTCGCGCCCGAGGTCGATGTCCACCACGCCGTCGGCGGCGACCCCGATGGGTGTGCACGGCGGTGCGGCGCCATGGCGAGCCCATCGGCGGCGCACCACCTCCGCAGTGATCACCTCGGAGCCATCCGGATCGTCGGCCAGCAGCCGGGCCAGGTGCACGTCGTCGGGCAAGCGTCCGGCGTCGAGGGTGTCCTCCGGGTCGCGCAGCCCGTCGAGCGAGCGCGTGATCGCCGTCGACGATGTCTCGCCGAGGCCGAGCAGACGAATCGCGGCCGCGTTGCTGGCCCGGCGTGTGTCGGGCGACCAGTCGGCCCAGCCGTCCCCGTGGGTGACGAGTGCCGCGGTGCACCACTGCGGTGCGCGCCCGTCGGTCAGCACGGCCACCAGCGCGGCATCGGGGTGGGCGGCCAGCGCGCGGCGCAGTGGGCCGGTGCGGACGGTCAGCGCGGCGTCGTCGTCGGTGACGATCACCACGTGGGGCACGCCGACTGCTGCGCCGGACGCCGCCGCGAGGGCCGCCAGGGCGTCGGGCAGGTCGGCCGCGGGCAACGTGCCCGGCTGGCCGTCGGCCGTGCGGAGATGGGGCAGACCGGTCCAGCATCGCCAGCGGTCCGGTCGGTCGGTCACCACCACGACGCGCAGGTCGGCCGGTCCGCACTCGGTGACGAGCTGCGCCACCATCGAGCGGGCGACCGCGCCGGCGTGCGGGCCACTGACGGCGAGCCGCGCCCCGGTGCCGAGCCCGGCGGCGATCGGCAGGTCGTCGAGTGCTGCGGCATCGTCGCGCCAGGCCACCGCGCCGCGGCCGACGGCAACGACGTGCGCGTCGCCGTGGTCGGGTCGCCGACCCCACAGCCCGCGGCGGTGCCCGGCCGCCTCTCGTGCTGTCGCCGGCGTGGGCGTCAGTTGTTCGACGTGGGCACGATGGGCCACTGCGTCCGACTCGAGTGCTGCGGCCCGCGCGCGGAGCGCTGCGTCGCGCGCGGCCGTCGCTCGCGTTCGGCGGCGTCGCGTCGCAACGCGCTGGGTGGCCCACGATCCGACGGCCACGATCGCGCCCACGGCACCGAACACCGCGAACATCGGCTGACGCAGCACCACCGCCACCAGCGCGGCGCCGAGCAGGCCCAGCAGCGCCGGCAGCAGGGTGCCCTGGCCGTGCTCGTCATCAGGCGGCGGTGGGGGCAGTTCGGGCAGCTGCGCCGGGTTCCAGCGGGGGACGGCTCGCGCGGCGCGCACCACCGTGCCGTCGTCGCGCACTCCGGCGGTCGGCGCGTCGGGTGGTCCGGCCGCGGCCGGCTGCAGGCGCAGCACGCTGCCACCGACCGCCACGTCGGCGCCGCCGTCGGCCCGAGCGGTCACGACGGGCGCCGCGCCCACCAGTCGGGTGACACGCACGCCGTGGTCCTCCGTGTGCAACAACAGGTGGTGCGTCGCCAGCAGCGGGTCGTCGCAGCGCACCGCCGCCGAGGGGGCGCGGCCCACCAGATGGGCGCCGGGACCGAGGGTGGTGCGGCCGCCGCAGTCGGGGCCGCTGTGCCAGGTGCACTGCCATCGCATGCCCTCACTGGGTACGGCGGGGGAGCGCGTTCGGCAGAGGAATCCGGCCGGTGACCAGGCAGGGGAGCGTCGAGGGGAGCCGCGCGGTGAGGGTGGGCGCGGACGCTGCGGCCATGACGAACACACCGCTTCCCCCCTGTTCCATCCTGGTCCGCCTGACGCGCGAGTGGGAGGCCCTCCGGCGACGTCCCACGGCGATCGCCCGTGGGGTCACGTGGGGTCTCGGTGTGCCGATCCACTCGCTCGACGACGTGCTCGTGGCCACGGGCATGGCCGGATCGCCCGCCGACCGGACGCCGGTCGCCGGCGACACCAACGCGGTGCTGTGCCGGTTGGTGGTGGCGGCACGTCACGACGACCTGGCAGCGCGCACCGCGTTGCAGCGGCTGCTGCCCGGCATCGTCGCTGCGGCCCGGCGTCGCGTGCGCACCTCGGCATGGATCGTCGAGCCCGATCGTGCCGTGGAGGAACTGGTGACCGCCGCGTGGTGGGTCATCCGCTCGTTCCCCGTCGAGCGCCGTTCGGTGCACGTCGCCGCGCAGTTGCTGCGCGACACCGAGTACCAGGTGTACGTGCGGCCGCTGCGGCGATCGCTCGAGCAGCGTCCGATGGCGATCGAGCATCTCGAACTCGCGCTCGGCCGCCGCGCCCTGGTGACCGCCGACGCGGACGCCGACCCCCGCGACGAGTTGGCCGCGTTGGTGGCGGCCGCGTCGCTGACCGACCGCGATCGCCGCCTGCTCGATCTGCTCACCGCCGGCACGCCGGTACCCGAGGTCGCCCGCGCCCTGGAGGTCAGCGAGCGCACCGTGCGCAACCACCGCGACGCGATGATCAGCCGCCTGCGCCAGGCGGCCTACACACTGCAGGCCGCGTGACGTGTGTGGTGGACCGGTCAGTGACCGGGGCTGAAGCCGCGCAGCCGCAGGCTGTTGCTCACCACGAACACGCTGCTGAAGGCCATCGCGGCGCTGGCCACGAGGGGCGACAGCATCCACGACATCGCCAGCGGGATCGCCGCGATGTTGTAGGCGAACGCCCAGAACAGGTTGCCCTTGATGATCGCCAGCGTGCGGCGACTCAGCTGCACGGCGTCGGCCGCGGCCTGCAGATCGCTGCGCACCAGCGTCAGGTCGCTGGCCTCGATGGCGACGTCGGTGCCGCTGCCCATCGCGATGCCGAGGTCGGCCTGTGCCAGCGCGGCGGCGTCGTTCACGCCGTCACCCACCATCGCCACCACGCGGCCCTCGGCCTGCAGGCGTTGCACCTCGGCCACCTTCTGGTCGGGCATCACACCGGCGATGACGTCGGTGATGCCCACCTCGGCCGCCACGGCCTCGGCGGTGGCGCGGTGGTCACCGGTCAGCAGCACCGGGCGCAGGCCGAGCCGGCGGAAGCGTTCGACGGCCTCGCGGCTGGTGGGCTTCACCGTGTCGGCGATGGCGATGGTGCCGAGCACCGTGTCGTCGCGGCGCACGGCGATCAGCGTGTGCGCCGTGGCGCCGCGCTGGGCCTCGTCGGCGCGTCCCACCCACACGGTGCGTCCGTCCACGTCGGCAGTGGCGCCCACGCCCGCGAGTGCAGCGAAGCCGGTGGCGACGATCGGTGCGGCGTCGCCGCGGGCCGCGTCGGCCGCACGCACGACCGCCTTGGCGATCGGGTGCTCGCTGCCGCGCTCGACCGCAGCGGCCACCTGCAGCAGCTCGACGTCGGTCACGCCGTCGACCGGGTGCAGTTCGACGACCTCCATCTGGCCGGTGGTGACGGTCCCGGTCTTGTCGAGCACGATCGTGTCGACGCGGCGAGTGCTCTCGAGGATCTCCGGTCCCTTGATGAGGATGCCCAGCTGGGCGCCGCGGCCGGTGCCGACCAGCAGCGCCGTGGGTGTGGCGAGGCCGAGTGCGCACGGGCAGGCGATGATCAGCACCGCCACCGCTGGGCCGATGGCCTCGGTGATGCTGTTGGTGCGTGCGAACCAGAAGCCCAGCGTGGCGGCGGCCAGCACGATCACCGTCGGCACGAACACCGCGGCGATGCGGTCGGCGAGCCGTTGCACCGGGGCCTTACCGTTCTGCGCGGCCTCCACCAGGCGGGCCATCTGCGCGAGCGCAGTGTCCTTGCCGACGCGCGTGGCGCGCACCACGAGGCGGCCGTTGGCGTTGATGGTGGCACCGGTGACGGCGCTGCCGACGGCGACCTCCACCGGCACGCTCTCGCCGGTGATCAGCGACATGTCGATGGCGGATGCGCCGTTCTCGACCACACCGTCGGTGGCGATGCGCTCGCCGGGTCGCACGACGAAGCGGTCGCCGACCCGCAGCGCGCTGGAGGGCACGGTGCGCTCGGTGCCGTCGTCCTGCAGCACGTTGGCCTCGTCGGCGCCGAGGGCGAGCAGCGCCTTCAGTGCGCCACCGGCGCGGCGTTTGGCCTTCACCTCGAAGTAGCGGCCGGCGAGGATCAGGGCCACGGTGGTGCTGGCCACCTCGAAGTACAGGTGGTGCGAGTCGCCGCGGGCCGGTACCAGCGACATCGGCATCTCCATGCCCAGGTGGCCCGCTTCGGTGAACAGCAGCGCGTACAGGCTCCAGCTGTAGGCGGCGATGACGCCGATGGACACGAGCGTGTCCATGTTGGCGTCGGCCTGCTTGAGGTTGCGCCAGGCCACCTGGTGGAAGGGCCATGCGGACCACGTTGCGACGGGCGTGGCGAGCACGAGGGTGACCCACTGCCAGCCGCGGAACTGCAGCGCCGGGATCATCGACAGCAGCAGCACCGGGATGCCGAGCGCGAGAGCGAGCACCAGGCGGCGGCGAAGGTCGGCGAGCCGCACGTCGGCGGCGTCCGGGGTGTCGTCGTCCACCGCGCTCGGCAGCACGGCGCCGTACCCGATGGACTCGACGGCCTCGACCAACTGATCGGGGCTGACGTGGGCCGGGTCGAAGTGCACGTTGGCCTTCTCGGTGGCGTAGTTCACCGAGGCGGTGACGCCGTCGAGGCGGTTGAGCTTCTTCTCGATGCGGTTCGCGCAGGCGGCGCAGGTCATGCCGGTGAGCTCGAGGTCGAGCTCTTCCAGGCCGGGGATCGGGGAGATGACGGTCGTGCTCATGGTTGTGTCACCGTGAACGGGACCGTGACGACCGCGCCGTCATGGCCGAACTGCAGGAACATTCGGTACGTGCCGGGTTGAGGCAGGGCGCCGCCGAACATGAACATCTCGGGCATCGTCGGGTCGGGCACTGCGTGCAGGTGGACGTAGGCGAGGTCACCCTGGCGGATGGCCACGAGGTGGGCGGCCTGCCCGAGGTAGGGCTCGAGTGTGGCCGGCGTGCCGTCCTCGTTGAACACGGTGAAGTCGAGTCCGCTGCGGACGATGCGCAGGCCGTCCTGCACCACGTTGTCGTTCGGTGCGGGCAGTGCCTGTGGCTCGACCGACACCTCGTCGTCGGCGTTGGCGCTCACCACCACGGGCAGGGTCTCGCCCTTGGGCGTGCTGTCGAACACGAGGTGCCACTGGCCGGGCTCGTCGAGGGTGACCTTCCACGAGCCGTCGGCGGTGATGTCGGGGTGGATGTGCTGGAAGCCGCTGAGGTCGGGGCGGATGAGGATGGTGTGCAGCAACGCTTCGTGCGCGATCTCGAAGTTCGTGACGCGCATCCCGTCCTTCATCTCCAGGTGGAAGGTGAGGGTGCGCGGGGTGCCATTGCCGCCCGTCACCGAGTCGGTGACGAGGACGTAGTCGCCCGCTTCGAAGCCCGGCGGCACCAGCACGGCGGTGTGCGAGTGCGTGTGGCCGCCGTGGTTGTGGCCGGGCAGTTTCTCCCCGAGCGCGTACGCGGTGCCGAACACACCGGTCAGCACGATGAGGAAGGCCAGCAACCGGCCACGCACGCTGTCCATGGTGTGCTCAGCCCTCGGCTCCGACGACTTCGTAGCCGGCCTCGTCGATGGCTGCGACGATGGCGTCGCGGTCGATCTGGTCACCGGCGACGGTGACGATCTTGGTCTGGAGGTCGACGGCGACGCCGGACACGCCGGCCACCTTGCTCACTTCGCCTCTCACTGCCGCCTCGCAGTGCCCGCAGCTCATGCCCGGGACGTGGAACTGGATCTCGTTCATCGTTCGCCTTTCGTGTGCAGGTCGTTCTGACCGGGGTGGAAGTTCCCGGGAACCGTCAGGTGCGCAGGAGACGCTCGACGGCCTTGGTGGCCTCGTGCACCAGCTCCTCGGTACGCGTGGCGTCGGCACTGGCGCCGGCGACGCAGTGCTGCAGGTGCTGGTCGAGCAACTGCAGGCCCACGCCTTGGAGCGCCTTGGTGACGGCAGCGACCTGGGTGAGCACGTCGATGCAGTAGGTGTCCTCGTCGACGAGCCGTTGCAGTCCGCGCACCTGACCCTCGATGCGCTTCAACCGCGCGACGAGCTGGTCCTTCTGGTCGTGGTAGCCGGGGATGTGTTCCACGCCCTCGACCATACCCCCCTGGGGTACGGCCGACAACCCCCTCCCGCCGAACTGAAGTGCTGCGTGCCGGCCCCTCCCGCCGAACTTAAGTTCTGCGTGTCCACCCGGCGCGGGGCGGGTGGGGTCAGGGGCGCTCGGTGAAGTTCGGGTGGCGCTTCTCGAGGAACGCGGCGATGCCCTCCTGCGCGTCGGGGGTGACCGCGGCTCGGGCCATCAGGTCCACCGCGAAGCGGTAGGCGTCGGCCTGATCCATGCCGACCTGCGTGTAGAAGCCCTGCTTGCCGAGCGCCTTGCTGCGCACGCTGCCGCGGGTCGCCCGGCGGAGCAGGTCGAGCGTCGCCTCGTGCAACTCCTCGTCCGGCACGGCGCGGTTGACGAGGCCCCACTCGACGGCGGTGGCGGCGTCGATCGCGTCGCCGGTGAGTGCCATCTCCAGCGCCCGCTTGCGCCCCACGTTGCGCGCCACCGCGACGAGCGGCGTGTGGCAGAACAGACCGCCCTTACCGCCCGGGATGGCGAAGCCGGCGCTCTGCGCGGCGACGGCCAGGTCGCACGTGGCCACCAGCTGGCAGCCTGCGGCGGTGGCGAGCGCGTGCACGCGCGCGATCACCACCTGCGGGATCGACTGCACGGTGTCCATCATCTCGGTGCACACCTCGAACAGGTGGCGAGCATCGTCCTCCGACGCGCCGGCCATGTCGCCGAAGTTGTGGCCGGCGGAGAACACCGGGCCGTTGGCGGCGAGGATCACGCCGGTGGCGTCGTTGTCGCCCACCTCGCGGAACGCCGCGGTGAGCTCGAGCATCACGTCGAGCGCCAG
>JBMOGW010000024.1:0-25242 GCA_049318165.1 Ilumatobacteraceae bacterium
AGGTCCGCAAGCGGCACAACCGGGGCATCTTCTGGAAGAAGAAGAGCTACATCACCTTCGGTCTGTCCGTGCTGATCGCGTGGTGGCTCGTGGCGGCCACGGGCGTCAGCGAGACGATCTCGTTCACGCGTGCGGACTTCCCGGGATGGCACGTGCCGTGGCCGCTGTTCGTGCTGTTCGTGGCGCTGATCATCTGGGCCACCTCGAACGCCGTCAACGTCACCGACGGGTTGGACGGACTCGCCGGCGGCTCGGCCGGCATGGGCTTCATGGCGTTCACCATCATCGCCTACTGGGCGTTCCGCAACCCCTCCGTCTATGGCGACGTGGTGAATCCCCTCGACCTCGCCGTGTTCGCCGCTGCGTTCGCCGGCGCATGCGGCGGGTTCCTCTGGTACAACGCCGCGCCCGCCCGCATCTTCATGGGTGACGTCGGCGCGCTCGCCATCGGCACCGCGATGGGCCTGCTCGCCGTCACGTCCAACACGCAGCTGCTGCTCGTGCTGATCGCCGGCATCAACGTGATGGAAGCCGGCTCGGTGGCGCTGCAGATGATGGTGTTCAAGGCTTCGGGCCGCAAGAAGCGCCTGTTCCGCATGTCGCCGATCCACCACCACTTCGAGCTGATCGGATGGCCGGAGACGACGGTCATCATCCGCTTCTGGCTGATCTGCGGCATCTTCGTCGCCTCCGCGCTCGGCATCTTCATCGCCGACTTCACCCGCATCGCGGACGGCCTGCCGTGACGTCGACGGCCCTCGTGTACGGGCTCGCACTCAGCGGCGAGGCGCTCGCCCGACAGCTCGTCGCGCGGGGCTGGACCGTCACGGTGGCAGACGACGCACCGGACGCACGCAAGGCCGACCTGGCCTCGTCACTCGGCGCCGAGCTCGTCGCGTCGCCCGACGGCGACCGGCTCGCCGACCTGGTCCGCGGTGCCGACATCGTCTGCCCTGCGCCGGGCATCCCGGAGACGCATCGCCTGATCGACGCCGCTGTCGCCGCCGGCCGCCCCATCAAGACCGAGATCGATCTCGCCTACGAGTGGGAGCAGGCCCGGGCCGGTGGGCCGCGTCCGATGCTGGCCATCACCGGGACCGACGGCAAGACCACCACCACGATGCTGACCGCGCACATGCTCGAGGCCGCAGGCCTGCGCGCTGCGGCGGTGGGCAACACCGAGGTGCCGCTGGCCGCGGCGCTCGACGACCCGGTCGACGCCTTTGCCGTTGAGTGCAGCAGCTTCCGGCTGAACTGGCTGGATTCGTTCCGCGCCGAGGCGTCGGTGTGGCTGAACCTCGCCCCCGACCATCAGAACTGGCACCGCTCGATGGCGGCGTACGAGGCGGCCAAGGCGCGCATGTGGGCCCACCGCCGCTCGGGCGACGTCGCAATCGGTTTCGCCGACGACCCGGTGGTGATGCGCAACTTGCACGCCGTGGGCGGCATCACCCGCACCTTCGCGGCGGTCGGCGCCGACTACCGGCTCGACGACGGCTGGCTCGCCGGCCCGCATGGACGCATCGCCCCGGTCGCGGAGATGACCCGCCGGTTGCCCCACGACGTCACCAACGCTCTCGCCGCGGCGGCGCTCGTCCTGGAGAGCGGCCTCGCCGAGCCGGCGCACGTGCGCGCGGCGCTCGCGACGTTCCACCACCCCCCGCACCGGATCGAGCCGGTGGCGACGATCCACGGGGTCGAGTGGTTCAACGACTCCAAGGCCACCAGCCCGCACGCAGCGCTCACCGCGATCCGCGGGTTCGAACGCATCGTGCTGCTCGCCGGTGGTCGCAACAAGGGACTCGACCTGTCGAGCCTCGCCTCCGAGTCGGCGCGCATCCGTGCCGTCGTCGGCCTGGGCGAGGCGGCGCACGAGGTCGTCGACGCGTTCGTCCACCGCTGCCCGACTGCCGTCGCCGACAGCATGGCCGACGCCGTGCGGCAGGCCGCCGCATTCGCCGCACCCGGCGACGTGGTGCTGCTCTCGCCGGCCTGCGCCAGCTTCGACTGGTACCCCGGTGGCGGCTACCCCGCCCGCGGGGACGACTTCAAGCGGCTCGTGCTCGAGCTCGCAGAGGGGAGTGCTCCGTGACCGCGACGTCCTCGACCGTCGGCGACCGCCGCCGCGCGGCACTCGCCCGGGCGGACGCGATGCGCCGGCACCCCACCGGTGCGGGCCCCGCGCGCCGCGCTGCGACACCGCCGCCGACGGCGTTCTACGTCATCGTCGTCGTGGCCTTCGTCCTCACCATGCTCGGGCTGGTGATGGTGTTGTCGGCCACGTCGATCAGCCAGTTCCACCAGGGCAATTCGCCGTGGCGGCTGTTCAACCGCCAGCTGCTGTGGGCCGTCCTCGGCTTCGTCGGCCTGTGGGTCGCGATGCGCGTTCCCACCCGGCGCTGGCGCCCGTTCATCATCCCCGGATTCATCGCGGCCTGCGGACTGATGGTGTTGCCGTTCCTGCCCGGCATCGGCGACCGCGTCAACGACGCCAGTTCGTGGGTGGCGATCGGCCCGATCAACTTCCAGCCCAGCGAGTTCCTCAAGCTCGCTCTGCTCGTCGCCTGCGCCAGCCTGCTCGCCAATCGGCGCAACGAGTTGCACGACCCGATGCGCACGTTGTTCCCCGTCCTCGGCCTCGCCGCGCTCGCCTGCATGCTGTGCATGGCACAGGGCGACCTCGGGTCGGCCATCGTGCTCGGGGCGATCGTGTTCTTCATGGCGTTCATCGCCGGGGCGCCGATGTTGCCGATGACGGTCGCCGGTGTCGCCGGCGCCGTGGTGGCCGGTGCGTTCGTCGTGTCCAGTCCGCGCCGCGAGGCTCGCTTCACCGCCTTCATGGACATCGCGGCCCACAAGGACCATCTCAGCTACCAGACCTGGCAGGCGAT
This sequence comes from Ilumatobacteraceae bacterium, assembly GCA_049318165.1. Classification (GTDB taxonomy): domain Bacteria; phylum Actinomycetota; class Acidimicrobiia; order Acidimicrobiales; family Ilumatobacteraceae; genus UBA668. The sequence goes on from JBMOGW010000024.1 coordinate 2,892, forward strand.
GATCGCCATGGCACAGGGTGGCGTCACCGGCTCCGGTGTCGGCCGCGGCTCGAACAAGCTCGGTGAGTTCCTGCCGCTCGCGCACAGCGACTTCATCTTCGCGGTGGTGGCCGAGGAACTGGGCATGATCGGCGTGATCGCCGTCCTCGGCGGGTTCGTCGTGCTCGCGTACGCCGGTGTGCAGGTGGCCCTCGCCACCCCGGACCGCTTCCACGGCCTCCTCGCCGGTGGCATCGTCGGATGGTTCGTCGTGCAGGCGATCATCAACGTCGGCGGCGTGACGGGCATGATGCCGGTCACCGGCCTCACGCTGCCGTTCTTCTCCGCGGGCGGCTCGTCGCTGTTCGTCACGCTCGTCGCGACCGGGCTGCTCCTGAACGTCGCGCGCAACGTCCGATGACCTTCGCGGTCGTCACCGGTGGCGGCACCTCCGGGCACTACCTGCCCGCGATGGCCATCGCCGAGGCGCTCGTCGCCGGCGGCCACCCCGCGGACGACATCCACTACGTCGGCACCCAGCGCGGTATCGAGGCGCGACTGGCCCCCATTTCCGGCCACCCGTACACACTGCTCGACGTCGTCGGCCTGCAACGCAGCCTGTCCACCAAGAACCTGGCGTTGCCGGCCACGCTGCGCCGCTCGGTGAAGGAGGCCGTCGCGCTCCTGCAACAGTTGCAACCGAAGGTGGTCGTCAACGTCGGCGGCTACGGCAGCTTCCCGGCCACCTGGGCGGCCCGCAAGCTCGGCATCCCGTACGTGGTCGTGTCGTACGACAAGCGCCCCGGGTTGGTGTCGAAGCTGCTCGCGCCGAAAGCCGCCGCGGTCGCGGCCGCCTTCGAGGGATCACCGCTGCCGGGAGCCCGTCTCACTGGTGCGCCGCTGCGCCAGGCGATCCTGCAGGTGGACCGGGCCGCCCAACGCGACGCAGCGCGCGTCGCCCTCGACCTTCCCTCCGACCGCTTCGTGGTCGCCGTGATGACCGGTTCGTTGGGTGCCGGTGTCGTCAACGCCGCGGTCGCGGCACTGGTGGAGCAGTGGGCGGATCGCACCGACCTGGCGGTCCACCACGTGGTGGGGGACCGGTTCCTCGACCAGGCCGCGCCCGCTCGCGACGGCGCAGCGGGCATCCTGTACCGCGTGATCGGGTACGAGGACCGCATGCCGGAGGTGTACGCCGCGGCCGACCTGTTGGTCACCCGTGCCGGGTCGAGCACCATCGCGGAACTGGCCTGCACCGGCACGCCCGGAATCGTCATCCCCTGGCCGGATGCTGCGGAGAATCATCAGCTCGGCAACGCGCAGGTCCTCTCCGACGTCGGCGCCGCCGTGCTGCTCGAGCAGCGCGACCTGACGGTCGAGCGCCTCGGCGCCGAGATCGACGGCCTGCGCGCGAACCCCGCACGCCTCGCCGCCATTGCTGAACGGGCCGCCGAAGCCGGTCAGACGCACCGCAGCGGCGCGCTCGCCGCGCTCGTCGAGGAAGTGGCCGCCAGATGACCATGCCCGTCGCCCCGCTCGACCTGTCGGTCCCCGGTCGCTACCACGTCGTCGGCGTCGGGGGACCGGGCATGAGCGCGATCGCGATCGTGCTCGCCGAGATGGGGCACGACGTCTCGGGCAGCGACATCCGTGATCGCTCGTCACTCGACCGTGTGCGCGCCGCAGGCGTCCGCGTCGCGGTCGGCCATCGGCGCGAGCTGGTGCACGACCGCGACGCCATCACCTACTCGACGGCGATTCCGGCACGGAACATCGAACTCGACGAGGCGGGCAAGGTGGGGGTCACGTCGCTGCACCGTTCGGGCATGCTGGCGTCGATCTGCGCCCAGGCCAAATCCCTGGGCGTCGCCGGCACGCACGGCAAGACGTCGACGACGTCGATGCTGATGCTGATCCTGTCGCAGGCAGGCCTGCGGCCGAGCTTCGTCATCGGCGGCGACGTCACCGACATGGGTACCGGGGCCCAGTGGACCGGTGGCGAGTGGCTGGTGGTCGAAGCCGACGAGAGCGACGGCACCCACCTCGAGTTGCCCCTGCACGGCACCATCCTCACCAACATCGAGGTCGACCACCTCGACCACTACGGCACCTACGACGCGATCGTCGACGGGTTCGATCGTTACCTCGGGCAGATCCCCGGCCCGAAGGTGCTGTGCATGGACGACCCGCAGTGTGCGCGGCTGGCCGACCGGCATGGCGCCATCACCTACGGCACGTCACCGGATGCCGAGTTCGTCGCGAGTGCCATCCATGCCGTCAACGGCACCTTCACGTTCGACGTGCACCGGCGGGGCGAGCGGCTCGGTTCGGTCACGTTGCCGTTGCGCGGTCTCCACAACGTCCGCAACGCGACCGGCGCGTTGGCGATGGCCGTCGCGGTTGGTGTGCCGTTCGAGATCGCAGCGGCGGCGCTGTCGCGGTTCGGCGGCGTGGCGCGGCGGTTCGACATCCGTGCCGTCGACGCCGGCGCGACCCTCGTCGACGACTACGCCCACCTGCCCAACGAGATCGCTGCCGTGCTCGCCGCGGCGAAGGGCAGCGGCGATGGCTGGTCTCGCGTGGTCGCCGTCTTCCAACCGAACCGATTCAACCGCATGGCCGTGATGTGGCAGGAGTACCGCGACGCGTTCGTCGACGCCGATCTGGTCGTGCTCACCGACATCTTCGCGTCCGGCACCACGCCGATCCCCGGCGTCACCGGCAAGCTCGTCGTCAACACCGTGCTCGACGCGCACCCGACGACCCGTGTGGTGTGGCTGCCGAAGCGGCTCGACCTCGTCGAGTTCCTCGCGCAGCAGTTGCGTGACGGCGACGTGTGCATCTCGATGGGGTGCGGCGACATCGCCACCCTGCCCGACGAGGTGCACGCACGGCGCAACGAGATGCGCGCGGAACGACGGCAGCGGTCGACGTGAACCTTCACGAACGGCAGCGAGCGGTGTTGGCGCGCCTCGACGGCTTCGCCGTCGCCGACGAATTGCTCGCGCCGCACACCACCTACAAGCTCGGCGGTCCGGCGCTGGTGTTCGCGACGCCGCGCACGGTCGACGAGTTGTGGTCCGTGGCGGACGCCCTGCACGAGACCGAACTGCCGGTGTTGGTGATCGGACGTGGCTCGAACCTCCTCGTGTCCGACACCGGCTTCCCCGGTGTCGCCGTGTCGCTCGCCGCGCTCACCGAGCCGCCCGCCGACGGCATCCGGGTCGATGACACCACCGTCACCGCCGGTGCGGCGGTGGCGTTGCCGGTGCTCGCGCGCCGCACCGCTGCGGCCGGGCTGACCGGGTTCGAGTGGGCCGTCGGCGTCCCCGGCGCCCTCGGCGGCGCGGTGCGGATGAACGCTGGTGGTCACGGCAGCGACATGGCCGCATCACTGGTCGACGCGACGGTCCTCGACCTGCACCGGCGACGCTGCGCCCGCGTCGAGGCCGATCGTCTGCAACTTCGCTTCCGAGGTTCCGACCTCGTCGACCACCAGGTCGTGCTCGACGCCACGCTGCGCCTCGAGCACGGCGACATGGCCGCCGCCGAGGCGGCGCTCGCCGAGATCGTCCGCTGGCGTCGCGAGCACCAACCGGGTGGGCAGAACGCCGGCTCGGTGTTCGTGAACCCTGTGCCCGGCGAGCTGGCGGCCGCACAGTTGATCGACGGCCTCGGGCTGCGCGGGTTCCGGATCGGTGGCGCGAGCGTCAGCGAGAAGCACGCCAACTTCGTGCAGGCCGAACACGGCGCCACCGCGGCCGACGTGCGAGCGGTCATGGAGCACGTCCGCGTCACCGTGTTCGAAGCGACGGGTTTCCTCCTGCGCAGCGAGGTGCGCCTGGTGGGCTTCCCCGACGTCGAGCCGGACCATCGCGAGGGGGTGGCGCTGTGACCGAACATGAACCGGATCCGGACTCGGGCAAGGTGCCCGACGCCGTTCTCGACGAACTGCAGGCTGCGTTCTCGCCCGACGACACGCCGCCGAAGCAGGGCTACGACTTCGACGACCCCTCGATCGACCGCTTGCTGGGCCTCGACGAGGTGCCCGACGAGGACGTCCCGATCGAGCCTGACGAGGAACAGCCCCCCGCTGCGGCGCGCAAGACGATCGTGATCGAGCACGAGGAAGTGCCCGACACGGTGTACCTCGACGACGAGCAGGAAGAGCGCTTCGGGAGCGGCGGCGACGAGCGCTCGACGGTGGTCATCGGCGACCTCGACGACGGCCCCGCCGTGCAGCCGGCGCCCTCCGTCGGCAGCGCGGGTGGCATGGACCCGCGCATCCGCGCCCGGCGCATCGCCAACCGTCGCGCCGAAGGCCGCCGCCGCCTGTTCTGGGTGGCCATCGCCTCGGGCGTGGTGCTGCTGCTGGTGGCCGCGATCGCAGTGGTGGCTTCGCCGATCTTCGACGTGCGCGACGTGCAGGTGCAAGGTGCCGTCTACACCGATCCCGACGTGCTGAACCAGGTGATCGACGACATGACCGGCGAGCCGTTGCTGTTGGTCGACACCGACCAGGCCGAGCGCACGCTCGAAGGTGTGGCGTGGGTCGAGCGTGCAACCGTGACGGCGGACTTCCCGCACACCGTCCGCATCGACATCCGCGAGCGCCGCCCGGTGGCCACGTTCCAGGGCAGCGATCAGCAGTACCGGGTGATCGACCGCGAAGGTCGTGTGCTCGACGTCATCGACGGCCGTCCGATCGCCTACCCGTTGATCGTCGGCGACAACCCGGACACCGACCGCGGCCAGTTCGCCGGCGCTCCGTACGCCGGTGCCGCGCAGTTGGTGCTCGCGCTGCCGCCCGACATCCGAAAGATCACCAAGGCCGTCAGCCTGGACTCCACCACCGGCACGCTCGGGCTGGTGTTGGCCAGTCCGGACGATGCGAACGACGCCGACATCGAGGTCGCGTTCGGCGACGACGCCGATCTGGACGACAAACTCGCCCGCCTGCTGTACCAGGTGCGCAGCGGCGACGGCCTCACCGGTGTCTGCAGCATCGACGTGTCGACCGCGGAGGTCGGCGTGGTGCCCGGATGTTGAACGGACACCCGACCCTGCGTATCACCTGTCTGACGAGGACCGGCGGCTACGCTCCAACGAGAACAGCAGGTAGGGCCGTGCAGACACACAGTTTTCCCCAACTACGACTCCGGAGGTGCCGCTGATGGCCGCCGCTCCCCAGAACTATCTCGCCGTCATCAAGGTGATCGGCGTGGGTGGTGGCGGTGTCAACGCCGTCAACCGCATGATCGACGCCGGATTGAAGGGTGTCGAGTTCGTCGCGGTCAACACCGATGCGCAGGCGTTGCTGATGAGCGACGCCGACGTGAAGCTCGACATCGGCCGCGACCTCACCCGCGGCCTCGGTGCCGGTAGCGACCCCGACGTGGGTCGCAACGCCGCCGAGAGCCACCGCGACGAGATCGAGGAGATGATCAAGGGCGCCGACATGGTGTTCATCACTGCCGGTGAGGGCGGCGGCACCGGTACCGGCGCCGCGCCGGTCATCGCGGAGATCGCTCGCACCCTGGGCGCCCTCACCATCGGTGTGGTCACCCGGCCGTTCAGCTTCGAGGGCCGTCGCCGCGCGGTGCAGGCCGACACCGGTGTGCAGCGCCTGAAGGAGAAGGTCGACACGCTGATCGTCATCCCGAACGACCGACTGCTCACGGTCGCCAACGAGAAGACCAGTGTCCTCAACGCGTTCAAGATGGCGGACGAAGTGCTGCTGCAGGGCGTGTCCGGCATCACCAACCTGATCACGACACCCGGCCTCATCAACACCGACTTCGCCGACGTGAAGATGATCCTGTCGAGCGCCGGTTCGGCGTTGATGGGCATCGGCCAGGCGAGCGGCGAGAACCGTGCGGTCACCGCCGCGAAGGCCGCCATCAGCAGCCCGCTGCTCGAGGCCGCCATCGACGGCGCCCGCGGCATACTGCTCAACATCACCGGCCCGTCCAGCATGGGGCTGTTCGAGATGAACGCCGCCGCGGAGATCATCCACGGTGTTGCGCACCAGGACGCGAACATCATCTTCGGCACGGTCATCGACGACGAGATGGGCGACGAGGTGAAGGTCACCGTCATCGCCGCCGGCTTCGACCGCTGGGACAGCGGCGCGGGGCAGGGCAACGCCACCCGTCCGGTGGTGAAAGCCGTGCCGGACGCCAAGCCGGCGTCCTCGTTGAAGGACCTCTTCGCCGACGAGCAGCAGGACCCGCTCGACGACGGCGACGACGACTTCGACGTGCCGTCGTTCCTCAAGTGAGGTGAACCTCCGCCTCCAGCGGGGTGCCGCCATCGTGCACGTCCGCACCAGCACGGTGGCGGATGGCGACTTCCATCTCGAGGTGGATCCCCGCGTCCTGCACCACCGTCGCCAGGCGTTCATGGACGGTCCGTGGACCCAGCTCGACGAGGTGCACGGCACCGACGTCGTGGTCGTCACTCGTCCCGGCGAGCACGACCGAGCAGTGGCCGACGCCGCCGTCACACGTGTCCCGGGCGCCGTGCTGTCGGTGTGGGTGGGGGACTGTGCCCCGGTGGTGTTGCTCGGCGACAGTGACGACGGCAGGCCGGTCGTCGCCGGCGCGCACGCGGGATGGAAGGGGGCCCTCGACGGTGTGCTCGAGCGCACGGTGTCGGCGATGCACGCGACCGGGACGGTCGCCGTCCTCGGCCCGTGCATCCACGGCTGCTGCAACGAGTTCGGCGCCGACCTGCTGGCACGCTTCGTGGACCGCTTCGGCCCGCAGGTCGCTGCGACCACGACGTGGGGCACCCCATCGCTGCACCTGCCCGCGGTCGTGCGCGCCGCGCTCGACGCCGCCGGCGTCGACGAGGTGATCGAAGCGACCGCGTGCACGCGATGCGACGAGCGTTGGTTCTCGCACCGGCGCGGGGATGCCGGGCGACATGTGATGTGCGTGCGCATGATGGAGGCGCGATGAGCGACGACTACGACGCACTGGTGGCCGAACGGCTGGCCGCGGTCCACGAACGGATCCGCCGCGCAGGCGGCACCGACGTCACGGTCCTGCCCGTCACGAAGACGTTCGGCATCGAGGCCTGCTGGGCAGCGCACCGTGCCGGCTGCGTGGCCGTGGGCGAGAACTACGCGCAGGAGGTCGTCGGCAAGCTCGGTGGCCAGACGCTCCCGTTCGGTGTGCACTTCATCGGACAGCTGCAGACCAACAAGGTGCGCATGCTCGCGCCGGTCGTGACGGTGTACGAGACGGTCGACCGTGCGTCGCTCGTCGCTGAACTGGCCAAGCGCGTCCCGGGCGCCTCGGTGCTGCTGCAGGTGTCGACCGCGGGCGAGTCCGGCAAGGGCGGCTGCCCGATCGGCGAGGTGCCAGGTCTGCTGGAGGCCGCCCTCGACGCCGGCCTGGATGTGCGCGGGCTGATGACCGTCGGCCCGACCGAAGGTGGAGCGGAGGCAGCCCGGCCCGGCTTCCGCGCGGTGCGCGCGCTGCTCGATCACCTCGGGCTGCGCGTCCTGTCGATGGGCATGACGGACGATCTGGAGGTGGCCGTCCAAGAAGGCGCCACCCAGGTTCGGGTGGGCAGCGCACTCTTCGGCGCACGTCCCCCCTTGAGCACGCTGGTGCGATAGCCTCGCAGCCGCAGGAGGGCAGCGCATGTCGATGTGGAAGAAGGCGATGGATTATCTGGGCCTCGGGCCGGATGACGCCTATGACGACTACGAGGTCGCGCCGGAACCCGAGCGCGCGCCGAGGCAGGCGCGCGCCCCTCGCGAAGAGCCGTCGCGTCAGCAACGCGGCCATGCCCCGGAGTACGAGTCGGAGACCGTCCGTCCGGTCCCGGCGCGCCCCAGCTTCCCGTCCCGTGACGACCAGCCGGTGCGCCGCCCGACGCCGCCGACCGACGACAGCAACGTGCAGCCGCGCCCCATCAATGCCCGCCCGTCCGTCACTGCTCGCCCGGCCGCGTCGTCGGGTGGCGCCGACCCGCACACCGTGCGCCCGCGTCGATTCGACGCCGCGCAGGAAGTCGCCGACAAGTTCAAGGAGGGCCAACCGGTCATCATGAACCTCGAGGCTGCCGACCGCGAGGTGTCGCGTCGCCTGATCGATTTCGCGAGCGGTCTCTGCTACGCGCTCGACGGCACGATGGAGAAGGTCGCCACGGGTGTGTACCTGCTGAAGCCGTCGACTCGCTCGACCGGCTACGACAGCACGGGGTATGGCGCCTGACATGGAGATGACCCCGCAGGCCGTCCGCAGTACCGGCTTCAAACTCGTCAAGCGTGGCTACGACCCCGAAGAGGTCGACGCGTTCAAGGAACAGGTGGCCGGCGCGGTCGAGTACGCCCAGAATCAGGCCACCGCGATGGAGGCCCGCGCCCGCGCCGCCGTGGCGAAGCTGCAGGAGGTCTCGCAGCAGGTGCAGTCGGGTGCGGCCGCCGCCCCAGCAGCGCCCGCAGGGGACACCGAGGTCATCAGTCGCACGCTGTTGCTCGCCCAGCGCACCGCCGACCAGACGGTCGCCGAGGCGCGCACGGAGGCCGACGGCATCCTCACCGATGCCCGCGAGGAAGCCGGCCGGGTGCTCGACGGGGCACGCACGATGGCTGCGAAGGCCGTCGACGACGCCCGCTTCGAAGCCCGCCGCGCGGTCGACGACGAGCGTGTCAAGGCCGAGAACGAGGTGCAGGCGTTGCTCGCTCGGCGCGACTTCCTGCTGTCCGACGTCGATCACCTCGAGCAGTACATCCAGGCCCAGCGCGAGCGTCTGCGTGATGCCGCCGTGCAGCTGCAGGAGATGGTCGAGCGCGTCCCGGGCGGACTCGCCGACATGCGCCGTCCGTTGCTGTCCGCCTCGGGCGAAGAACTTCCCCCGGGCCTGCTGCCCGCTCCTGGCGCCTATGTCGCGGCCGGCGACAGCACCGGCGAGATCCTCCGCCCCACGGCCATCGACGCCGACGAGCCCACTCAGGCGCTCGAGGCGCCCGAGCCGGAGCCCACCATCGAACCGCAGCTCGATCCGCAGGAGCAGGTGTGGCGGATGCTCGACGCCGAGGTCGCCCAGGGGCGCACCGCAGGCGGTTCGATCGAGGACATCACGGCCGAGATCACCGGCGAGATGCCGCGGCCGACCATCCCGCCGGTGCCGGACCCGTTCCACATCGACGACGAAGAACTCCAGTGAGCGCTGCGGGTCCGGCCCGCTAGGCTTTTCTGAACGGCGACGACGAGGCCATCACCTCTGAGCTTCCGGAAGAACGGCGACCGCCACGTCCTCGGACCGGCGTCCGCTCAGTAGAACCGGACGGGTCCAGCCCGACATCGCTGGCGAAGACGAGTGGCACCGGCCCGTGGGTCGGCGGCAAGCAGGGTGGTACCGCGGGCTCCGGCTCGTCCCTGGGAACATCGATTCCAGGAGCAGCACATGGCCTACCCCAACGTCACCCCGCAACCGTCCTTCCCGTCCGTCGAGCGCGACATCCTTGCGCGCTGGGACGCGGACCAGACGTTCCAGGCGTCGATCGACCAACGCGAGGGCGCCGACGAGTTCGTGTTCTACGACGGCCCCCCGTTCGCGAACGGCCTGCCGCACTACGGTCACCTGCTCACCGGGTTCGTGAAGGACGCGGTGCCGCGCTACCGCACGATGCGCGGCCAGCAGGTGCACCGCCGCTTCGGGTGGGACTGCCACGGCCTGCCCGCCGAGGTGGTCGCCGAGAAGGAGCTGGGCATCAGCGGGCACCCGGAGATCACCCGCTTCGGCATCGACAAGTTCAACGACGCGTGCCGCACGAGCGTGCTGCGCTTCACCGACGATTGGCACCGCTACGTCACGCGCCAGGCGCGCTGGGTGGACTTCGAGAACGACTACAAGACGCTCGACACGTCCTACATGGAAAGCGTCATGTGGGCGTTCAAGACCCTGTGGGACAAGGGCCTGATCTACGAGGGCTTCCGTGTGCTGGCGTACTGCTGGCGCTGCGAGACGCCGCTCAGCAACACCGAGACGCGTATGGACGACGTGTACCGCGACCGCCAGGACCCTGCGCTCACGGTGGCGTTCGAGTTGGAGACCGGCGAGCGCATCCTCGCATGGACCACCACGCCCTGGACGTTGCCGGCCAACCTGGCACTCGCGGTCGGGCCAGAGGTGGAGTACGCGGTGATGGAGGAGGACGGCGTGCGCTATCTGCTCGCGGACACCCGCCTCGGCGCGTACGAGAAGGAGCTGGCGGGTGCCGAGCGCGTGGGCACGCTCACGGGCGCCGACCTCGTCGGCCGCAAGTACAAGCCGCTGTTCCCCTTCCTCGCCGACACACCCAACGCGTTTCACGTGCTGGCCGCCGACTTCGTCACCACCGAGGACGGCACCGGCGTGGTGCACATGGCCCCCGGGTTCGGTGAGGACGACCAGATCGCCTGCAACGCCGCCGGCATCCCGACCATCTGCCCGATGGACGAGCACGGCCGCTACACCGCCGAGATCGCCCCGTGGAAGGGCGTGCACGTCTTCGACGCCAACCCGGACGTCATCAAGGAGCTGAAGGGCCGCGGCGGCGTCGTCGTGCGCCATGACTCGTACAACCACTCGTACCCGCACTGCTGGCGCTGCAGCGAGCCGCTCGTGTACCGCGCCATCAGCTCCTGGTTCGTCGAGGTCACCAGGTTCAAGGACCGAATGGTCGAGCTGAACCAGCAGATCCGTTGGGTGCCCGAGCACATCAAGGAGGGCAGCTTCGGCAAGTGGCTGGCCAACGCGCGCGATTGGAGCATCAGCCGCAACCGCTTCTGGGGCTCGCCGATCCCCGTGTGGAAGAGCGACGACCCGGAGTATCCGCGCATCGACGTGTACGGCAGCATCGAGGACCTCGAACGCGACTTCGGCGTGTCGGTGGGCGACCTGCACCGGCCCTATGTCGACGATCTCGTGCGTCCCAACCCCGACGACCCGACGGGGAAGTCGATGATGCGCCGCGTGCCCGAAGTGCTCGACTGCTGGTTCGAAAGCGGTTCGATGCCCTTCGCCCAGGTGCACTACCCGTTCGAGAACCGGGCGTGGTTCGAGGGGCACTACCCGGGTGACTTCATCGTCGAGTACATCGGCCAGACCCGCGGCTGGTTCTACACGTTGCACGTGCTGGCGACCGCGCTGTTCGACCGGCCGAGCTTCAGCACCTGCGTCAGCCACGGCATCGTTCTCGGCGACGACGGCCAGAAGATGTCGAAGACGCTGAAGAACTACCCGGACCCGATGATGGTGTTCGACACCTACGGCAGCGATGCAATGCGTTGGTACCTGCTCAGCTCGCCGATCCTGCGCGGCACCGACCTGGTGGTCACCGAGGACGGCATCCGCGACACGGTGCGCCAGGTGATCCTGCCGATCTGGAACACGTACTACTTCCTGTCGCTGTACGCGAACGCGGCCGGCAAGGAAGGTCACCTGCGCACCGACAGCGGCGATGTGCTCGACCGCTACATCCTCGCCAAGACCCACGACCTCGTCACCGAGCTCACGGGCACGATGGACGAGTACGACCTGTTCGCCGCGTGCGGCTCGGTGCGCTCGTTCCTCGACGCGCTCACCAACTGGTACGTGCGCCGCAGCCGTGATCGCTTCTGGCAGGGCGACCAGGACGCCATCGACACGCTGCACACGGTGCTGGTGCTGCTCTGCCGCGCGCTCGCTCCGTTGCTGCCGCTGATCACCGAAGAGGTGTACACGGGCCTGACCGGTGAGCGCAGCGTGCACCTGACCGACTGGCCTGCGGCCGACACCATCCCCGCCGACGCGGACCTGGTGGAGAGCATGGACCTCGCCCGCGACGTGTGCACCGCCACGCTGCGCCTGCGCAAGGAGCACCAGCGCCGAGTGCGCCAGCCGCTCGCCAACCTGCGCGTCGCCGTCGCCGGGGCCGACCGCCTCGCCCCGTTCACCGATCTGCTCGCCGACGAGGTGAACGTGAAGACCGTCGACCTCACCGACGACGTCGCCGCGGTCGCCACGTTCGACCTGCAGGTGGTTCCTGCCGCCCTCGGCCCGCGCCTCGGCGGGCAGACCCAGCAGGTGATCAAGGCTGTGAAGAGCGGTGACTGGCAGCGCACTGCCGGGGGCGTCACGGCGGGAGGCATCGACCTGTACGAGGGCGAGTTCTCGCTGAAGCTCGTCGCCGAGGGGGACGGTGCCAGCACCACGCTCGGGTCCGGCGCCGGCGTCGTGGTGCTCGACACCACCGTCACGCCCGAATTGGAGGCCGAGGGTGTCACTCGCGACCTCGTCCGCCTGGTGCAGCAGGCCCGCCGCGAGGCGGGGCTGCAGGTGAGCGATCGCATCGCGCTCACGCTCGGGGTGCCCGAATCCGTCCGCCGTCAGGTGACGGCGTTCCAGCACCTGCTCACCGAGGCGACCCTGGCCACCAGCGTGGCATGGGGGAGCGGCGAGCCGAACGCGGAACTCGACGGCGAGCCCGTGCACATCTCGGTGGCCGTTGCCTGAGCCGGTCGTGGCCCATGCGGACGGCGCGCTGGTCGCCGTCCGCGCGGTGCCGGGGGCCAGCCGAGCGAAAGTGGACGGCCTGCACGGCGACGAGGTGCGCATCCGTGTCTGCAGCCCGCCGGTGGACGGCCGGGCCAACGACGAGGTGGCCGAGGTGCTGGCCGAGGCGCTCGGGCTGCGTCCGCGTGAGGTCGTGCTGGTGGGCGGCCGGACGAGCCGCTCCAAGCGGTTCCTGGTGGCCATGCCGGCCGACGTGGTGTTCCACCGTCTCGGGCTGCGGCGGGGGTTCGACCCTCCCGCCGGGTAGCATCCGGCCACCACATTCCGAGTACCGGAGGAACAGCGCGATGCCCACTGCCAAGAAGGCACCTGCGAAGAAGTCGGCTCCCGCGAAGAAGTCGGCAGCGCCCGCCAAGAAGGCCGCCGCCCCGGCGAAGAAGGCTGCGGCGCCCGCGAAGAAGGCGGCCGCGCCCGCGAAGAAGGCTGCGGCGCCCGCGAAGAAGGCTGCGGCGCCCGCGAAGAAGGCCGCTCCCGCCGCCCCGGCGAAGAAGGCTGCGGCGCCCGCCAAGAAGGCTGCGGCGCCCGCGAAGAAGGTCGCACCCGCTCCGGCGAAGAAGACCGCACCGGCCCCCGCTCCGGCGAAGAAGGCTGCTGCGGCACCCGCTCCGGCGAAGAAGGCGGCGCCCGCTCCGGCTCCGGCGAAGAAGGCAGCCCCCGCTCCCGCTCCCGCTCCCGCTCCGGCCCCCGCCGCAGCGCCTGCGGCGCGCCGCGTCACCCCGGCACCGAAGAAGTCCGCCCCGCCCGTCAAGGTCGTGCCGGAGAAGCCGGTCGTGAAGGGCACCACCAAGGACGGCATCGCGTACACGAAGGACTTCGACGCCAAGTTCCTCACGGCTCAGAAGGCGCTCCTGCTCGCCGAGCGGGCAGAGCTCACCGGCCAGGCCGATCGCCTCGAGGACGAGGCCCACCAGCTCATCGAGGAGCAGGAGATGGGCGACGTCCAGTTCGACGACGAGGGCGGCGAGGGCGACACGATGGTCGTCGAACGCGAGCGCGACCTCGCACTCAGCGCCCAGGCCCGCCAGACGGTCACCGAGATCGATGCGGCACTCCAGCGCCTCGGCGACGGCAGCTACGGCTACTCGGTCGAGTCCGGCCGCCCGATTCCGCGTGAGCGCCTCGAGGCGATCCCGTGGGCGACGGTGCTCGTCGAGGAGAAGGTCGGCGGGATCGGCCGCCGATGACCGACACGGAGGCACAGGCCGAGGGCCGCACCGAGCGGCCGGTCAACCTGTTGCCGCTCACCTTCGCCGTGGCGGCGGTGGTGATCCTGGTCGACCAGCTCACCAAGCACTGGGCCGTCACCAACCTCGACCCGGACGAGGTGGTGCACGTCATCTGGACGCTGCAGTGGAACCTGTCGTTCAACAGCGGCATGGCCTTCTCTCGCGGCCGCGGCCTGGGCCCGATCATCGGACTCATCGCGATCGTCATCGTCGTGTTCATCGTCCTGTCGGTGCGCACCAACGCGAGCAAGCTGGTCGCGGTGGCGGCCGGACTGGTGATGGGCGGCGCGATCGGCAACCTGCTCGACCGTGTGTTCCGCGGCGACGGCTGGTTGCACGGCTCGGTGGTCGACTTCATCGACTTCCAGTGGTTCCCGATCTTCAACGTCGCCGACATCTGCGTCAACGTCGGTGGCGCGCTCTTCATCATCTGGTCGCTGTTCGCCGGACGCAGCGCGCCGAGCACCGCCCCCGGAGGACCGTCATGATCGAGGAGGACATCCCGGCTGCGCTGGCGGGCGAGCGCCTGGACCGCGTCGTGGCACTCATCGCCGAGTGCAGCCGCAGTGATGCACAGGTGCTGCTCACGGCAGGCGGCGTGTGGCTGGACGACGAGCAGAGCGTCATCGGCAAGGTGCGCCTCCGTGAGGGCCAGCGCGTCCGGGTCGACCCGACGCTGCTCCCGACCGAGGAGCTGCCCAAGGCCGATCCGTCGGTGGTGTTCAGCGTGGCGTACGAGGACGAGCACCTGATCATCGTCGACAAGCCGGCCGGCCTCGTGGTGCACCCGGGCGCCGGGAACCCGGACGGGACGCTCGTCAACGGCCTGTTGGCCCGCTACCCGGAGATCGCCGAGGTCGGTGAGTCGCATCGCCCGGGCATCGTCCATCGCCTCGACGTGGGCACCTCCGGCCTGCTCGCGGTGGCACGCACCCAGCGCGCCTACCACGAACTCGTCGACGCACTGTCCAGCCGCGATGTCGGCCGCGTGTACCGCGCGCTCGCATGGGGGCACCCGGCCAACTCCCACGGCGTCATCGACGCGCCGATCGGCCGCGACCATCGCGACCCGCAGCGAATGGCCGTCGTCGTCGACGGCAAGCCGGCGCGGACGCGCTACCAGGTCCTCAGTCAGTGGCGCACCCCGGTGGAGGTCGTCTCCCTGGAATGCCGTCTGGAGAGCGGGCGCACCCACCAGATCCGCGTGCACCTCAGCGCCATCGGTCATCCGGTGGTCGGTGACGCCACCTACGGCGGCGTGCGCCCCGGCCTGGCCTCGCCGCGCCCGTTCCTGCACGCGGCCCGGCTGGAACTGGACCACCCGGTCACCCGTGAACGCCTCGAGTTCGACTCGCCGGTGCCCGACGACCTGCTGGCCGTCGAGGCGCTGCTGATCGACTGAACGGGCTCAGCCGGCGTCGATCGCGGCCGTGAGCCGGGCCTCGGGCCATGCGGCCGTGCCCTCCGCCGCGTCGGCGATCGACTGCAGCGTGAATGCGTCCATCAGCAGACGCATCTGCTCACCGGCAGACTTCCACAGCGCCAGCAGCACGCACTGGCCCTCGTGGTCGCATGCCCCGTCCTGGTGCGGCTCGCCGAAGTCGCCGAGGCTGATCGGGCCGTCGACCGCGCTGAGGATCTCGCTGATGCGGATCTCGCCGGCCGGACGGGCGAGCACGTAGCCGCCACCCACGCCACGCTTGCTGCGCACGAGGCCGGCGCCCTTCAGCGAGAGCAGGATCTGCTCGAGATAGGGCTGCGGGATACCGGTGCGTTCGGCGATGTCGCGCACCGACGTCGGCCCGGGCGTGCCCTGGTGCAGCGTGAGCGAGAGCAACGCCCTGCACGCATAGTCGCCCTTGCTCGAAACTCGCACGGGGCTATCGTACGCCGCGCGGCACGTTCACCACGATCACACTGAGTGGAACCGGCGGTCGTAGGAGTGGTGGACTGACGCCATCGTGAACCCGACCCCCGTGCTCCCCGACTATGCCGGCGCGAACGTGCGCGGCATCGTGCCCGCGCTGTTGGCCCCGCGTGGCGCGCCGCTGCCGCCGTGGATGCCCGCCGAACTGCGCGGAGCGAAACAAGTGGTACTGCTGGTGCTCGACGGCCTCGGCTGGGAGCAACTGCAGGACCGCACGTCGATCGTTCCGGCGCTCGCATCGATGACCGGCCGCGCCATCACCACGGTCGCACCGTCCACCACGGCGACGGCCCTCACGTCGATCGCCACCGGGCTGACACCCGGCGAACACGGTGTGGTGGGGTACCGGATGGACATGGCCGGCGAGGTGCTCAACGTGTTGCGGTGGTGGACGGCGAACGGGGATGCCCGCCGCCAGGTCGAGCCGCGCCGCACCCAACCGTTCGAGCCGTTCCTCGGCGAGTCCGTGCCGGTCGTCAGCAAGGCCGAGCTCGAGAGCTCTGCGTTCACCGAGGCGCACCTGCGTGGCTCGCGGCCGAGGGGATGGCGTGCGGCATCCAGCCTGCCGGTGCTGGTGGGCGATCTGCTGCGCGCCGGTGAGCGGTTCGTGTACGCCTACTACGACGGCATCGACAAGATCGCGCACGAGCGCGGCTTCGGCCCGTTCTACGACGCCGAGCTGCGCGCCGCCGACGCACTCGTGGCGGCCGTGCTCGAGGAGCTGCCGCCCGGGGCGGCGTTGCTCGTGACGGCCGATCACGGGCAGGTGGAGGTGGGGGAGCGCATCGTCCAGCCGCATGCTGACGTCCTGTCGCTCACCCGTCACCAGAGTGGCGAGGGCCGCTTCCGTTGGTTCCACGCCCGTCCCGGCGCAGCAGACGATCTGCTCGCCGCGACCCGCAGCCACCACGGCGACGTGGCCCACGTGCTGTCGCGTGCGGAGATGATCGACCAGGGCTGGTTCGGTCCGGTGGTCAGTCCGCCGGTCGCCGCCCGCTACGGCGACGTGGGCGTCGTGCCGTTCCAGCCCGTCAGCTTCCACGACCCGGCTGATTCCGGCCCGTTCCCGCTCGTGTGTCGCCACGGTGCGCTCACCGCCGCCGAGATGCTCGTCCCCCTGCTCGCCACCCTGAAAGGTTGACGCCGATGACCGACGACCAGACCCCTCCGCTGCCCGACGTGGTCGACGACGGAGCCGACATCGCCGCCGTGCCCGCGGAGACCGTCACCGAGCCCGCCAAGGTGATGCGCATCGGATCGATGGTGAAGCAGCTCTTGGAGGAGGTGCGTGCCAGCTCGCTCGACGAGGCGAGCCGCGAGCGCCTGGCCGAGATCTATGAACGGTCGATCGTGGAGGTCAGCGAGGCGTTGTCGCCCGACCTGCAGCACGAGCTGTCGATGCTCGCCCTGCCGTTCAGGGAGGGCGAAGTGCCGTCGGAGGCGGAGTTGCGGGTGGCCAAGGCCCAGCTCGTCGGCTGGTTGGAGGGCCTGTTCCACGGCATCCAGGCGACGCTGTTCGCCCAACAGTTGGCCGCCCGCCAGCAGCTCGAGCAGATGCGCCAGCTGCCGCCCGGCGTCGGCATGCCCGGCCGCCCACCGATCGACACCGGCGAACGCCCGGGGACGTATCTGTAGCGGGTAGGGTCCCTGTCTGGCCGAATCACAGCCGTGTGATTCCCTGACTTTGCCGAGGAGGTAGGCGCGTTGGGCGACTCGTTCACCCACCTGCACGTCCACACCGAGTTCTCGATGCTGGACGGCGCGGCGCGCCTCGACGAGCTGGTCGCGAAGGCGGTGCAGGACGGGCAACCTGCCCTCGGCATCACCGACCACGGCAACATGTACGGCGTCCTCGAGTTCTTCAAGGAATGCCAAGCGCAGGGCGTGAAGCCGGTCATCGGGACCGAGGCGTACATGGCCTATGAGTCACGCCTCGAACGCCCGGCCCGCCGCGGTCGCGTCGACGACTCCGGTGGTGACACCGAGGGCGGCAAGAAGCTCTACTACCACCTCACGCTGCTGGCCGAGGACAACCAGGGCTACCGCAACCTCATCCAGCTGGCGAGCCTCGCCTTCCTCGAGGGCTACTACTACAAGCCGCGGATGGACTGGGAGCTGCTCGAGAAGTACCACCACGGCCTCATCGCCACCACCGGCTGCCTCGGCGGCCATGTGCTGCAGTCGCTGCTGCAGGGCGACGAGAAGGGTGCGATGGACAAGGCCGGTCGCCTGCAGGAGATCTTCGGCAAGGACAACCTCTTCGTCGAACTGCAGGACCACGGCCTGCAGGCCCAGCGCGACACCAACCCGAAGCTGATCGAGCTGGCCAAGCGCATCGGCGCGCCGCTCATCGCCACCAACGACTCGCACTACGTGCACCGCGACGACCACGAGGCCCACGACGCGCTGCTGTGCGTGCAGACCGGCGCGAACCTGTCGGATCCGAAGCGCTTCAAGTTCGAGGGCGAGGAGCACTACCTCAAGTCCGCGGCCGAGATGCGCTACCTGTTCCGCGACTTCCCCGAGGCGTGCGACAACACGCTGTGGATCGCCGAACGCGCCGACGTCACCATCGAGTTCGGCAAGCCGCAGCTGCCCAACTTCCCGAAGCGTCCGCCCGAGTTCGCGGACGACGCCGCATACCTCGACCACCTCACCTGGGAGGGCGCGAAGGCCCGCTGGGGCGACACGCTGCCGCAGGCCGTCGTCGAGCGTGTCGCGTACGAACTGCTGACGATCAAGAACATGGGGTTCGCCAGCTACTTCCTGATCGTCGGCGACCTGATCGACCACGCCAAGCAGGTCGGCATCCGTGTCGGGCCGGGCCGTGGCTCGGCAGCCGGATGCGCAGTGGCCTATTGCCTGCGCATCACCGACCTCGACCCGATCAAGTACGACCTGCTGTTCGAGCGCTTCCTCAACCCGAGCCGCATCTCGATGCCCGACATCGACATGGACTTCGACTCGCGCTACCGGGACGAGATGATCCGTTACGCCGCCGACACGTACGGCCGCGACCACGTCGCCCAGATCATCACGTTCGGCACCATCAAGGCGCGTAACGCCGCCCGTGATGCGGCCCGAGTGCTCGGCTACCCCTACGGCGTCGGCGACAAGATCGCGAAGGCGATGCCGCCGCTGGTGATGGGCCGCGACACGCCGCTGAAGTACTGCTTCGAAGAGAACCCGAAGTACGCCGACGGCTACAAGGCGGCTGCCGAACTGCGCGCCATGTACGACGCCGACCCCGACGTGAAGCGCGTCGTCGACGTCGCCAAGGGCCTCGAGGGCCTGAAGCGCAGCGACGGCATCCACGCCGCTGCGGTGGTGATCACCAAGGACCCGCTCACCACCTATCTGCCCATCCAACGCAAGCCAGAAGCCGGCCAGAACCCGGCCGACGCGCCGGTCGTCACCCAGTTCGAAATGCACGGCGTGGAAGAGCTCGGCCTGCTGAAGATGGACTTCCTCGGCCTGCGCAACCTCGACGTCATCACCGACACGGTGCGGATGGTGTGCGACACCAAGGACCCGGAGTTCGACATCGACCGCGTGCGGCTCGACGACCCGGCGGTGTTCGCACTCCTCGGCCGGGGCGACACGATGGGTGTGTTCCAGCTCGAGTCCCCGCCGATGCGCGCCCTGCTGCGCTCGATGGCGCCCACCACGTTCGACGACGTCGGCGCCCTCATCGCCCTGTACCGACCGGGGCCGATGAGCGCCAACATGCACTACGACTACGCCGACCGCAAGAACGGTCGCCAGGCGGTGTCGTACTTCCACCCCGACGCCGAGCAGTTGTTGGGCGACACCTACGGCCTGATGATCTACCAGGAGAGCGTGATGCGCGTGGCGCAGAAGTTCGCCGGGTACACGCTCGCCGAGGCCGACAGCCTGCGCAAGGCGATGGGCAAGAAGAGTCGCGAGGTGATGGCCAAGGAGCGCAGCAACTTCGAGGCCGGCTGCGAGCGGATGAACTACGGGCGCCAGATGGGCGAGCAACTGTTCGACGTCATCGCCAAGTTCGCCGACTACGCGTTCAACAAGAGCCACAGCTACGGCTACGGCCTCGTCACCTACCAGACGGCCTTCCTGAAGGCCCACTACCCGGTCGAGTACATGGCGTGTCTGCTCACGTCGGTGAAGAGCAACCTCGACAAGGCCGCGGTGTACCTCAGCGACGCGCGCAGCAACGGCATCAAGGTGCTCACGCCCGACATCAACCGTTCGGTGATGGACTTCGCCGCGCTCTCGCTCGGCGAGGTGCCGCCGGATGTCGAACTGCCGCGCAACAGCCCTGGAGCGATCACGTTCGGACTCTCTGCGATCCGCAACGTCGGCGAGGGCCTGGTCGACCTGCTGCTGAAAGAACGCGACGAGCACGGCCCGTTCGACTCGTTCCACGACTTCGCCGAGCGCGTGCCCGAGCCGGTGCTGAACAAGCGCACCGTGGAGTCGCTGATCAAGGCCGGTGCGTTCGACAACCTCGGTCATCCGCGCAAGGGCCTGCTGATGGTGTTCGAGCAGATCATCGACACCACCGTGGTACGTCGCCGTGAGCGCGACCAGGGCGTGATGAGCCTGTTCGGCGACTTCGGCAGCGGCGACGACGGCGGCGGGTTCGACGAGCGTGTCGCCATCCCGCCGACCGAGTTCGACAAGAGCGACCGCCTGAAGTTCGAGAAGGAGATGCTCGGCCTCTACGTCAGCGACCACCCGCTGCTCGGTGTGGAGTCTGCGCTGCGTCGCAAGGTGGACTGCTCGATCGCCGAGATCACCGAGCGCGAGGACGGCGCCGTCGTCGTGCTCGGCGGGCTGATCACCAACCTGCAGCGCAAGTTCACCAAGAAGGGTGACCAGATGGCGGTCTTCGTGCTGGAGGACCTCGATGCCACGATCGAGTGCACGGTCTTCCCGCGCGTGTTGATGGAGCAGGGCCACAAGTTGGTCGACGACGCGATCGTCACCGTGAAAGGTCGCCTCGACCGCCGCGACGAGAGCCGCATCGGGTTCATGGCGCAGGACGTGCAGATCATCGAGGGCCTCGACACCGCCTCGGCGGCGCCGCTACGGCTGCGCGTCCCTGCCACCTCGCTGAACGAGCTGAAGATCCACCAGATCCGCAAGATCCTGCGTGACCACCCGGGGGAGTCCCCGGTGTACATGCACATCGGTCAGGGCAAGGTGTTGCGCCTGGCAGACGAGTTCTGTGTCGATCTGGATCGGGTGGTCGGGGAGCTGCGAATGGCCCTCGGTCACGACGCTGTCGTGCTCTGAGGGCGTGATCCGACCGATTTGGTGGCAAACTAGATGGCTCAGGTCCGACCTTTCGCACGACAGGAGCTCTTGGGGAATGGCAATCCAGGTGGAAACCAGGGACTGCGCGCAGCTCACCGACGGCGATCTCGACGAGATGGCCTCCATGGGAGGTGCCTTCGACATCGGGGCACTCTCGAAGGCCAAGGAGGACTGGGTCCTCAACACCAGCAGTCGCGTCGAGGACAAGCTCCACGGGTTCACGTTCTCCACCCTCGAACGCATCGGCGGCACGCCGTGCGTGCTCATCGGGATGATGAGCGTGAAGCGCACGTCGAAGCGTGACCAGGTGCTCAAGGGGCTGATGGCCGAAGCGTTCCACCGGGCGCTGATGGCGTTCCCGGACGAGGACGTCGTGATCGGTTCCCGGTTCGTCACGGCCGGCGCCACGGAGGCGTTCAAGGCGCTCGACGAGCTCATTCCGCGTCCCGGCCACCGCGCGGTGGGCGAGGAGCGTGCGTGGGGTCGCCGCCTGGCCAAGCGCTTCGCGGTCGACAGCCAGTACGACGAGCAGACGTTCATCGTGAAGTCGAACGGCCAGAGCGGTTTCCTCGACCACGAGACGCTCAAGCCCGAGAAGGTGAAGCCGGAGGTCGCCGCGCTGTTCGCCGGTGTCGACCTGAAGAAGAGCGGCTCGCTGATCATGCACGGCTGGGTGATGGCCGAGGATCTGGTGAAGCTCGGCCAGCGTTGAGCCGGCCGCTGCAGCACATCCTCCGCGCGCGGCGGATGACCCGCCGCTTCGACCCGCGTCCGCTGGAGGACGGGGTGCTCGACGAGTTGCTCGACCTGGCGCGGCGCGCGCCGTCGGCCGGCTACAGCCAGGGTGTGCACTTCCTCGCGCTCACGGGGCAGTCACTGTCGGCCTTCTGGCGCGCCACGGGCGCGGACGAATGGTTCGCCGCCACGCAGGACGGCGTGCTGCAGGCGCCGGCGTTGGTGATCCCGCTGGCCGACCCGCGCGCCTACACCGCTCGCTACGCCGAGGGCGACAAGGCCGGACACGGCCTGGAGGACGAGGCCAACTGGCCGGTGCCCTTCTGGCTCACCGACGCCGCGATGGCGACGCAGAACCTGCTGTTGCTGGTGGAGGACCGTGGCCTGGGGGCGCTGTACTTCGGCCTGTTCCGCAACGCCCGTGAGGCGCTCGACGGGCTGGGCGTGCCGGCGCACGTGGTGCCGCTCGGTGCCGTGGCCATCGGTCACCGTGCGGCCGACGACACCCCGAGTGGTTCGGCCCGCACCCGCGGCCGGCGCCCGGTCGACGAGGTCGTCCACCACCAGGGCTGGTGACGGGCGAACCCTGTCACACCCCTTCGTGATGATGGGGGTATGGATTCGCCGGCCG
>JBMOGW010000025.1:0-24033 GCA_049318165.1 Ilumatobacteraceae bacterium
GCAGCGCCATCGTGGTGCGGTCCTCGCCCTCGGTCTCCCAGTCGGCGTTGGTGCCGACGATCACCACGGCCACCTCGGCCACCGCTGCTGCGGCGACGGCGCGGTCCATCAGGTCGTCGCTCGCCGGCGGTTCGGCGCCGACCTGCAGGCCGCGCAGCTGCGCCCGATCGACGCGATGGTTCTCCACCTCCACCTGCCGGGCCACACCGGCCTCGCACGGCACGGTGACGCGGATCTCCTGGCTGCCGAGCCCGAAGTAGGCGCCGCCGGTCTGCGGCACGGTGAGGTCGACCAGCACCTCGCCGTCGATGCGCAGCACGGTCGGCCCGACTGCGGTGAGGCTGATGGTCCAGTCGCCGTCGGTGTCGGGCACGAACGTGCCGCCGATGAACGCGTGGAAGCTTTCGCGGTCGATGCCCTCCGCCGGCGTGCCGTTCCAGATGAACGCGATTCGGTCGACCAGCGCAGTGGCGCTGCCGCCGAGCTCGTCGGTGTAGCGGGCCTCGAACGAGCCACGCATCGGCGTGAGGCGCTTCTCGATGCGGCAGCCGGGCTCGTGCACGAAGGTCACACCTCGGGCCTGCATCGCGGGGAGCGGCAACGAGGGCCGATTCACGCGCACCCGGGCGCTGCCGCCACCCTGCACCTGACCGCGTTCGGCGTTGGGGCCGAGCACGGCCAGCGGCGTGCCGTGGGCCAGCGGCAGCAGTGCGCCGTCGTTCTTCAGCAGCACCGAGCCGGCCACCGCTGCGCGGCGGATCACGTCCCGGATCGGACCGTCGTCGAGCGTCGACTCCTCGCCATCGCGCGGCCCCGTCCAGTCGACGAGCGCCAGGATGCGGCGCACCGCCTCGTCGAGACGGGCCTCCGTGGCGCGGCCTTCCGCGAGTTCACGGAGCAGCGCTTCGCCGCGTTCGCGGGGCGGGCCCGGCATCTCGATGTCGAGCCCCGCCTCCAACGAGTTCGCCGCGCTGTGGGTGCCGTACCAGTCGCTGACGACCACGCCGTCGAAACCCCACTCGCCGCGGAGCACCCCGCGGTTCAGGTCGTGGTGCTCGCTGGCGTGGACGCCGTTGATGCGGTTGTACGACGTCATCAGCGAGCGCACGTCGGCGCCACCCTGTTCGACGGGCCGCACGGCGCGCTCGAACGGCACCAGGTACAGCTCGCGCAGGGTCACCTCGTCGACGTTGCTGGAGATGTTGTGCCGGTCGTGCTCGGTGTCGTTGGCCACGTAGTGCTTGATGCAGCAGGCGACGCGTTCGGACTGCACGCCACGCACGTACGCGGTGGCGAGCGCAGCGGTGAGCACCGGGTCCTCGCTCATGCACTCGAAGCCGCGACCGCCGATGGGTGTGCGGTGCAGGTTCACCGTCGGCGCGAGCAGGATGTGCGCGCCCTTCGATCGGGCCTCGCGACCGAGCGCGACGCCGATCTCCTCGACGAGGTCGGGGTCGAACGTGGCCCCGAGTGCGGTGGCGCAGGGGAAGGATGCCGAGCGCACGTTCCACGCCGTGCCGCGCACGCCGGCCGGGCCGTCCGACATGCGGATGGCCGGCAGTCCGGTGACTGCGGGTGTGTGCCACTGATCGGCGCCGGCGACGACGGCGACCTTCTCCTCCAACGTCATTGCGGCGAGCCGCTCATCGATCCCCATGGGTGCCAGCCTGCCAGATCCGACGTCGCGGGTTGTTAACTGACGCTGCGTCATTTATGGTGATCACATGACCGGGACGCGAGCACGCAGCGAACGCGACAAGGCGGCGAGGCGCGAGGCGATCCTCGACGCCGCCCGTGCCGCGTTCGACCACAGCGACTTCGACGCGTTCACGATGGACGACGTGGCCGGCCGCCTGGGCCTGGTGAAGGGCACGCTGTATCGCTACTTCCCCACCCGAGAGGCGCTGCTCGTCGCCGTGTTGACCGACGAGTTGGGCGGCTGGTTCGACACCGTCGACCGTGCGCTGGATGCGCCGCGACCCGACGTGGTCGACGCGCTCATCCCGCCGCTGTTGGCGCGGCCGCGCACGATGCGGCTGCTCGCAGTCCTGCCGACGATCCTCGAGCACAACGTGCCGTACGAGGAAGCACTGGCGTTCAAGGAGTTCGTCCTCACCCGCTGCGCCCACACCGGCGCGGCCCTCGATGCTGCGCTCGGCGCCGCCGACGGCGAGGGCGCACGCCTGCTGCTGCGTCTCAACGCTGCGGTGATCGGCCTCTATCACGGCGCCCACCCGTCGCCGGTCATCGCCGCCATTCTCTCCGGCCCCCGGTTCGCGCCACTGCGCGTCGACCTGGGCGACGAGCTGACCCACCTGGCCACGGCACTCGTCGCGGTCATCCCCCGAACCACGAAGCGAGCAACCCGATGAGCCCCACGTCGACCACCGACTCCCGTACCCCCACCGCACTCGTCACCGGCGCGTCCGGCGGCATCGGTGAGGCCCTCGCACGCGGCCTCGCCGCCGAGGGTCACGCCCTGGTCCTCGTGGCCCGCAGCGCCGACCGGCTGCAGGCGCTCGCGGACTCGTTGCACGCCGCGCACGGCACCGACGTGAAGGTGGTGAGTGCGGACCTCGCCGCACCCGGCGCCGCAGCCGAGGTCGTTGCCCAACTCGGCGACCTCGCGATCGACGTGCTGGTCAACAACGCCGGTTTCGGCGACTACGGCCCGTTCCACGAGAGCGACCCGGCGAAGGTGACCCAGATGGTGCAACTGAACGTCGGCACGCTCACCGAGCTCACCCGAGCGCTGCTGCCCGGCATGGTGGCCCGCGGCCACGGACGGGTGCTGAACGTGGCGAGCACCGCGGCGTTCATGCCCGGGCCGCTGATGGCGGTGTACTACGCCACGAAGGCGTACGTGCTGTCGTTCAGCGAGGCGATCGCGTACGAACTGAAGGGCACGGGCGTCACCGTCACCGCGCTGTGCCCCGGACCGGTCGCCACCGGATTCCAGCAGGGCGCCGACATGGGCGACAGCAAGCTGGTGAAGGGCAAGAAGCTGATGACCGCCGAGCAGTGCGCACGCCTCGGTCTGGCCGGCATGCACAAGGGGCGACCGGTGGTGATCACCGGCACCTCGAACGCACTCGGGGCGATGGCCCCGCGCTTCCTGCCGCGGCGCATGGTGCCGGGCATCGTCCGCCGGGCGCAGGCCCCGACGCACTGACGGTCAGTCGGCGACCCAGTTGCCGTGGAAGCCGTAGGGCACGCGTTGGGGCAGGTGCACCCGCGCCACCTCGCGTAGCTCCTGCGCATCGAGCACCACGAGGTCGGCCGACTCGTTCGGCACGTCGTGGACGATGCTGATCAGCCAGCCGTCGTCCTCCTCGGCGCCCCGAGCCACGAACACCGCCTCGCCCGAACCGCGGCCCGGGCCGTGGTCGAACTCGGTGACGGTGCCGGTGTGCAGGTCGTACTTCACGGTCGACCACTCGGGACGCTCGCCGGGACGTTCGCCCGGACGGACGGCGTAGCCGTATCGGTACGGCTGCGCGGTCAACGAGCCGCGGTGCCGCGGGAACTCGGTCGGGTGGTCGTCGATGACGCTCACCGAGCACGTGCGCGCCACCGGGTCGAGCACCCAGCGCTCGAGCCGCGCCATGGTGTCGCCGAACGGCCCGATGATCTCCTGGTCGAACATGCGGTCGTAGACGCACTGGTCGATGACGACGCGCCCGTCGGAGTCGTCGTACGCGTTCATCGGGTGGTACGTGTAACTCACCGGCGCGTCGATCCAGATGATGTCGCTGGCCTCGCCGTTGCGCGGCAGCAGGCCGAGTCGGCAGCCGTAGTCGGGGTTCCAGAGGAACGGGAAGCGACCGGCGAACGCCAACTCGAGGTCGACCGTCACCGGCTGGTCGTACACGACGGCGTAGCGCTGGGTGAGCGACATGTCGTGCAGCATCGTCATGCCCGGCAGGGGAATGTCGAGGGTGCGGCGAACACGGCCGTCCGGTGCGACGACGACGTACTGCACGTGGTCCAGCCACTGCGCCCAGGCGTAGGTCATCGCGTGCAGCTCGCCCGTCGCCGGGTCGTACTTGGGGTGCGCGGTGAACGCACCGGGCAACGTGCCGAAGAAGTCGTTGCGGCCCACGGTCTCCAGCTCGTAGGTCAGCTCGACGGGGCAACTGCCGGCCTCCACCGTCGCCCACGTGGTGCCGGCGAACCCTGCGACGTTGGTGTTCGGGCCGATGTCGCTCGCGTTCCAGTTGCGACCGGAGATGTCGGGCAGTCCGCGCGACCGCTGCAGCGCGGTCGAGCCGACGTAGCGGTTGCGGTACCACTCCGCCTTGCCGTCGCGCAGTCGGACGCCGTGCACCATCCCGTCACCCATGAACCAGTGGTGGGTTCCAGGGTCGACCGGGCCGAACGGATTGGGCCCGTTGCGCAGGTAGCGGCCGTTCAGCTCGCGCGGTAGTTCGCCGACGACGGGAAGGTCGAACGCGGTGACCTCTTGTTCGACCGGCGCGAAGTTGCCCGTGACGTACATGTTCTCGACGACGTCCATGGTGCACCTCCGTCCCCCCGGGCGCGCGCCCTGGGTCTCCATGGCCGACCGTACCCGATTCAGGTCGGGTACGACGCGTTCTTCTGTCCTACTCCGTGGTCGAACTGTCCACTGGCAGGGCGAAGCCGATCTCGGCGCCGCCGCTGGCCGCATTGCGTGCGAACACCTGGCCACCGTGCCCGTCGACGACCGACTTGACGATCGCCAGGCCGAGGCCCGATCCGGGCTTGCTGCGCATGTCGACGGATCGGTAGAAGCGGTCGAACAGGTGCGGGATGTCGGCCTCCTGCAGGCCTGGGCCGTGGTCGCGCACGACGACCAGCCCGCCGAGCACGGTCACCTCCACCGGCCCTTCGGACGAGAACTTGCACGCGTTGTCGACCAGGTTCTGCGTCGCCCGCTCCAGCGCATTGGGGCGGCCGTCGACGACGGTGTCGTCCGCATCGACCACCACATCGCGACCGAACCGGCGACGGGCCCGCACCGCGGCACGCTCGGCGACGTCGGCCAACCGCACGGGCTGCACCGTCTCGTCGTCGCGGTTGTCGGTGGCCAACTCGACGAGTTCGTTCACCAGGTCGGTGAGTTCGCGCGTCTCGCTGTCGAGATCGCTGAGCAACTGCTCGCGCTGCTCGGGCGTGAGGTTGTCGTGGCGTCGACGGAGGACCGAGATGTTCGTGCGCAGGCTGGTGAGGGGCGTGCGCAGCTCGTGCCCTGCGTCCTGTACGAGCTGATGCTGTTCCTGGCGGCTGCGCGACAGCGCGACGAGCATGCCGCTGAACGCGCGACCGAGCCGCCCCGTCTCGTCACCACCGTCGACGGGCACCTCCACGTCCAGGCGACCGGTGCCGGCCACCTCGCCGGCGGCGACGGTGAGCCGCTCGAGGCGCCGGGTGATCTGCCGAGCGATCAGCCAGCCGAGGGCCAACGACACTGCGGTCACCAACAGCACGGCCACCACCATGTTGCGCAGGATGCGTTCGAGCGCCTCCTGGTTCTCCCTCAGCGAACGGGCGAGCTGGACAGCACCAGTCTTCACCCGGGCCGTGAGCACGCGGAAGTCCTCGCCGTCGATGCTGATGTCGTGCTGCGCCTGTGCGAACGGATCGCTGGATGTCGCCACCGCGATGTCCTTGTCGGTGACCGGCAACTCGCCCGAGTCGGGGCGGAAGATCACGGAGCCCTGCTCGTCGAGCAACTGCACCAGCACCTGCTCGAAGTTGCGCGGGCGACCACCGAAGCCGGGCAGCACGTCACCGGGACGCCCGTCGCCATCGGCATCGACATCGATGGTGTCGTCACCGTCACCGTCGCGGTCGTGGTCCTGCCGTGATTGGAGCTGGCCTGCCGCGGCGCGCAGGGAGCGATCGACGTTCTCCTCGAGGGAGTGCTTCGTCGCGGTGTACGACGACACACCGATGGCCAGCGTCGCCATCAGTGCGAGTGCGGCGAGCGAGAGGACGATCTTGAGCCGCAGGCTCACGCCACACGCACCGTGTAGCCCACGCCCCTGACGGTGTGGATGAGCTTCACCTCGTCGGGTCCCTCCAGCTTGCGGCGGAGGTACGAGATGTAGACGGCGAGGTTCTTCGAGTCGGGGCCGAAGTCGTAGCCCCAGATGCGGTCGTAGATGGTGCTGTGGTCGAGCACGATGCCCTGGTTGCGCACGAGCAGTTCGAGCAGATCGAACTCGGTCTTCGACAGCTCCACCTCGCGCGTGCCGCGCCACACGCGACGCGACGTCGGGTCGAGCCGCAGGTCGGAGATCTGCAACGGCTCGGTCGTGTCGGCCGGGTCCTCCGACCGCACCCGGCGCAGCAGGGCGCGGAGCCGGGCGAGCAACTCGTCGAGGTCGAACGGCTTGGGCAGGTAGTCGTCGGCGCCGGCGTCGAGCCCGGCCACACGGTCGGGGGTCTCGGTGCGTGCCGTGAGCATCAGCACCGGGATGCGGTTCTTCTCGGCGCGCAGCACGCGGCAGACCGTCAATCCGTCGACGTTGGGCATCATCACGTCCAGCACGGCCACGTCGGGCTGTGCCGATTCCACGAGTTGCAGCGCGGCGGCGCCGTCGTTGGCCTGGAGGACCTCGTAGCCCTCCAGGGTGAGTGCCCGGGCGAGGGCCTCACGGATCGCCCGGTCGTCGTCGGCGATCAGAATCCGTCCGCTCATGGTGTGTGCGCCTCGCGTTGCTCGATCGGTCGGGGCCCCGAAGGGAGGAGGAGTGGAGGCCCCGACCGATCGTAGAAGGGATCAGGCGCCGGTCGACGTCTGGGTGTCGTCGCTGGGGCCACCGTCGATTGCGCCACCGGTGCCGCTGTCGCCCGACTCGTCATCGTGACCATCGTCGCCGTCATGGCCGCGGCCGCCGTCGCGGTCGTGATCGCCGCGGCCGCCGCCCATCGGGCCCATGCCGCCGCCGTTGTTGACGAAGTCGGTGATCTGGGTCGTCGCGGCAGCGATCATCGCGTCGGCCTCGGCCTGCGTGTGCTCACCGGCGGCGACCTCCGGGGTGAAGTGGTCCTTCACCGCCTGCACCATGACGTCGATGACGTCCTGGGCGGTCGAGCCGTGCTCGGTGGCGAGCGTCGCGAGGGTCGTGCCCGACTGCAGTTCGGTGGCGATCTCGTCGGTGGTCATGCCGAGCAACGTGGCGACGCTGTCGAGGCCGCCGAACATGCCGCGGCCACCGGGGCCACGGCCGTCACCGTCGCCGTCGCCCATGCCACCGTGACCCATCGGGTCGGCAGCGACGAGCGCGGCGATCACCTTGTCGGCCTGCGCCTGGGTGAGCGTGCCGTCGTCGACGAGCGGCTGGAGCACCGACTGCAGGCGGGTGGTGCGGTCGGCGTCGTTCGCCGAGTCACCGACCGAGCCGCTGCCGGTGGCATCGGGGGCCGTGGTCTGCGTGGTGTCCGCGGCGACGAGGGCGGTGCTGCTGGCACCGGCGTCGCCCGACATCTCCAGCACCAGGCCGGCGCCGAGGCCGGCCAGCAGGCCGGCGGTGAGACCGATCGCGGTCATCTTCTTGTTCATCGGGGAGGAACCTTTCGAGCCATGGGGTGGCGAGGTGCATGCTGCGCCGCCCGGGTAAGGCGTCGACCGGCGAAAGGTGAGAGTCAGGTGAGAGCCGCGCCGGCTCAGTTCGTGGCGGACCACTCGTCCATCGCGTCCATCAGCTTCAGCAGCGCCTGTTCGACCACCTCGCTGAGGGCCGGGTGGATCCACACCTGGCCGACAGCCATCTCGTCGGCCGTGTTGCCGAGGTGGATGCCCTGCACGAGCAACTGGACGAGGATCGACGCCTGGTGGCCGATGACGTGGGCGCCCACGACCTTGCGGGTGCGCGGGTCGCCGATCAGCTTGCAGAAGCCGGTGGTGTCCTCCATCGCCCAGCCGTACGCGGCACTGCCGTAGTCGTGCGTGATCGCGCAGTACGGCTCGGCCGATGCAGCGGCCTGCTCGCCGGTCAACCCGACGGCGCCGATCTGCGGGCTGCTGAACACGGCGTGCGGCGCCGGCCGGTCGTCGAACCGACGCAGGTCGTCGGGATGGCTGAGGTTGTGGCGCACCGCCTTGGCCTCGCCGTTGGCCATGTGCTTCAGCTGATGGCGACCGTTGATGTCGCCGAGCGCCCAGACGCCGGGCGACGACGTGCGGCCGAACTCGTCGACGACCACGTTGCCCCATTCGTCGACGCCGACGCCACCGGCGTGGACGTGCAATTGATCGCTGTTGGGAATTCGGCCGGTGGCCACCAGCAGCACGTCGCCCTCCACGGTGCGCGGCCCGCCCGCGCACGTGAGGTCGAGCGCCACGCCGTCACCGTGCATCCGCACCTGGTGCACGGTGGCGCCGAGCGCCAGATCGAAGCGTTCGTGGGCGATCTCGGTGAACCGGTCGGCCACCTCGTGGTCCTCGGCCTGCAGCAGACGGTGACTGCGGTTGACGATGGTCACCTTCGAACCGAGCGAGCGGAAGATGTGCGCCATCTCGGTGGCGATGAAGCCGCCGCCGAGCACGACGAGATGCTCGGGCAGCCGGGGGATGCGCATGATCGTGTCGCTCGTGTGGAACGGCACCTGGTCGAGACCGGGGATGTCGGGGATGAAGGCGCGGGCTCCGGCGGCGATGACCACCTGGTCGCCGGTGATGCGCTGGTCACCCACCTGCAGCTCGCGTTCGCCGACGAAGTGCGCCGAGTGCTCGTACACGTCGACGTTCGGCAGGCTGTGACGATACTGGCGGCCGCCCTCGGCGATCGGGTCGATGCGGCCGAAGATGCGGTGGACGATGGCGTGCCAGTCGGCACCGCTGAACTCGGTGTGGATGCCGTAGCGGTCGTTGCCCGACGCCGCGTGCTCGGCAAGGTCGGCGGCGTACACGAACATCTTCGTCGGGATGCAGCCGCGATTCATGCAGGTGCCGCCGAACGGGCCGCGCTCGACCATGGCGACACGCCAGCCGTCGTGCTCCGGGCCGATGATGGAGTTGCCGGATCCCGCTCCGATGATGATGAGGTCGTAGTGCACGCCACCAGGGTGCCAGATGACGGGCCGGTCGGCACAGGGGTACCGTGCAGTCATGTACACCCTCCCGGAACTCCCCTACTCCCCCGGCGCGCTCGAGCCGCACTACAGCGGCGAGATCGTGGCGCTCCACCACGAAAAGCACCACGCGGCATACGTGAAGGGCGCCAACGACACGCTCGAGGCGATGGCCGCGGCCCGTGAGGCGGGCGACTTCAGCACCATCAACATGCTGTCGCGCAGCTACGCCTTCCACGTGTCGGGGCATGTGCTGCACAGCATCTTCTGGACGAACATGAGCCCGGATGGTGGTGGCCGTCCCGATGGCGAGCTGGCCGCCGCGATCGATGAGTACTTCGATGGCTTCGAGAAGATGCAGGCCCAGCTCACCGCCGCGACGGTGAACGTGCAGGGCATCGGCTGGGGAGCGCTCGCGTGGGAGCCGGTGGCGGGCCGCCTGGTGATCGAGCAGATCCACGACCACCAGGGCAACGTCGGCGCCGGGTCGGTGCCGCTGCTGGTGATCGACTCGTGGGAGCACGCCTACTACCTGCAGTACAAGAACGTGAAGGCCGACTTCGTGAAGGCGTTCTGGAACATCGCCAACTGGCAGGACGTCGCCCGGCGGTTCGAGTTGGCGCGCGCCGTGCCGCCGACGATCTGAACGCGTCCGCCACGATGACGCAGCAGGACGACCACGTCGAGATCCTCCACGACGGCACGCTGTGGCGGTTCGAGCCCGACTTCCTGCGGTCGAACTGGACGTGCATCTGGGGCCGCGGATGCAAGGGCATCCTCGACGAGCCGGCCGAGCACCTGCAGCAGGGCTGCTGCTCGGTCGGCGCCGAGTTGACGGACATGGACGAAGCGATGAACGTCTCGGCGCTCGCGGCGACGATCCCCGACGGCCGCTGGCAGTTCCGGGACCGGGTGGACGCGCACGACGTGTTCAGCGACGAGCGCCGAGTGAACACCAAGGTGGTGGACGGCGCGTGCATCTTCCTCAACCGGCCCGGCTTCGCCGGTGGGGAAGGATGCGCGCTGCACCTGGCGGCCCAGGACTTCGGTGAATCGCCGATCGACTGGAAGCCGTCGGTGTGCTGGCAGTTGCCGATCCGCGTCGAGTGGGTGATGCAGCCCGATGGCGTCGAGCATGCAACGGTGCGTCGGTGGAGCCGCGCCGACTGGGGCGACGAGGGCGAGACCATGGCCTGGTGCTGCACCGTCGACGGTGACGAGGCCTACTCGGGCGACCGCCCGGTGATCGACAGCCTCGGCGAAGAGCTGACCGCGCTGGCCGGCAGCGAGGTGTACGTCGAACTGCGCCGCCGCCTCGGCACCGACTGATCACGCTCGTGGCCTGCGCGAGACTCAGCGGATGGCATCGAGCGACGCGAAGTCCGATCTGCACGGCTACCTGAAGACGGCCCGCGAGGCCCTGCTCTGGAAGCTGGACGGGTTGTCGGAGTACGACGTGCGCCGGCCGATGACGCCGACCGGGACCAACCTGCTCGGCATCGTGAAGCACGTGGCGAGCGTGGAGTCCGTGTACCTCGGCGAGACCTTCGGTCGCCCGTCCGGCGAGCAACTGCCGTGGTTCGCCGATGACGCCGAGCCGAACGCCGACCTGTGGGTGCCTGCCGACGAGACCCGTGAGGACATCGTCGGGTTGTACCGGCGGGTGTGGGCGAACAGTGACGCGACCGTCGACGCACTGTCGCTCGACGACGTCGGTGAAGTGCCGTGGTGGCCGGAGGACCGGCGGCGCGTCACGCTGCACCGCATCCTCGTGCACATCACCACCGAGACGCATCGCCACGCAGGCCACGCCGACATCGTGCGCGAGCTGATCGACGGGGCCACCGGCATCCGCGCCGAGTCCGACAACATGTGGGCCGGTGACGAGCCGGACTATTGGGCGACGTACTGCGCCCGGGTGGAGGCGGCCGCACGCGCCGCCGACGGTCAGGCCTGACCGGGCCGCGGCGTCGGCTTCGCAGGGAACGTGACCGTCGCCGACGACAGGCGACGCAATGCCTGCAGTTCGCGGCGGATCGGCCACCACTCGTAGAGGAAGATCTCCGTCGGCTTCCACATGCTCACCCAGCCGAGCACCAGCGCGGCCTCGTGGGCGACCTCCAGCGCGGGATGCTCGCTCTTGCCGATGAAGTGGGCGAGCACGTTGAAGCCGATCAGCGCGAACACACCGATCACCAGACTGTTACGGCCCTCGCGCAGCAGCTTGCGCAGCTGCCGGCCTGCCTGCCATTCGCGGTACTCGAAATGGTTGTGGATGCCGTCGGTGATGGCGTCCTCCCGGCCTGCCAGCCGTTGGTCGCCGACGAGCACCTCGATGGTGATCGGCACGTCCGCGTCGAGGTCCTCCGCCCATTCCTCGATCCAGTCGGCGACCTCGATGTTCAGCGACCGTTCCTCGAGCGGAGTCGGGTCCATCGGGTTGAAGATCTGCTCGACGGACGCCACCCGCACCTGGATGGGGCCGCCCTCGAGCTCGTCACGCGATCCGGGCCAGTTGCGCTGTTCCATGTCCCCAGTCTCGCCGCGCCGCGAGGGCGCCCGCAGCACTTCAGTTCGGCGGGAGGACCACCGCCGGTTCAGCCGTTCTTCGGCTGCTCCGCCCAGGTCAGCGTGCGGTCGTTGTTCGGCTCCTTGGGGAGGCCGAGCACGCGCTCGCCGAGGATGTTGCGCTGCACCTGGTCGGTACCGCCGTAGATGGGCGGGCCCTGCGCGAACAGGGCCAGCTCGGTGATCGCCGGCAGCACGGCGGACACCCCGGCGTCCTCGTTGGCCTTGCGCTGTTCGGCCGTGTAGCCGTGCAGCATGCCGGACGGGCCGGCGACGCGCAGGCCGAGGTCGCGGCTGGCGCGCATGATCTCGCTCATCGACAGCTTGCCCACGTTCGGCGCTGCGGGGATGTCGCGGCCGGCGGCCTTCTCGGCCTTCACGCGCAGCGTCAGCATCCGCCCCACCTCGTGCAGCGTGTGCAGCTTCATCAGGTCCTGGCGGAAGCTGGCGTCGTGGATCATGCCGGTCTCCTTCGCCATCGCGACGAGGAGCTTCGACAGACCGGCCGCCATCGCGCCGCCGCCACCACCGCCGCCCGACGGGCCGACCGGGCGGACGAAGTCGCCGACGCGCTTGGGCAGGTCGCCGGCGATGGTGCCGGCGTTGGCGAGTGCCGCAGCCGTGTGGCCGCCGGCGCCGAGACCGGCGCGCTCGAACATCAGCGTGGTGTTGGCGACGGCCCACCCGTTGTTCGTGCCACCGATGATCGCGTCGTCGGGCACGCGGGCGTCGCTGAGGAACACCTCGTTGAACAGCGCCCGGCCCGTCATCTCACGCAGCGGGCGCACGTCGACCGTGCCGCCCTGGTGCATGTCGAACGCGAACCAGGTGATGCCCTGGTGCTTCGGGACGTCGGCGTCGGTCCGTGCGATCAACATGCCCATGTCGGCGATGTGCCCACCGCTCGTCCACACCTTCTGGCCGTTGACGATCCACTCCTCGCCGTCCTTCACGGCGCGGGTGCCGAGGCCGGCAAGGTCGCTGCCCGCACCCGGCTCGCTGAACAGCTGGCACCAGGCCTGCTGGCCGGTGACGATCGGCAGCACGTAGCGGTCGATCTGGTCCTGGTTGCCGTGCACGGCGATCGTCGGCGCGGCCAGCAGCATGCCCAGGCCGCCCGGCGCCGGCACGGCGCCGCGGGCGACGATGCGCTGCGCGATGGCGATGGCGTCGTTGCGCGACACGCCCTTGCCGTAGGCGTGGGCTGGCAGCGCAGGTGCTGCCCAGCCGGACGTGCCGAGCCGCTGCCACCACTCGGACACGGTGATCTCGGGGTCCCAGTGCTCGTCGAGCCAGGCGTCGAGTTCGTCGATGAGGTCGCTCATCGCCACAGCTTGTCATCGCGCCGTCGCGAACCCCGCACCGGGCCGGCCCGCAGAACTTCAGTTCGGTCGGGGCGGGTCAGACCTCGGCGACGAAGATGATGTCGCCGGTGGCGACCGGGGTGCCCGTCTTCGGCTCCACGGTGATGGCCCAGGCGCTCGGGTCCTCCGGAGCCTCCAGCATGCGGTGCACGCTCCCGCCGTCGGCAGGGTCGAGCACGTACATGGCCATCGACTGCTGCGGCGTGATGAGCCACAGCTCGTAGGCCTTGCCGGCAGGTGCCGCCGGGAGGTCCTCACCGATCAGCGCCGCCTTGCCCATCGACGGCGACCAGGCGACCTTGAAGCTGCCGGGCACACCGTCCTGCGCGGGCAGGTCGATCATGCGTGCGTCGGGCTGGTCGAGCATCGCGGCGAGCTCGTCGTTGAACCCGTCACCGTTGTCGCGACCGGCGACGATGCCGATCACGCCGCCGACGAGCGCCAGCAGCACCACGGCAGCGGCAGCGAGCAGCAGCCGGTTGGGACGGGTGCGATGTGCCGGCACGGGCACGGGTGCGGCGTTGACCGCCGGCGAGAGCTGACGGGTGACGGCGATGTCGGCCATCACGCGGTCCTTCAGCGACGGCGGAGTGGCGGTGGACAGCGAGTCGGCCACCACGGCCATCGTCTCGCGGAACTCGAGCACGTCGGCACGGCAGACGTCGCATCGTTCGTAGTGAGCCTCGAATGCTTCACGCTCACGCGCATCGAGCGCATCGAGCGTGTACGCGGCAGCGAGATGGTGCACGTCGATGTCGCTCATGCCTCACCTCCCAACTCGTCGCGCAGACGGATCAGACCGTCGCGTATCCGGCTCTTGACCGTGCCCTCGGCCACCCCGAGCAGCACCGCGACCTCGCGATAGGTGTGCCCTCCGAAGTAGGCCAACTCGACGGCCTCTCGTTGCAGTTCGCTCAGTTGCGACAGCGCCCGGCGCACCCGGACCTGCTCGAGGCCCAGCTCGACCTCGGCGGCGACGACGTCGTGCGACGGTGCCACCTGCTGCGCGTCACGCTCCTGGCGCTCGCGGCTGGACTGCTCGCTGCGCACGCGGTCGATCGCCCGACGGTGCGCGAGGGTCGCTGCCCATGCCCGGGCCGAGCCCCGGCTGCCGTCGAAGCGGGCCGCCAGGCGCCACAGCTCGACGAACACCTCCTGGGTGACCTCTTCGCTGATGGCGGGGTCGCGCACCACCTTGCGCACGACGCCGTGCACCATCGGCGACAGTTCGTCGAACAGCTCGGCGAACGCCGCCTGGTCACCGCGACCGGCCCGCTGCAGCAGCTCACCGGCGCGATCGTCCAGGTCATCGGCCACCTCGGCAGACGCGCCGCGGGCACGCATCACCTTCAGGACGCCCATGGCGTCCTCGTGCCCGCTGCAGATCGCATGCCCGGCCTTCGGAGCGGGACACGATCTGGATGGGTGGTGGACCGTGACATTCCTTGATTCTCCGCCAGATGGAGCGACGGTGCCTGATCGTGGTGATCGGGCGACACGGATTTCACCCCGGATAGCGTGGTCGGCGATGGCAGGACGGCAGCTGGGGCGCATCACGGGCAAGGCGATCGCCGCGTCGAAGCCTGCCGCAGTGCGCGACCGGGCCACGCGCTTCGCCCAACTGTTGAAGACCGAGTACGAGGCCGGGCTGCACGGTGAGCCGCCGGCCGAGGACGAGGACGAGGTGAGCAGTGCCGAGGCCGTGTCCGAGGCGCTGCGCCGGGTGGACTGGGCGAAGGTGCGCGCCACCACGTCGCAGAAGTCGGCAGCGGTGTCGGAGAACGTGCGGTCCATGGCGTCCCAGGTGGACTGGGACAAGGTGACGCCGGTGGCTGCCGAGGTGTCGAGCGCGGTGTTGATGGCGGTCGCCACGGGCCAACTGAAACTCGGAGGCGCGATGGGCGCCCGGCTGGCGCGCACGGTGATGAACGACCGCGACCTGGCCATGCGGGTCGCGTCGTCGCTCGCCCGGACACCGTCGCAGGCGCCGCCCGACATGCGCCCGGCCGTCCGCGACGCCATCGAGACCACCGCCAGCGAGACCTGAACCGAGTGCCACGTCGCTGCTCGGTCTGGGAGGATCGCGGGTGCAACCTTCAGGACTCGACCCGGGGTGCCGATAGACGATGCGTATGACGGCCGTTCTCACCCACGACCCAGTGGTCGCGCGCGCCGAGGCACAGGCCATCGCGCAGCGCCTCGTCGCCTCGCTCGGCGGCGTGCTCGCCGGTCGCCGCGAGCAGATCGAAGTGCTCACCGCCTGTGCGCTCGCCGGAGGCCACCTGCTGATCGAGGACCTGCCCGGCGTGGGCAAGACGCTGATGGCCCAGACCGTCGCAGCCGCGGTCGGGGGCACCTTCGCCCGCGTGCAGGGCACCTCCGACCTGCTGCCCGCCGACGTGGTCGGCTCGCTCGCACCGAACGCCGAGGGGCTCGGCCTGCACTTCCGCCCGGGCCCGGTGTTCGCCAACGTCGTGCTGTTCGACGAACTGAACCGCGCCAACCCGCGTACCCAGTCGGCGTTGCTCGAGGTGATGGAGGAAGGATCGGTGACCGTCGACGGCGACAGCCACCCGGTGCCGACGCCGTTCATGGTCGTGGCGACGCAGAACCCGGTGGAGATGGCGGGCACCTATCCGCTCGCCGAGGGCGTGACGGACCGGTTCATGGCCGCGATGAGCCTCGGGCGGGCCGACAGCGACGAGGAGGTGGCCGTGCTCACCGGGCGACGCGGCCGCGCCCAGTTGGCAGAGGTGGCAGCCGTCGCGTCGCTGCACGACATCGAGCAGGGACGGGCGGCCGTGCAGTCGGTGCACCTTGCCGAGCCGGTGGCCCGTTACGCGGTCGACATCCTGCGCGCCACGCGCACCCACCCGCGCATCCGCATCGGTGCGTCGACGCGCGCGGGTGTCTCGATGGTGGCGCTCGCGCGAGCGTTCGCGTTGATGGACGGCCGCGACCACGTCGCACCGCACGACGTCACACGGGCGGCGAACTGCGCGCTCGCCCACCGCGTCGTGGTGTCCAGCCACGAACGCGGCGCCGCGCAGGAAGTGGTGGCGGAATGCCTGGCCGCGGTGCCGGCGCCGCGCCGCTGAGCACGCCGCCGACCGCGCCGACGGCCGGGACGGGCGCTGCTCGCCCGAGTTCCGGCGCGTCCACACGTCCGCTCGGCCCGGCGAAGGGTGTTGCCGCCTACGTGTGCGCGTGGATGGGCATGGCGATCATCGCCTTGCTCACCGGCGCCGCGTCGGTGCTGATCCTGTTGACCGCGGGTGCGGTCGCTGCAGTGATGGCCGCCTGCTCGGGCTGGTTCGCGCTGCGCGGTTCGTCGGTCGACGAGGTCCGCACGGCCACGGTGGCCACCGCCGGCGACGAGTTGGGCTGGACGGTGCACGCACGCACGCGGCGGCCGCTGCACGTGGTGATCGCGGTCGCCGACGATGCGGTGGCCGACGGCTGGGTGGCCGACGGTCGGTCGCAGCTCACCGGATGTGCCCCGAGACGCGGCGTGCACCACGCCGCCACGGTGACATGGTCGACCGCGGGCCGTGTGGGCATGGTGTGGTGGCGGCGGCGAGCCGTCGTCCCGCTGTCGGAGCTGTACTGCGGGCCCGCTCCCGCGGCGGATCCCGCGCCCGCCGAACCGATGCCGGACGACGCGACCGGCGTCGAGTCGCACAGCACCCGCTCCGGGCACGACGACGTGGACGGGGTGCGGCAGTGGCGCGATGGCGACGAGGTGACGGCCGTGCACTGGCCGTCGACCCTGCGCGTCGGAGAGTTCGTGGTGCGCGAGCGCAGCCGCGACCGGGCCGAGCACTGGGTGGTGACCGCACGCAGCGGGACGGGCGATCCCGACGTCGAGGCCGCCCGTGTGCGCCGCGCGCTGGATGACTGCATGTCCCGCGGCAACGCGGCTTCGGTGCGCGTCGACGGTGGCGAGCCGGTCGAGCTGAACTCCGCAGCGGCCGTGGTGCAGTGGTGCGCCGCGTTCGAGGCGACGCCGCGGGAACGCCGTCAGCTGCCGTTCTGGAAGCGGCCGCTCGGAGGCGGTGACGGGCCGGAGCCCGACACCACGCTCGATGCGCCGGCGCGGTGGGCGGTGGCTGCGGCGTGCGCCGTGCCGTTGGTGATGCTGATGCAACCGCTCGGGTACGGGCCGGCCGAGACGCTCGTGATCCTGGTCGCCCTCGCCGGCGCGGCGGCCGTCACCACCCGGCGGCCGCCGGTGCGTCAGTGGCTGCGCCAACTGCTCGGATTGGTGGTGGGCTGCGCCGTCGCGTTGACCCTGATCGACATCAGCCAGGTGGCCGGCGTGATGACGGCGTTGCGCTACGTGATGCCGCAGATGCTGATCGCGCTGTGCGTCGTGCAGGGGTTCGAGTGCCTGGACCGTCGCGGCGCCCGCGTGTCGCTGGCGTGTGCCGGGCTGCTCACCGCGTACGCAGCCGGCGTGCGCGTGGACGGCGCGCTCGGCCCGTTCCTGTTGGTGGCACTCGTCGCGATGGCCGTCGCGTCGGCCACCATCACTCGCCGCGACCGGGCTCGGGCGGTCGAGCGGCCCGACGACGAACAGCGCCACCCACCGAGCGCCCGCCACCGTCTGGCACCCACCCTCGCCGCCGTGTCGGCCGTCGCTGCCGTGGCGGCGATCCTCGCCGTGATCCCCGTGCCGAAGGGGCCGGCGCAACTGAACCTGCCGTCGTGGCTCTCCGAGCGCCGGCCGACCGATCTGCCGGGCGAACTGGCTGCGCCGGACGGCTCGCCGTTGCTCGGCGGGGCGCTGCTCGGCGGCAACTCGCGCAACGCCAACGGTGCCGGCGGGTATCCCGGCTTCAGCCCGGTGATGAACACGTCACTGCGCGGCGACATGGGCGATCAGGTGGTGCTGCGGGTACGCGCCAACGCCCCTGACTTCTGGCGCGGCCAGACGTTCACCCGATTCGACGGCACGCAGTGGTACATCGAGACCGGCAACAACGCGCTGGTCAGCAACGGCAACGACCACACGATCCCGCCGGCGTCCGGTGACGTGCAGAACGAGGACCGCGAACCCGACTTCATCCAGACGTACTACGTCGAGACGGACCTGCCGAACATCCTGTTCGCCGCGTCTCGCCCCGCCCGGGTGCTCGTCGACGGCACCATCAACATCCGCCCCGACGGCTCGCTGCGCGCCGACTTCACGCTGCCGAAGGGCAGTGCGTACACCGTGCTCAGCGTGCGGACCGAGCCGACCGCGGCCGGTCTGCGCACCGAGACCTACGCCGGCATCGGCCTGCCCGACATGTACCTGCAGATGCCACCGTCGACCACCGAACGCACGCGGGCACTCGCCGCGTCACTCGCCGACGGCTCGCCCTCCGCCTACGACACGGTGCTCCGCATCGAGCGTTGGTTGGGCGAGCACACCGAGTACGACCTCGACGCACCGGTGCCGCCGAACGGTGCCGATGCGGTGGACCACTTCCTGTTCGAGTCGAAGCGCGGCTTCTGCGAGCAGATCGCGTCCGCCACGGCGATGATGCTCCGCTCCGTCGGCATCCCCACACGCATCGCCACGGGCTACGTGCCGAGCGAGCGCGACGCGATCGCAGGCGTCTGGATCAGCCGGGCACGCGACGCGCACGCGTGGGTCGAGGTGTGGTTCCCGGCGTACGGCTGGGTGCCGTTCGACCCGACTGCCTCCGTGCCGCTGTCCGGCGAGTTCACGCCGACCAGCATCGCCGGTGAGCTGGCGAAGGCGCTGGTCGCGTTCGTCGGCGATCACGTGACGCAGATCGTCGCCGTCGGCCTCGGCCTCGCCGTCTTGCTGGTCGCCGCTCGCACCGTACGCGCCTGGTGGCGCCGCCGACGTCGCGGCCGGTGGGGTGTGCTGCAGGACCGTTTCGCGGCCGCCGCGCTCGCTCGCGGCGCGCCGCCGACGGCGCCCAACGCGCACCTCGCCGAATGGTTCGACGACGTGGACGCCGCGGCGACCGTGGCGTCGGACCTCGACGCCTCGGCGTTCTCCGGCAGTTGGGAGGACTCGGACGAGCGCTACGACCGCGCCCGGTCCACCGTGCAGGTGCTCGAGCGGGACCCGGTCAGATCCGCTCGATGATGGTGGCGGTGGCCATGCCGCCGCCGGTGCACATCGTCACCAGACCGGTCTGCAGGTCGCGGCGCTCGAGCTCGTCGAGCAGCGTGCCGATCAACATCGCGCCGGTGGCGCCGATCGGGTGACCGAGCGCCATCGCGCCGCCGTTGACGTTGGTCTTGTCCCACGGCACGCCGGTGTCGCGCAGCCACTTGGCGAGCACGGCGGCGAACGCTTCGTTCACCTCGTACAGGTCGATGTCGTCGTGGGTCATGCCGGCCTTCTGCAGCACCAGCTTCGTTGCCGGGCCGGGGGCGGTGAGCATGATCACGGGCTCGTCGCCGGCGACGGCGACCATCGTCACCTTCGCGCGCGGCGTGTAGCCCTGCGCACGGGCGTAGTCGGGCGAGGCCAGCAGCACGGCGGCGGCACCGTCGACGACGCCGGACGAGTTGCCGCCGTGGTGCACGTGGCGGATCTCGCTGATGTGCGGGTACGCCTTGCGGGCGGTCTCGTCGATGGTGAGGTCGCGTCCGCCCATCGTGTGCGCGCCCATGCCGGCGAAGCTCGGCTGCAGCTTGGCGAGGTCGTCGATCGTCGTACCAGGGCGAGGGTGCTCGTCCTTGTCGAGCGCGAGACGGCCGTCGTCGTGGAAGATCGGCACGAGCGAGCGGTCGAAGCGCCCCTCGGCGATCGCCACCGCCGCACGGTTCTGGCTGTCGACGGCGAGCTGGTCGAGTTCTTCGCGGCTGAAGCCCTCGACGGTGGCGATCAGGTCGGCGGAAATGCCTTGGGGAACCATGTCGTACTGGTCGCGGAGGTGGTGGTTGTTCGCGGTGAAGCCGTCGACGTGCATCGGCGCCGGGCGCGACATGCTCTCCACGCCGCCGGACACCACCAGGTCCTGGAAACCGGCGCGAATGCCGGCGGCACCGAAGTTGACCGCCTGCTGGCCCGAACCGCAGAAACGGTTGAGCGTGACGCCGGGGGCCTGGATCGACCAGCCGGCGTCGAGCGCGGCCATGCGCGCGATGTCCATCGAGTGGTCACC
Organism: Ilumatobacteraceae bacterium; assembly: GCA_049318165.1. Taxonomy (GTDB): domain Bacteria; phylum Actinomycetota; class Acidimicrobiia; order Acidimicrobiales; family Ilumatobacteraceae; genus UBA668. The sequence continues at coordinate 20,126 of JBMOGW010000025.1, forward strand.
GCTGCCGGCGCCGCAGCCCATCACGACGTCGTCGACGTCGGCGGTGTCGAACCCGTTGCGCGCCTGCAGGGCGTTGAGCACCTGGGCGAGGATGCGCTGGGGGTGGACGTCGTGCAGGGCGCCGGTGTCCTTGCCCTTGCCACGGGGGGAACGGACGGCGTCGATGATCCAGGCTTCGGTCATGCGGTCACGGTACCCAGCGGGTCGTGCGCCGCCCGAAGCGGACGCGGACCGGCGAGTCAGGCGGGGTCGATGCCCCAGGCGGCGTGCACGCCGGCGAGGGTGCCGACCGACTCGGCGTCGAACGCCGCCAGGAGTCCGTCGAGCGCATCGGCACCCATGGCGTGCTGCAGGGCCGCACCGGCGGCGGAGAGACGGGCGGCACCGACGGCGGCCGCCATGCCCTTCAGCGCGTGACCGAGCCGTTGCGCTTCGGCCAGGTCGCCGGCGGCGATGGCCGCACCCAACTCGGCGCGGCGCTCGGCAAGAGTTCGCACGAACAGTTCGACCATCTCGGTGGAGCCCGCCGGGCCGATGGCGGATCGGTACTGCTCGATGAGCGCGGCGTCGAAGCGATCGCGAGGGGGCACGTCGGTCATGACCACAGTCTGCGCTGCGGTTGCCGGTTGCGGTGTGACCGTGGCCAACGCGGCGGCCACCGAGTCGAGCGTGAGCGGCTTGGCGACGAGTCCGGTGAACCCCTCGCTTCGGTACAGCGCCTGCTGTTCGGGCAGCACGTTGGCCGTGACCGCGAGGATCGGTACCCGGGAGATCGGGCCGGGCAGTGCGCGGATCGCACGCGTGGCGTCGATGCCGTTGGCCACCGGCATCTGGACGTCCATCAGCACCACGTCGAACTGCCGCTGCTGCGCCGCTTCCACGGCTTCACGACCGTTCACCGCGGCCAGCACGTCGTGACCGAGGCGCTGCAGGATCGCCACGATCAGATAGCGGTTGACCTCGTTGTCCTCGGCCACCAGCACACGGAGCGAACCGGCCGGCGTTCGGTCGGCCCCGGAGGGCGGCGACACGACGTCGGCATCGGGACGGCCGGTACCCGACCGGACCGTGAACCAGAAGGTGCTCCCCTGGCCGAGCGTGCTGACCATGCCCACCTGGCCGCCCATCAGTTCGCTCAGACGCTTGACGATCGCCAGGCCGAGGCCGGTGCCAGGGAACTTCCGCGTGGCCAACGGGTCGCCTTGCGAGAAGCGGGTGAACAGCCGCGACTGCACCTCGGGCGCCACGCCGACTCCGGTGTCGATCACTTCGATGCGCAACTGGAACTCGCCGCCGGCGGGTACACCGCCGACGGCGTCGGCAGCACTCGGCTGCTCGAGTCGGGCGACGACGCGCACGCTGCCCTGCTCGGTGAACTTCAATGCGTTGCTCACCAGATTCACCAACACCTGGCGGACGCGGGTCTGGTCGAGGCGCACCCAGTCGGGCACGCCGGGCTGCACCTCGACGGACAGCGTGGTGTGCTGCTCGGCGGCGAGCGGGGCGTACAGCTGGCGGACGCCCTCGAGCACGTCGGCCAGTCGCACGTCGGTGAGCACGAGGGACACCTGATTGGCCTCGATCTTGGCGAAGTCGAGCACGTCGTTGACGAGCACCAGCAGGTCGTCGGCGGAGCGTCGGGCGACGGCCAGTTCGCGACGGGCATCCTCGGGCAGGTCTCGTTCGGCGAGCAGTGACAGCACGCCGATGACGCCGTTCAGCGGCGTGCGGATCTCGTGGCTCATCGAAGCGAGGAACTCGTCCTTGACGCGGGCGGTGCGCTCGGCAGTGATGCGGGCCGCCTGGGTCAGCTGTCGTGCCTCGGCCTCGGCCGTCATGTCGTGGAGCGTGACGGTGTAGATCTGGTCGGCGCCCTCGCCCGTCACGGTGATCGCGATGTCGCAGGTGCGCCGCACCCCGTCGGGCAGCACGATCTCGCCCGTGCGCCTGCCGGGAGTTCGCCACGCCTCATCGCGCAGTCCTTCGGTGACGCTGTGCCCCGGCAGCGTGAACCCGAACAGCGTGTTGGCCGCGTCGTTCGCGTCGATGACCGTCCCGACGCGGTCCAGCGTCAGCACCGGGTCGGCCACGTTGTCGAAGATCGCGCGATAACGCTGCTCCTTCTCTCGCAGCGCCTCCGAGTCGCCCACGATCTGCCGCTGCGCGTGCTCGAGGCTGGCGCCCATCGCCAACAGCTGCGCGCCGGTGCGTTCGATCTCCGCGACGGGGGCCGGGGGCAGCGTCGGGTGGAAGTCGCCCTCCGCGATGCGCGCCGTGGCGTCGTCGATCGCCTCGAGCGGCCGGGTGAAGGCAAGGCTGTGGCGGCGGGCGAGCCAGGTCATGGCGAGCACCAGCAGCGCCAGCGCCGCGGCGACGACCCACAGCGTTGCCGTGGCGGCGCGCTTCATCCGCTCGCCCGGCGCGTGCAGCGCAGCGACGGCGGCCTCGGGGACGATGGAGATCACATGCCAACTGGTCGGCCCGGGCTGCTCGAGTTCGGTCCATGACGCGAGCACGGACGTGCCGTTGATGGTCATCTGGCCGGTGCCCGAGGCCGAGCTGGCCATCGCCAGCGACAGTTCCTGTGTGTCGTTGCGCGCGTCGATGTTGAACGCCGCAGGCTTGACGATGTCCTCCGTCAGGGCCTTCGAGTAGTCGAAGTCGGTCAACTCGGTGAGGCCGAACAGCCGCTCGCCCGCCGGTGGCATCGCGACGATGGTGCCACTCTCGTCGACGAGGATGCTGAACGCACCGAACGCCTGCGGCTTGGAGAGCAGTTCACCGACGAGCGCGGCGAGGGTGATGTCGATCCCGACGACGCCCTCCAAGGTGTCGCCGATGTACACGGGCGCGATCGCGGAGGTCATCCATCCCTGGCCGGCCGGGTCGACGTACGCCGTGGTCCACGCGGGCTTCCGGTCGGGGTCGTGCGTCGCGTCGGCGAGGTAATAGAAGTTGAACGAGGGGATGTCCATCTTCGGCTCGTACTGCGTGCGCACGTCGAAACCGGGGTAGATGCGGTTCAGCGAGTCCCACGTGTTGAGGTACGCCTGCGCGACGAGGGCGTTGGTGTCCTTCACCAGTTGCAGCGCGGGGTCGAGGGCCACCGCGTGCTCGGCCTTCGCCCGCTGTTCCGGACCGATGGGCACGGCACCGGAGTAGAACATCGATGCCTTGCCGGGGTCCGCGTCCTTGGTGACGTAGGTGCCCTCGGGCGTCATGGTGAAGCGGGCCAGCTCCTCCGGCGGCGCCGATGTCGGCCGCTCGAACACGGCCGCGGCCTCACCCGCCAGGAACTCGGCGGAGCGCTGCACGGTGGCGAGTTCCTGCTCGAAGATGTCGCTCTGCTGCGCGGTGGACTGTGCCAGCTGTGTGCGCACCGATGCGAGCAGCAGGCCGTCGACGTCGCGCTCGGCCTGGCTGCGCACGACGGCGAGGATCGCGCCGACCACGAGCATCACGACCAGCGCACAGGCCGCGGCGAAGACCAGGAAGTGCACCAGCAGCCGTCGGGCGGACGGCGGCTGCCGCAACGAACGCCGTTCACGTACCACTGACACAGATGTTAGAGCGTGTGTCCCATTTCGTCGGTCCAAGCGGGTTGACCAGAACGCACAGCACGGGCACTCGGCGCTCTGCGTGGCGAGGTTGCATGCTCTCGAAGGAAGCGATCGGCCTTCGCCGTGTTCTCTGTGTCACCACCCGTCTGTGTCACATCGCTGACCGCGTACGCACTGCTCACGGATGCGACACAGAGGCCTTGTGACACAGAACAGCGTCGCCACCACCGGTGACCGCATCGGCTTCGCCGGGAAAACGGCGAAGGGCCGGTCACCCGAAGGTGACCGGCCCGTTCGTTCGATCGAGGTCGATCAGCCGATGACCTTGGCCTTCATCGAGGCGAACTC
>JBMOGW010000026.1:0-23643 GCA_049318165.1 Ilumatobacteraceae bacterium
GCGTGTTCGGCGAGATCGAGGGCGGCGAGTTGGTGTGCACCCTGCACGGCTGGCGGTTCGACCTCGAGACCGGTCAGTGCCGCAACGCCGACGACCGCCCCCTGCGAGTCCGCCGCGCCACCCCCGCCGACTGAACTCGAGCTCGCAGAACGTAAGTTCTGCAGGCCGACCTGGCTCGCAGAACTTAAGTTCTGCGGGCCGACCAGGCTCAGTAGATGCTGAGGCGGTAGGCGAAGACGTAGGTGCCGGGGGCGATGCGGTACTGGGGCAGCACGTCGGGGCCGCAGCTGGCGGTGCCGATGCCGCGGTGGGCGACGTCGAGGTGCACCACCAGCTCCTTGCGCGGGCGCAGTTCGGTCTCGGTGGTGGCGGCATACAGGTCGGCGGCCTCGAAGTGGGTGGCCGAGCAGTGCAGCGCGGCCGGCTGCAGCACGTCGATGCGCAACGCCTGGTCCTTCTTCGGGTCCACCAGCTCGAACCAGCGGCAGTCGGTGCGCAGACCGAACTCCTGGGGCACCAGGTACGGCGGCCGGTCGGGCGCCTGCTCCCAGGTGCCGAGCATCGCGCTGCGGTTGCGGTCGGGGTAGTTCTCGTGCGGGCCACGGCCGTACCAACGCACCTGCGAGAAGCGGCCGGGCACCGCGAACGACACGCCGATGCGCGGCAGGTCGGACAGGCGCTCGGGCACGGTGACGACGTGTCGGTACTCGACGCCACCGTCCACCTCGGTGCGCTCGACGCGGTGGTCGACGAGTGAATCGGCGGGCAGTCGGTCGAGGCCGGCTTCCAGCCATTCACCCAGTGCACGACCGCCGACGCGGATGCGCTCGCGCAGCTCGGGCATCAGCTTGAACCCGTCGTTGTCGGTGGCGGCGCGGAACAGCGACAGCTCGACGGGGCGCACGAGCAGGCGGTCGATCGCCTTCGCGCCACCTTCGGCGTCACCGACGGGCACGTGACCGCGGCGCACCGTGTGCAGCGTCACCTGGTCCCACGCGGTGAGGTGACCCTTCGGTGCCCACCAACGGTCGGCCTTGGTGGTCCAGCGCACCGACAGCAACGCCTCACCGTCGAGCGGGACGTCGCACGGCAGCGGCACGTCGACCGACGAGTGGGGGGCGACGGCCGGGACCGACAGCGTGCCGCGGCGCACGACGGCGCCATCGACCAACAGCTCCCACTCGGCCTTCAGCCACGACAGGTCGGTGAACGACTGGCGGTTGCTGATGCGCAGTGTGCCCTTGCGTCGGCCGGTCGCCACGGTGACCGGGCGATACACCCACGCCACCTCGCGCATCGCCGGGTGCGGCTCGCCGTAGCTGCCCACCAGACCGTCGGCGACGAAGTTGCAGTCGTTCGGTGTGTCGCCGAACTGGCCGCCGTAGGCGAGACGCACGGTGCCGTCGGGCAGCACCTGGCGGATGCCGTGGTCCTTCCACTCCCACAGGAACCCGCCCTGCAGGCCGGGCGTGGACGCGATGACGTCCCAGTAGTCGGCGAGCGAGCCGTTGCTGTTGCCCATCGCGTGGCTGTACTCGCAGAGGATCAGCGGACGAGTGCCCAGGCCGTCCTCGCCGTACCTGCGGATGGCGTCGATCGGGGCGTACATCGGGCAGACGATGTCGCTGGCGGGCAAGCCGCCGTCCACCCATCCGGCGTGGAACACCGCGCCCTCGTAGTGCAACGGCCGGCTCGGATCGGCCTTGCGGATCCAGCCGGCGAGCGCATCGTGGTTGGCGCCGTACCCGCTCTCGTTGCCGAGGCTCCAGAGGATGATGCTCGGGTGGTTGCGATCGCGCTGCACCATGCGCGCGCCGCGCTCGAGCCACGTGCTGCGCCAGCGCGGGTCGTCGCACAGCGACGTGTTGTAGCCGTGGCTCTCGATGTTCGCCTCGTCGACGACGTACATGCCGAGCTCGTCGCACAGGTCGAGGAACGCCGAGTCGTTCGGATAGTGCGACGTGCGTACCGCGGTGATGTTGTGGCGGCGCATCGTCAGCAGGTCGGCGCGCATGTCGTCGACCGTGACGGCCTTGCCGCGCTCGGGGTGGTGGTCGTGGCGGTTGACGCCGAAGATCCACACCGGCTGCCCGTTGACGAGCAGCTGCCGGTCGCGCACCTCGACACGGCGGAAGCCGATCAGCTGGTGCGTCTCCTCGGCGATGACGCCGTCGGGGCGGACGAGCGCGACGTCGATCCGGTAGCGGGTGGGCGACTCGGCCGACCACGGCTGCACCGTGGGCACCGTGAACGTGTGCGTGGAGGTGAACCCGGTGAACACGTAGGGGATCTCGTGCGCGTGTGCCACCCGTTGCACGGACGGCTTGCCGATCGGCTTGCCGTTCGGGCCGGTGAGCGTGACGCGGGTGGTCCAGCCCTTGACGGGCACGGTGGTGAAGCGGGCCGAGGCGACGACGCGCAGTTCGCCGCGACCGTCGACGAGGTGCAGCTGTGGGTCGCACACGACATCGGCGATCGACACCGGCGAGCGGGCTTCCACCCAGACACTGCGATGCAGGCCGGCCATCCACCACTGGTCCTGGTCCTCCACGTAGCTGTGTGCGCTCCAGCGCATCACCACGATGGCGAGGTGGTTCTCGCCGGACTGCACGAGGTCGGTGATGTCGTACTCGCTGGGCAGCCGGCTGTCGGTGCCGTACCCGACCAGTTGGTCGTTGAGGTACACGACGTGCACGCTCTCGGCGCCACCCACGTGCAGCACCGTGCGGAGCGCCTTCCAGCCGCGGCCGAGGGTGAACGAGCGGCGGTACACGCCGGTCGGGTTGTGCTCGGGCAGACGCGGCGGGGGCCCGGGGAACGGCATCTGCACGTTCGTGTAGTGCGGCAGGTCGCCGGTGCCCTGCACCGTCCAGTTGCCCGGCACCGCGACGGCCTGCGCGCCCTTGCCGGGTGTGCGGATGTCGGGCGTGGCGCCGAGCACCGCGGCGGGCGGCACGGCATCGGGATTCGGGAACAGGCGGAAGTGCCACTGCCCGTCGAGCGACTTGCGAGCGTCGTCACCCAGCGGCAACGGCACGTGCATCGGCAACCGTCCGAGCGCGACCACTTCCGGGTCCGCCCAAGGGCGGACCATGCCGAGGTGCGGCAGCACCGTCAGCCGCCGTGCACCCAGACGGGCGTACCCAGCGGCACGAGCTCGCCGTCCCAGATGAAGTCCATGGCCATCGTGCTGAGGCGCACGCAGCCATGCGACGCCGGATAGTTCGGCACGCTCGTCATGCCGTGGATGGCGACGCCGCCACGGAAGTACTTCGGACGGTAGATCTTGCCGAGGTCGCCTTCCCACCAGCCTTCGGAACGCTGGCGGTTGGTCTTCCACAAGCCGTTCGGGGTGATGGCGTCACCCTTCTCGATCTTGTTCGGGTCCTTCTTGTTGACGGCCTCGTACGGGATGCCGCTGCCGGTCGACGTGTTCATCGTCCAGACGGTCTTCCCGTCCTGCACGATGAACAACAACTGCTTGGTCTTGTCGACCTCCACGAGGGTGCCGCTGTTGGCCGAACCGGTGGCCTTCTTGTCGTACGCCTTCAAGTAGGCGGCGGTGTCCTTGTCCACCTTGCCGGTGGCCTTCAGGCCCAGGTACTTCTGGAACGCCATCACGGCCTGCATCGTGGCGAAGCCGTACTGGCCGTCGGCCTGGCCGTTCCAGAAGCCGAGCTGGGTGAGGCGCTGCTGGACGACCTTGGTGGCCTCACCGTTCTTCGACCCGACGGCCTGGATGTCGCCGGCGAACGCGCCGACGGTGTTGGGGTCGGTGGTCGTGGTGGTGGGTGCGGCGGTGGTGGTGGGCGCAGCCGTCGTGGTGGGCGCCTCGGTGGTGGTGGGCGCTGCCGTCGTGGTCGGAGCGGCAGTCGTGGTGGTGGCGGCCGTCGTCTCGGGGCTCGGGCGAGCGGCCGCGTCGGTGGCGGACGTGCACGCGGAGGCCAGCATCGCGAGCGCGATGGGCAGGCTCAACGCGGTGATTCGGCGACGGGCGGAGATCATGGGTGGAGGGGACCCTTGCGATCGATGGACTGGTGCCCTCCAGGTTAGGTCACTCACGGATCAAAAGGTCGGCAGCTCGAACCACACGGTCAGGCCGTACTTCACGCCGCGCACCAGCGGCGTCGCCTGGTGCGGGTGGGTCACCAAGGACGGCCAGACGATCAGCTCGCCGACGGGCACATCGGCGTTGTCGATGCCCTGGCGCGGGAAGTCGAGCATGGCGCCTTCGTAGCCCTCGTTGAGCTTCACCGAACCCGACACCTGGGCCACGTCGTGGTGCATGCGCAGCGACTCCTGGCCACCCTTCTCGTACTTGATGACGAAGACGTCGCGCAGGCCGTGGTAATCGATGTACGGCCACGCCTGACGCAGCTGCGGCCAGATGCGCATGCCCAGGTCCTGCTGCACGGCCTCGAACAGCAGCGGGCTGATGATGGCCAGGGAGATCTCGTGGCCGGGCACCGGGTCCTCGGGCTGCGGCTCGAACGCGCCGGCAGCCTCGGCGGCGCGGATGACCGTCGCGCAGAACGCCGGCGTCCAGAACGGGACCGTGTAGATCTCGTCGGCCACCTTGGTCATCCCCTCGCGAGGGTCGATCGCGCCCCGGTAGCCCAGGATCTGCTCGAGGTCGGAGTAGCTGCCGCCGGCGGGGTGGTCCAGTTCGCTCACGGCGACGATCGTGTCAGAGATCGCCCGCCGTGAGCGACCACGGCGCGCGTGGCAGCCGGGCCAGCCCGTCGGGACCGAAGCGCAGCACCAATTCGGCAGGTGTCACTGGTTCGTCGGCGTCGCACAGGCCGAGACTCGCGCCCAGCCGTGCCAGCACGTCATCCGGGGTGACGCCCCGCGCGGCGAGGTCGTGCAGCGTCACCGCGCCGTGCCGCTTGGCCAGCCGGGTGCCGTCGGGGGCGAGCACCAGGGGCACGTGCGCGTACACGGGCTCTGGCAGGCCCAGCAGGTGCTGCAGCAGGCGCTGGCGGGGCGTGCTGGACAACAGGTCGTCGCCGCGCACCACGTGGGTGATGCCCTGCTCGGCGTCGTCGACCACGACGGCCAGGTTGTACGCGGGCACGCCGTCGTTACGGCGCAGCACCACGTCGTCCACACCGCCCTCGAAGGGGCCCGTCACCAGGTCGTGCACGGTGAACCGCTCGCCATCCGCACGCAGGCGCAGTGCGGGCCGTCGTCCGGCGGCGAGGTGCTCGGCCCGCTGTGCATCCGTCAGGTCGCGACAGATGCCGGGGTATGCACCGTCGGGCAGATCACCGTGCGGCGCTGCCGCCGCCTCGCGGATCTCCCGGCGGGTGCAGAAGCACTCGTACACCCGTCCCTGCGCACGCAGGGTGTCGATCGCCGCCTCGTAGCGAGCGAAACGCTGCGACTGCACCACCACCGGTCCGTCGGGCACCATGCCCAGTGCCGCCAGGTCAGCGAGCTGACGCCGGGCGTGGTCGGTGGACGACGTGACCCGGTCGAGGTCCTCCATCCGCACCCACCACTCACCACGCTGCGCGCGAATGTACAACCATCCGATCAAGGCGGTCCGCAGGTTGCCGAGATGCAGGTCACCGGTCGGTGAGGGGGCGAAACGGCCGCGCACACCCCCGAGTATCGCCGCAGGAAACCGTCATGGAGATGTCAAGTCTTCCGCACGACGTGCCGAAGAAGAAGGACGAATGCGCCGGATCCGTCCGCCGCGGCCGAAGAGGAAGGACATCGATGCCGGACACGGCGTTGTTCGAGGTGGATGAGGCACCCCGCGAGTACGTGCACGAGCGCGCCCTCGCGATGGTCGTCAACAACCTCATGCCGACGCCGTTCCTCCTGCTGCCGTTCCTGCTCCTGACCAGCACGCTGTTGCACGACTCGATCTCCGAGGCGCGCCTGGGTTGGTGGGCCATCAGCGGTGTCGTGGCGACCCTGCTCACGTTCGTCGCGCTGTACCGCTACTACCTGAAGCCCGACTCGCACCGCACGTCGCGTTCGACGGTCGTGCTCGTCGGCATGGCGTTCTGCGCCATCGGCGTCGTGTTCGGCATGAGCCCGTGGGTGAGCGGTGGCGGCGAACAGCCGTTCGAACGCGACAAGGTGCTCGTCTTCACCGTGTTCCCGGCCGTCGCCGCAGCCGTGGGCTGCATGGTCACCGCCGGCCGACGCGACATGTTCGCGTGCTTCACACTGCCGGTCGTCGGCCTCGGGTCGGCGCAGCTGCTGCTGTCCTCCGACACGCATCTGCGCGGTCTCGGCTACCTCGGCCTGTGCTTCACCTTCGGCCTCGGTGTACTGCATCACGTGATCAGCCGCAACGCGATCGAGAGCATCGGGCTGCAGTGGCGCAGCGAACAGCTGGTCCGCGACCTGGCGCACGAGCGTGGCGAGATGACCGCCGTCAACGCGCAACTCGCCGCCACGAACACGCGCCTCGGGCACCAGGCGACGCACGACCCGCTCACCGGCCTGTACAACCGCCGCGGCACGCTGGAGCTGCTCGAGCAGATCATGCCCACTGCGTCCCGCGAGCACCCGATCGGTCTGCTGTTCTGCGACCTCGACCGCTTCAAGGCGGTCAACGACGCACTCGGCCATCGCGGTGGCGACCGCTTCATCAGCATCATCGCCGACCGCCTGCAGCGCAGCCTCGAGCCTGGTTCGGTGGCCGGCCGCATGGGCGGCGACGAGTTCGTCGTGCTGATGCCCGGTCTCGACCTCGCGGCCACCGCCGCCGTGGCCAACCGACTGGTGGGCGCGCTGGCGCAGCCGGTGTACGCCGAGGGCCGGGAGATGCCGTCGTCGGTGAGCATCGGCGTCGCCCTCGGCCCGGACCACGGCACCACGTCCAGCGAACTGTTGCGCCACGCAAACACGGCCCTGTATCGAGCGAAGTCCGGTGGGCGCAACCGTGTCGAGCTGTTCAACAACACGATGCGCGACGAACTGCTCCAGCGACTCGAGGGCGAGGTGGCGCTGCGCCGTGCGGTGGACGACGCGCAGATCGTCGCGTTCTTCCAGCCGGAGATCGATGCCAGCACGGGCACCGTCGAGGGTGCGGAGTTGCTCGCACGGTGGGTGAAGCCGAACGGCGTCATCGTGCCGGCGACGGAGTTCCTGCACTTCGCCCAGTCGGCGGCGTTGATGGACCGCATCACCGAGCGGGTGATCGCCAGCGCCCGTCCGCACATGCGTCGTCTGACGATGCTCGGCCTGCCGGACGGCTTCCGCTTCCGCGTCAACCTGGGCAGCGGCCAGACCGAGCAGCGGTGGCGTGAGGACAGCGTCGCGTCGATGCTGCGCGATCTTGACCCGCGGGTGATCACGATCGACATCCACGAGCAGTCGGTGTCGGGCGACCTCCCCGGTGCGGCCGCGAACCTCGCGGCATTCCGCGCCCGCGGTGGTCGCGTCTGCCTGGACGACTTCGCGCGCGGTGTGTCGTCGCTGAGCCTGTTGCGCCGTCTGCCGCTCGACGAGGTGCGCATCGACCGCCTGTCGATCGACACCATCGGGGCCCACCCGCACGACCGTGCGATCGTTCGCTCGATCATCGCGCTGGTGCGCGAGATCGGTCTCGCGGTGACGGCCGACGGCGTCGAGACCGGTGCGCAGGCGGATGCCCTGATCGCCCTCGGCTGCGTGCGCCAGCAGGGCCACCTGTACGCGCCGGCGCTACCCGCGGCGGAGTTCGAGGACTATCTGCTCGCCCGGATGGCCGAGCGCTACGCCAACGCGTCATCGCCCGCGACGACCTGGCGCACCGACGATCTGGCAGAGTGATCACGTCCTCCGGGAGGTCGTGTCCAATGTTCTGTCCGTCGTGCGGCGTCGCCGTCCAACCGGATCAACGGTTCTGCAACGCGTGCGGCTCGGCGCTCACCACGGTGCCGGTGTCGCCCGGCCCGTCGTTCCCGCCGCCCACCGAGCCTGCTCCCACCAATGCGGTGGCCGAGCAGATCATCGCCGTGCCGCCGGGGCAGATCCCGCCGCCGGCGCCGGCCACTGCCACCGCGCAGTACCCCGCGGTGGGCACTCCCGAGTTCGACGAGGTGTTCGGCACGGCGCGCTTCGGCGTGGTCGAGCAGACGACCCACACCCAGGAGCAGCTCGCGAAGTCGGCGTGGGCGGCCGACGACTCCGAAGCGACCACCGACGCCGTGCCGCGCATCACCGCCGAGGCGGTGTACCTGCCGGTCGCCGGGAACGACGTGCTCGGTACACCCGTGCGCGTGGCGACCATGGTGCTCGCACTCGCCACCGCCACGGTCGCGGTGCTGTCGGTGCTGCTGACCGTCGTCGCCTATCGCGTGAGCGGCGACGTGGTGGCCGACGTGCAGGTGAGGATGAACGACCTCAGCTCCAACGCGCTGGTCGGCGCGGTCATCGCCGCCGCGTTGCTGTTGATCGGCGGTGGGTTGGCGATGGGCGGTCAGCGGTTCGGTGTCGGCCTGGCCGGCGGTGCCGGTCTGGCGCTGGCCGGCACGATGGCGTGGCTCACGGGTGAGGCCGTGTCGGTGCTCGACACTCTGCGGCAGGGCTTCGCCGAGTCGACGATGACCTACACCCTGTCGACCACGATGGACGTCGGCCTGTGGCTGGCCGTCGCCGCCACCGTGCTCGGCGGGATCCTGTTCTTCGTGTCGCTGGTGGGTGTGCGCGGCGACCACACGCCGAGCGTTCATCCCGCCGTCGGTGCGCTGGGGATGCTGGGCGCACTCGCGGTGGCCGTCGGTCCGATGTTGCCGAAGGGTGACGCCCGCTTCGCCGACAACTTCACGCCCGACCACGCGGTCGGGCCGTCTCGCTTCTGGAAGAGCCTGCTCGACCTGACGCTCGGCATCACGCACGAGCCGGTCCCGCCGATCACCACCTGGATGCGCGTCCTCGTCCTGTTGCTGCTGCTGATGGGCGGCTTCGTCGGGTTCCTGGCCGGCACTCGATGGGGGATGGGTCTGGTGCTCGGTGCGGTGTCCATCGCGGTGTGGCAGTGGGTCACGTCGCTGCTCGAGGCCGGTGATCTGCCGTTCGGCATCGCCGGCGGCAACCACGGCACCGAGCGGTTCGAGCCGCACGTCGTCACGACGGTCGGCGTGATCGTGGTGCTCGTCGCCGTCGTCGTCGGCACCGTGCTCGCCTATCTGCCGCGCAGGAACCCCGCCGCCACCTCGTGACCGTGCGCGACGGCCGCCAGGTCGTCGGCGCCGGCGGCGAGCGCCAGCAGGCACCCGGCTGCGAACGCGTCGCCCGCTCCGGTGGTGTCGCGCACGTCGTCCACCGAGATGCCCGGCACCAGTGCCGGTGCCTGGCCGGGGCGCAGCACGGTGGCCGGTGACGGGCCGCGCTTCACCACCACGGTGGCGCCACCGAGGTGATCGGGATGCAGGTGCTCGCCGAGCACGTCGGCCTCCAGCTCGTTGGCCAGCACGAGGTGCGGGCCGAGTGCGGCCATGCGCGCCACCGCACCCTCGGCGCCGTCGTGCTGCAGCAGCGCCGCCGACGACGCGTCCACCGACACGCGCACGCCGCGGTCGCGGGCCCAGCCGGCGAGCGTTCGTGTGGTGGTGGCCAGCGGTTCGCCGACGAGTGAGTAGTAGGGAATGTGCAGTGTGTGCACGTCGTCCAGCCATGCCGGGTCGGGGTCGTCCAGCTCGGTGCACGCGGCCCGGTCGGCCAGCATCGTGCGCTCGCCCGACGGGTCCACCAGCACCACGATCGTGCCGGTGCGTCCGCGCCAACGCACGGCGACGTCGGCGCCGACCGCCTCGAGCGCTTCGGTCAGCCAGCGCCCGGTCGGGTCGTCGCCCACCTGGCCGATGAAGCGCGCCCTGCCGCCCGCGCGGCAGGCCGCCTCCACCATGTTCGCCGCGCTGCCGCCGCGCCGGCGGATGACGATGGACTGTGTGTCGCTGGCGTGGTTGACGGGCTCCTGCAGATGGACGACGACGTCCTCGACGAGGTCACCGATCGTTGCGAGCAGGGAAGTCACGGTGGCTGATCATGGCGCACCGCCTACCCTTTGCGCCATGAGCGAGAGCATCAAGGACCAACTGCAGGCCGCGTTGACGACCGCGATGAGAGCGCGTGACGACGTCGCACTGTCGGCGCTGCGCCAGGCGCTGTCGGCGATCGCCGTCGCCGAGACGTCGGGCAACGAGCAGGTGGTGCTGAGCGACGCGCAGGTGCTCGCCGTCCTCGCCGTTGAGGTGCGCCAGCACCACGAGACCGCCGACGCGTTCGTCACCGCCGACCGCCCGGACAAGACCGAGCGCGAGCGCGCCGAGGCTGCGGTGCTGGAGGCCTACCTGCCGACCGCGCTCAGCGCCGAGGAGCTCGACGGCATCATCGACGCGGAGATCGCGGCCGCGGCCGCCGACGGCGCCACCGGCATGAAGGCGATGGGCCGCGTCGTGTCGGCCGTGCGCGGCAAGGCCGGCCCCACCGCCGACGGCGCCGCGATCGCCGCCAAGGTGAAGTCGGCCCTCAGCGCCTGACGCGCAGGCCTAGTTGCCGAAGTCCCAGCCGTCGCCGTTGGCGTAGGCGCCGAGCACGTTCTTGGCGATGAGGATCTTGTGCACCTCGTCCGGGCCGTCGGCGATGCGCAAGGTGCGCGCACCCTGGTACATGCCCCACAGCGGCAGGTCGTTGCTCACGCCGGCTGCACCCCAGATCTGGATCGCACGGTCGACCACACGCGTGTAGGCGGACGGCACGTACACCTTGATCGCCGAGATGTCGGTGCGCGCCGCCTGCAGCCCCTGGTCGATCTTCTCGGCCGCATGGATGGTGAACAGGCGTGCGGTCTGGATGTCGATGTAGCTGTCGGCGATGGCGCCTTGCGTGAACTGCTTGTCGGCCAACAGGCCACCGTGCACCTCGCGGTGCATCGACCGCTCGACCATCAGATCGAAGGCCCGCCACATCTGACCGATGCAGTTCATGCAGTGGTAGATGCGACCGGCGCCGAGGCGGTCCTGTGCGGCCTGGTGGCCCTCGCCGACGCGGCCGAGCGCGTTGGCGACGGGCACGCGTACGTTCTCGTACTTCACCTCGCAGTGGTCGCTCTCCTTGCGGCCCCACACGCCGATGCCGCGCACGATGTGCACGCCCTTCGTCGCGGTGGGCACGATGATCTGCACCATGGGGCCGCTGCGCGGGTCGGTGGCGCCGGGCTCCTGCACGCGTGCCATGAGGATGAAGAAGTCCGCGTCGATGCCGTTCGAGGTGAACCACTTGTGCCCGTTGATCACGAACTCGTCGCCGTCGATGACGGCGGACGTGGTGATGGAACGCGGGTCGCTGCCGGCGTTCTGCGGCTCGGTCATCGAGAAGCCGGACTCCATGTCGCCGTCGATCAACGGCAGCAGCCACTGCTGCTTCTGTTCCTCGGTGCCGTACTTCACGAGGATGCTCTGGTTGCCCGAGTTGGGTGCCACCACACCGAACAGCGAGGCGGCACCGATGGCGTAGGCGAGCACCTCGTTCATGTAGGCGTGCGCCAGGAAGTCGAGGCCCATGCCGCCGTACTCCTTCGGGAGGTGCGGCGCCCACAGACCCGCCTGCTTCACCTTCTCCTTGATCTCGGCGCGCAATTCGAGGATCTCGGTGCGCTCGTGGAAGGACTCGCCCTCGCGGCGCTCGGCCCACAACCGGCTCTCGTTGGGGAGGATGTCGTGGTTGACGATCTCCGCGGTGCGCATGCGGATGTCGTTGATGCGCTCGTCCAGCGTGGGCACGGGCTTGCAGTTCATGGCCATGGGCGCGACCCTACGCCGCGCCGGGACGGCCGATTCAGGGGCGAAGGTCACGCGCGATGCATCGCCCGGTGCGGTCGCGCGCTCGGGTGTTCTTGGACGTCTCTTTGACGAACATTGGCGAGGTGTCGGACCTCGGCCGGAGTTGTTCACGGGCCGTTCAGCCGACCGTCTTAGGACTGTTCCACGGACCGTGACGGACCCTCAAGAGTGCGCACGGTGAGTGGCGACTCGAGTGCGGAACGTTGGACAACTCTTGGATGGCGCCCTCAGGTGTCCGCTGTCACAGTCCCCTCATGCTCCGCAGAATGCTCCCGATTCTGTGTGCTGCGTCCACCATCACGGCCCTGTCGATCCCGCTCGACGGTGCCCATGCTGCTCCCGCCGCCACAGCCCGTTACCTCGTCCAGTTCCGTCAGGGCGTCGCGCCCGACGCCGAAGCGTCGCAGGCGCGCGCCGACGGCGTCCGCGTCGAGCGGGTGTATCGCCGCGCCCTCGCGGGCATGGTGGCCGACCTCACGCCGCAGCAGGCGGCCGCGCTCGCCAGTGACCCGCAGGTTCGCAGCATCGAGCGTGACCGCATCGTGCATGCGACGGTCGACCAGACGCGTGCGCCCTGGGGCTTGGACCGCAGCGACCAGCGCGCGCTGCCGCTGAACGGCACGTACTCGTACCCTGCCGGTGGCGGTGCGGGTGTGAAGGTGTACGTGATCGACACCGGCGTCCGGTCGACGCACGTCGAATTGGCCGGCCGCGTCGCGCCGGGTCGCACGCTGATCGAGGACGGCATGGGGACGGAGGACTGCCAGGGCCACGGCACCCACGTGGCCGCCACCGTCGCCGGCACCACCTACGGCGTGGCGAAGGCGGCCACGATCGTTCCGGTGCGCGTGCTCGACTGCCTCGGGTCCGGCTCCGTGTCCGCGGTCGTCACCGGTCTCGACTGGGTGCTCACGGTGAACGCCGGGGCGCCCGCCGTCGTCAACATGAGCCTCGGCGGTGCGCCGTCGACCATCGTCGACGACGCGGTGCGCCGCGTGATTCGCGCCGGTGTGCCGGTGGTCGCGGCCGCCGGCAACGCTGCCTACAGCGCGTGCCTCGACTCGCCGTCCCGCGTGCCCGAGGCCATCACGGTCGGCGCGGTCCAGTCCGACGACAACCGAGCGCAGTACTCCAACGTCGGCCCGTGCGTCGACCTGTTCGCGCCGGGCTCGGCGATCCCCTCCGCGTGGTGGACGTCGGACACCGCCACCAACGTGCTGTCCGGCACGTCGATGGCGTCCCCTCACGTCGCGGGCGCGGCTGCTCTGCTGGTCGCTGCCAACCCGGGCATCAGCCCGGCAGCGGTGTCGGCGGCGCTGATCGCCAACTCGACCGTCGGGGCGATCCCCGACCCGGGCCTCGACTCGCCGAACCGCCTGCTGTTCGTGGCGACCACCGTGCCGTCGGCGCCGCTCGCTGTTGCCGTCACCTCGTTGCCGGGCGCCACGAGGGGGGCGGCGTACTCGTCGTCGCTCGCGGCAGTCGGTGGCACTGCGCCCTACTCGTGGGCCGTCGCCGCCGGCGCCCTGCCCGCGGGTCTCACGCTGTCGGCCGGCGGCGCTGTCGCCGGCACGCCCACCACGGCGGGCACGTCGACGTTCACGGCTCGGGTCACCGACTCGAAGGGTGCGATCGCCACCGGTTCGGTGACGCTCACAGTTGCGTCCAGCACGACGACCGCCAAGCCCGGCGCGTTCGGCAAGTCGAGCCCGTCGAACGGGGCGACCGGCCGATCACGCACGTCGCTGACGTTCTCGTGGGCGGGCTCGTCCGGTGCGACGTCGTACCAGCTCTGTTTCGACACGGTCCGCAACGGTGCGTGCAGCACCTCGTGGGTGACGGTCGGCAACGCCACCAAGTGGACCGCCAGCAACCTGCTCGCCACCACCACCTACGAGTGGCAGGTGCGTGCGGTCAACGCCAGCGGTGTCACCGACGCCAATGCCGGCACGTGGTGGAGCTTGTCGACCTCGAAGTGACGGAGCGCGGGCGCGGGTGGGACGATGCGTCTCATGCGCGCACCTCGCGAAATCCTGCTCAGTGGTGATGCCAAGGCGGCACTCACCCAGATCGTGGCGATCATGAACGACCAGATCGTCTCCGGTGACGGGCCGGCGCGGTGGACCCCAGAGGAGCTGATCCAACTGGAGACCCGCCTCGGCATCGTCATCGGGGTCGACGACATGCAGCTGCCCGCAGCGGAGGACTCGTTGGTCACGCTCGACATCGACGACGCAGCGCTGCTGCTCGACGGAATGGCGTTCACCGAGGTGGCGAGCGCCGATCTGCCGTGGATCGACATGGTGCGATGGACGGCCGACTTCGTCACCGCCGAGTTGCGCGGCCACTGGTCCGACGACGAGTGGCGGGCCCTGTCCGAACGCGGCTGACGCCTGCGGGCCGCTCGGCGGGAGTCGCGCGGCGCCGACCAGCGGTGATCGGGTGGGTCCCCCGGCGCGATGGCACCCGTGGGCAATACTGAGGCCATGACCACCAACCGGCCGGGCTCCGACGAGCCGAACACCCCCGACGAGGCAGAACTGGAGGCGTTCGACGCCGACCACGACGGTCACATCGGTGTGCTCGACCAGGAGCGTGCACGGCTCGGCATCGTCGACGCCGAGCTCGAGCAGGCGGCCGCGGAAGGTGGCGTCAAGGGCAAGCTGGCCGAGCTCGCCCACAAGGTCGTCGACAAGCTCGACAACGACTGATCGGCGTGCGAGTCCGTTCCTTCGCTCCGGCCGGGATGGTCGTGGCGCTCCTCTTCGGCGCGGCCGTGGTGCCGCGGTCGACGGTGTCGGCAGCGCGCCCCGACGATGCTCGCGCCGCGCGCGTGCACACCGCCGACGCGAGGCCGAGCGAGGTGGCACCCGCGATGCAGCCGCCCGCGCCGGCCGGTGCCGACACGGTGCAGCGGGTGATGATGGCGGCGGATTCCGTGCCGGATGCGGGCTGGTTCCACGTCGTCGGGCCGGTGCTGCCGGTGGGGACCACGTTGATGCGCTACGCCAACGTCGACCGTGCGCTGCAGACGGCGATCGCTCGCCACGGCGCCGGCCCGCTGTCGTTCTGGTTCCGAGCGCCGGGTGCTCCTGGGTCGACGGTGACGATCCACCTCGAAGCGCTCGACGCCGACGGAGCAGTACTGCGCGACCTCGGCACCGTCACGCTCACGACGGGTTCGGCGTTGCTACCGCTGCCGAAGGGCGTCGGGACGGGTCGTCGCGTGGTGCTGGACAGCGAGGCACAACAGATGTGGCTGGTCGACGACGCTGACCGTGTCGTCGGGTCGTTCCTCGTCTCCGGGCGGCGCGTGCCCACCGAGTCCGGGTCGGACCAGCCAGGCGTCTTCCAGGTGTATTCGCGCAGCGCGAACATGCGCTACTGCGAGGAGACGTGCGGCACGGCTCGGCACATGGTGCGGTATCAGCGCACCCGCACCGCCTCCGTCGGGTTCCATTCGCTGCCGGTCGAGCACGGCGTGCCGGTGCAGACGGCGTTCGACCTCGGATGGCCGCTGTCGCACGGATGCACCCGTCTTGCCGACGACGCCGCGCGGTACGTCTTCGCCTGGGCGACGACGGGCACGGTGGTGATCGTCATGGATTCGGCGGCGCGAGTCGCCGTCCGTGAGCGGTCGGCCGCGCTCGGTCGACTGGTCCTATGACCTTCACCGCATGGTCCTAGTGAGTATTAGGACCATGGTCGTACAGGCGATGACTCATTGACCCGACTGCCGGTTCTTCTGCACACTGAGTGAGTTGCGCCGCCAAGGCAGCCACTTTTGGTGGCGGTGCAGCGATGCGGGATCACTCAGAACGGGAGCATTACTCATGAAGACCTACGATGGTCCGGGACGCGACGCGCGCCCCGACATCGCGCCGACCCCCCGGTCGCGCGTCTGGCATCGAGCCGCAGCGGCATCCGCCGTCGCGGCCATCTCCGTGGGTGCCCTCGGCATCCTGTCGCCGACGGCGGGTGCGGCCACTGCGCCGATCCCCGTCTTCCCGGACAACCTCGTGGTCTTCCCCGACCGCGACTTCGTGTCGATCGAGGGCTACTCCGAGTACGGCGGCCAGACCGCTCTGATCGAGGTCAACCGCCCCGGGGTCGGCATCGTCGGCTCGGCCGAAGGCGTCGTGACGGGCACCGATGTGGCGTTCGAGGTGAACCACCCCGGCGGCTACTGCTGGGGCGCGGGCACGGGCGTGAACGTCACCCCGGACATCATCCCCGGCGACGAAGTCACCATCTCCATCGGCGGCGTCGCACTGAACACCACCACGGTGCTCGATGTGCAGGCGTCCGACGCCGAGCTGCAGCCCGACGGCGTCACCATGCTCGTGCGCGGCCACATCGGTGACGGCGTGACGCCGGACCAGATGGAGCAGCGCATCATCGAGCCGGCATTGGTGGACACGCCGATCGGCAAGCGCGACATCCGCGCCGTCCTCGGCGACCTCCAGCCCGGCCCGAACGGTGCGTACTCCTCGAAGCTCGAGGTCGACGAGGCCGCGAACACCTTCGTCGCGACCTATCTGTTCGACGACCCGACGGTGGCGACCATCGCCGCCAACGCCGGCCTCGGCGAGCGCGCCATGGCGTGGCAGCTGGTCGACGGCGCAGCGAACCGTCAGGGTCTCACCATCGCCGAGTTCGGCGACACCGGCGGTCCCGGCATGGGCGGCTGCCCGAACGGTCCGCTGCAGAGCGGCCCGCCCGCGCCGAACAAGATCACGGCCGTGCCGCAGTCGGGTGGCGCCGCCATCCGCGTCGACTGGCAGATCCCCTCGGTCATCCCGGGCACGCAGCCGATCGTCGGCTACCGCGTCCGTGCGGTGGACCTGAACACGCAGAACGGCGGCACGATCCACAAGGAGTTCGGCCGTCGCATCGACGACCCGACCGCCACCGGCATCACCATCGACGGTCTCGATCCTTCGCGTGACTACGACATCGAGGTGGCATCGATCAGTTCGGTGGGCGAGACCTACCCGGCCGCCACCGCGCACCCGGCGCAGGACGCCACCGCGCCGGTCATCACGCCGTCCATCAACGGCGGCAGCTTCCCGACGGCGCAGTCGTTGACGCTCGCGGCCAACGAGCCCGGCGTGCAGATCTTCTTCACGATCAGCACCGACGGTTCGACCCCGGCCGACCCGATCGACAACGCCGGTGGTGCCGACCCCACGGCAACCATCGTGACCGGCCCGATCCCGATCACCCAGTCGGCGATCGTCAAGGTCGGCGGGTTCGACCCGACCGGCAACCCGTCGGTGGTGCAGACGCTCACGTTCACGATCACCAACGACCCGACCGCAGCGAAGACGGCCATCACGTCCGCCACCGCCGGTGTCGGCCAGGTGGGCCTCACCTGGAATGCTGCCGATCCGGTTGCGGTGGGTGCCTCGATCGTGAAGTACGTCGTGACGGCGTACGACCAGGCGAGCGGCGGCTCGGCCAAGGCGACGGCGGAGTTCGCCGGCACCGCGCTGGCCGGCGTGGTCGGCGGGCTGGACCCGAACAAGGACCTGTGGTTCACCGTCGCTGCGGTGAACAGCATCAACCCGACGGCAGGCCCCGAATCCGACCGCTTCGGCCCGGTCGCCCCGAAGGGTCCGGTCATCGCCAACGCAGGCCCGGATCAGGCGAACGTGGTGCGCAACACGACGGTGTCCCTGTCGGGCGCCGGTTCGACGACCGGAGCGGGCGTCACCTACCGGTGGGCGCAGCTCACCTCGCCCACCGGCCTCGAGATCGTCGACCCGGCGAACCCGCTGAAGGTGACGATCAACAACGCCGACAGGCTGGGCGCCAGCTTCCTGCTGCCGCTTTACACCTACCGCATGCTCGACTCGGTGACGAAGGCCCCCAGCAAGCTGTACTTCCAGCTGCGGGTGACCGACACCAGCACCGGCGAGTCGATCACCGACACGGTGACGATCACGCCTCGCGGCGACACCGTCGCCATTGCGTCGGCACGGTTCAGGGCGAGCGAGTTCCGGATCACCGGTACGGGTGCCATCGAGGGTGCGATCGTCACGGTCCGGGGCGTCAACCCTGCCACGGGTGTGATGACCACCTATGGCCGGGTCATCGTGGTCGCCGGTGCGTGGGACCTGCGCCTGCGGAACGGCCAGGTGCCCGTCAATCCTCCGACGTCGGTGTTCGCCGACTCGAACCAGGGCGCGACGGCCGGCCCGACGGCGGTCGCACGCTGACGGACGCGAGCTGATCACGCAGCAATCGAACGGCCCGGCCTCCTCGCGAGGCCGGGCCGTTCCACGTCCCCATCGCACCGGCGAATCGGCTTCTCGGGCTGATTCGTCCCGAATCGGCTTCTCGGTCTGATCCGTCTCGAAAAGCGCGACGTGACAGCCCGAGAACCGCGAGGGGACAGGGTGCCGAGGCGCTGGCACACTGAGGGCATGACCGTGATCAAGATCAACGCCCTCACCGTGCCCGCCGAGATGGGTGAGGAGGTGGCCCGTCGCTTCGCCGCTCGTGTCGGCGCGGTCGACGGCCACGACGGTTTCGAGGGGTTCGAACTGCTGCAGCCGACCGACGAGCGCACCACCTGGCTGGTGGTCACCCGCTGGCGCGACGAGGCCGCGTTCGAGGCGTGGAAGGCGTCGCCCTCGTTCGCCCACGGCCACCGCGGTGGCGGCGAGGGTGCCGCGCCCGCGCCGATGCCGATCCAGGCCGAGCTGTGGTCCTACACCGTGGCCGTCGCCACCGGCAGCTGACCAGCTGACGCACACACCGCCGCGAGCGGTGTGTCACATTCGGTCTGTGTCACACCGGGGACCGATTCCCACAACGTCGGGGGTGTGACACAGACGGGCGTCACGCTGCCTCGGCCTGGAGGGGCTGGTCGACCAGCGACGCCCACTCGAAGTTGCCGGCGTAGCGGTGTGCCACGGTGCCCTCCGCGTCCATGGCGAACAGGTGCACCCAGCCGTGGTCGCACAGGTCGCGCACGCCGGGGTGCTTGCGCAGCACGCCCTCGATGGCGGCGAGCGGTGCCTCGATCACCACGTTCAGGCGCAGCGGCTCGTGCTGGTACTGGGTGCCGTCGTGCACCGACTGCCACGGCAGCCCGGTGCGCAGGTCGCCACCGTTGCCCTCCAGCACGCCGAGCTTGCCGACGACGTTGTGCAGCACCTTGTTGCCGCTGCCGAACAGCTCGTTGTCGACGGTCGACCCGTAGTACTGCAGGCTGATCCAGCTGGCCACCACCATCGGGGCAGTCATGATCAGCTCCAGCACACCGAACGACTCGTCCTGCTGCCAGTCGTACGAGTGCAGGAACGACCGGCCGCGCAGGTTGACCGAGGCGGTCCGGTGCCGGGGCGCCACGACGAACGCCCGGCAACCGGCGAGGCCCCACTCGGGCCGCACCTGCGCCCAATCGGTGCTGCGCCGCATGACGGCGGTGTCGACGTCGCCTTCGATCGCCATGCGTGAGGCCCGCTCGGCCCGGGCACCTCGGCCGGCTTCGGCCAGCGTCGCCTCGAGCGCGATGAGGGCGTCGACATGGGTGGTGGGCACGGTCTCGCGGTCGAACACGGCGACGACGTCGGTGGTGGTGTCGTGCTGTGCGGCGACGAAGACGGTGTCGGCCGGGACGACGATGCCGCGGGCGGCCAGGTCGGTGCGCACCGCCGGGTCGTTGAGGATGGCGGCGGCGACGCGGGCGTTGGCCTCACCGGTGTGACCGCCGCAGGCGCCGCAGTCGAGGCCGGTGGCGTACGGGTTGTTGACCGTGGTCGAGCCGTGGCCGGTCAGCAGCACGATCGGCGCGAAGCCGGACGTGAGCGACATGGCCCGCAACGCGCCCTCGGCCAGGCGCACCCGCTCGGCGTGGGCCACGCCACCCGCGCCGGCGACGGGGTCGATGCTCGGGCGGCGCGCGTCGCGCGCCCAGGCGGGCAGCCCGTCGTCCTGCGGGTGACGCACCGGGCGGGTGCGGCCGGCCGCGTCGGTGAACAGCTTCGGCAGGTAGGCCAGGCCCACCGGACTGACGAAGCTGAAGCACGAGATGGCGCCACCCTTGAACGACTTCCACGCGCGGCGGCCCTGCACGGTGCGGCTGCGGGCACGCACGGCATCGGCCACCAGTTCGTCGCTGCCGACGGTCTCGGCGACGCGATTGCCGGCGGTCAGCAACACCGGGCACTGCGCTTCATTGGTGTCGTGGGCCAGCGGCAGCACGTCGAGTGCCATGCCGAAGAAGCCGGCGAAGCCGAGTGTCTGCACGCGGGGTGACGTGGCTTCCAGGTGGCGGCGGAACACTTCCGACCGCACGTCGATGCAGAAGATGGCCTGCGCGTCGGGCCGGCCGTCGATCGGGGTGACGGTCGGCGCGGTGGACAGCCGGCTCACCAGGCGACGCTGCTCGGCGCGTTCGAACGCGTCCTGCAGCACCAACCGCCGCTCGAGGTCGTCGTCGGCCGCGGGGGCATCGGTGAGGGTGGCGACGGCCTGCGGCCAGGCGGCCTGTGCGGCGGGCACGGCGCGCAGCACGCCGACCTCCCAGGCCAGCAGGACGGTGGCGAACTGCTGGAGGGTGTCGTCGGCTTCGCCGTGCAAGCCGTGTTCGAAGACGAGGCGGGCGCAGTGCGCCGACCAGCCGCCGACGCGGCGCAGCAGCGCGTGCACATAGGTCTCGATCGCCTCGGTCGGCACGCCGAGCTCGGCGAGCAGCAGTTCTGTGGCGACGAGGTGGTTGTCGGGCAGGCCCTTCACCGTCGAGCGGAAGCCGCGCAGGCCCATCAGTTCGGGCGTGCGGTCGACGGACGCGTCGGCCTTCCACGCCGCGTAGACGCCCGCGCTCTTGTCGGCCGAGCACCAGATCGCCTGGCCCCCGTCGAAGTAGGCGGCGGCGAACCCGGCGATGCGATGGAGCGAGTGGCGGGCCCAGTCGGTGCCGGTGGCCGCGGTCGCGACGGTGGCGACCGTCGGGACCTGCCAGGTGGTGGTGACGGTGGCCGTGCGGCACTCCTTCAGGAACGTCTCGACATCGCTGATCGAACCGGCGACCGTGAGCGCCTCGTCGAGGTCGCGTTCGGCGATGCGGCCCTGCTCGACGGCGTCGAGGTACCAGCCGACGGGCAGCGTGCTGTTCGCGCCGGCGACGTGCGACAGCAACGCGGCGGCGTCGCGGAACGTGTGGTCGGTGAGGCCGACGTAGGGGTTGACGGCGACGAACCGCTCGAGCGGCCACACGGGGGCCACTCGGGCACAGGCGGCGGCAACGGCGGAGTGGACGGCGCCGGTCGGGTCGATGGTGGTGCTCATGCCGTCTCTCCTGCGAGGGTCGTGGTGGTCGTGGTCGTGGGGCGGACGCGCAGTGCGTGCACCAGGCGGTCGAACGCGGCGTTCGCGTAGAAGCCGTTGCGCACGTGCACGGCGAGCGCTCGGCGCCTTGCGCTGGGCGTGCGGGCCGGGTCGACGATCTGCAGCAGTACGACCGCACCGAACGCGGCGACCATCAGCGCCATCAGCGACAGCTGAATGGCGTCGCGGGACCCGTTGTGCGGCACGGCCTCACCGAGCAGTGCGTCGGCGGCGCCCTCGAGCGCGAAGAAGGCGATCGTGACGCCCAGGGCCATCGCGACGACGCGAGCGACGACGGCGCGTTCTCCATCCGAGTCGAGCGTCGCGGCGACGAGCTGCGCGGTGCCCATCACGAGGATGGCGCCGATGAGCAGCAGCGCCGGGTTGGCCAGCACGTCGACGCCGAAGGCGACGGCGAGAAGGGCGTAGAGCGCGACGGCGATGCCGACGCTGGCGGCGACGCGAACGGGCTTGCCGGTGCGGCGGGGAAGGCGTACGTGGGCGGCGCGGGCCTCGTCGATGGCGCTGCCGGACGAGAGGAACGCATGGGCCTTGTAGAACGAGTGGGCCACGAGGTGCAGCAATGCGGCCGGGTAGATGCCCATGCCACAGAGCATCAAGCTGAAGCCCATGTGGGCGGCGCTGGAATAGCCGAGGGCCACCTTCACGCTCGGCTGGGTGAGCAGCACGACGCTGGCGAAGATGGCGGTGAAGCCGCCGACGACCACGAGCATCGAGGTGGCGAACCGGGAGTCGTCGAGCACCCACGACATGCGGATCGCCAGGAACGGCCCGGCGTTCAGGATGCCGGCGTGCAGCAGGGCCGACACGGGCGTCGGGGTCTCCATCACCTCCACCAGCCAGCCGTGGGTGGGGAACTGGGCGGACTTCAGCATCGCGGCGATCGCCAGGAAGGCGGCGGCGATCTGCACGCTGCCCAGCGACCAGTTGACCGATGCGGCGTCACGTGCGCCGGTGAAGATCTCGCCGAGGTCGCCGGTGCCGAAGTGGTGGTACAGCAGCGCGGCTGCGGCGATGAGGAACCCGTCGCCGAGGCGAGCGGCGATCAACTTCTTGCGGGCGGCGATCACCGCGCCGCGACGGTCGCGGTAGAAGGTGAGCAGTTGGTGCAGCGCCAGGCTGGTGGCGATCCAGGCGACCACCAGCACCGCCAGGTTGCCGGCGAGCACCAGCAGCTCGACGCCGGCGAAGGTGACGAGCAGCCGGCCGAGGAACGTGCCGTGGCGCGCGTCGCCGTCGAGGTAGGTGTTGCTGTAGCGGACGATGACCACCGCGAGCAGGGCGATCATCACCAGCATCGTCACGCTCAGCGGGTCGAGGCGGACGGACAGGCCGAGTCCCTCGGCGCCGAGGGTGGGGCTCACCGTCGTGCCGTTGGCGACGAGGGCGATCACCGCACCGACGCTGATCGCCACACCGGCGAACGCCGCCAGCGAGCCGAGCCGTTGCACACGGCGGGGGTTGATGCCCGGCTGGCTGATCGCCGCGCTCACGGCGAGCAGGAACGCCACCGGCGCCAGGAGCACGAGGAAGGTCAGGGAGGACTGCACCTGCATCACAATACATGGTCCATGAACCATGTATCAAGTTGCAACTACGATTTCCAGCGGGAGGCCCAGGGACCTCGAGCGGTGCGTTGACTAGCGTGCTGCGTGGATGGGTGCGCAGGCCGTCGGGCGCCACGACCGCCGGTGACGGCGACGAGCGAGACCTTCGAACGCGCGCCGGGTCATGTGTGGCGGTTGGCGCACGACCGCCTGCTGCTGCGGCGCATCGGCGCGCGTGACCCGCACGCGATGGTGGAGGTCGTCGGCGACGCGCTGCTGGTGTGGGTGGCGCTGGACGAACCCGGCACGTGTGCCGAGGTGTCCGCGCGACTGGGTGCCGACGACGTGGTCGTACGAAGTGCGTTGGCCGATGCCGTGGGTGCCGGCATCGTGCGCGTGCGTCAGACGACGCCGCCTGGCGAGAACGACCACGGCTGACCGGCCGCCACGTAGGTGTAGATGCCGTCGATCGTCTCGAACGTGGTGGCCGAGCCGCCGGCGTAGGTGCACGAGTAGGTGATCTTCATCTGCGCGCGGAACGCGTCGCCGGCCACGAGCACCACGCCGGTGGTGTTGGCCGGCGGGCCGGGGTTGAACTTGCGGATGCCGAAGGAGAACGTGACCCCACCCGACAGCGAGTTCGGCGGATTCGTGATCGTGGTGGTGTACGGCGCCGCGGTGAAGTCGTTCGTCGCTGCGTTGGCGAGCGACGTGCTGTTGAAACCAGCGGCACCGAAGTGCTTGTCCGACTCGATGCTGACGGTGGTGAGGGTCACCTCGAACGAGATCACGTCGGCCGTGCCGTCGACGTTGGTCGAGGACCCCGAGCAGGAGGCGGATCCCGGCTGGACTCCGAGGGAGACGATCGTGCCCGTGTTCGACACCGAGGCGCCCATCGCCACGTCGATCGTCGGCGCGTTGTACGCGAACGCCAACCCGCTGCTGAT
>JBMOGW010000027.1:0-23638 GCA_049318165.1 Ilumatobacteraceae bacterium
GGCCCTTGGGCAACTGGTAGATGAAGCAGAACTCGCAGTGGTTGTCGCAGGTGCGTACCCGGTCGAACACAGCGCTCGACACCTCGGCCCCGAGCGGCTCGCCCGCACGCTTGTCGATCTCGACCGTCAGCTCCAGGCCGCCGCGCACGACGTCCAGCGACACCTCGGCCTCGTCGGCCGCGTAGCGCCACTCGATGACGTCGCGCGGCACGGTGCCGTTGATCGACTGCACGACGTCGCCGACGGCGAGGCCGGCCCGCTCTGCAGCGGACCCGGACGCGACAGCGACGACGGTGGGCGAGGACATGGCCTCCCAGGCTACCGGCGGGGCGCTGCGGGCCGCCGCTAGCCTGGCCGGCGTGACCGTCGAACGCGTGCTGCTCGCCGAACCGAGAGGGTTCTGTGCCGGCGTCGAGATGGCCATCAAGGCCCTCGCATGGATGGTCCGCAGCTTCGAGCCGCCCGTCTACTGCTACCACGAGATCGTGCACAACAAGATCGTCGTGCAGCGCTTCGAGGCCCAGGGCGTGGTGTTCGTCGACGACATCGCCGAGGTGCCGCAGGGTCGGCCGATCATGCTGTCGGCGCACGGTTCGGCGCCGCAGGTGGTGGCCGCCGCCCGCGCCCGCGGCTCCTACGTCGTCGACTCGGTGTGTCCACTGGTCACGAAGGTGCACCACGAGGTGAAGGTGCGTGCCGGCAAGGGCTACCGCATCGTCTACGTCGGTCACGAGGGCCACGAGGAGGCCGTCGGCACGATGGCCGTCGCCCCTCAGGCCATCAGCCGGGTGGAGAGCATCGCCGAGGTGGCCGCACTCCCCCAGTTCGACGAACCCGTGGCGCTGCTGGCACAGACCACGCTGTCGCACCGCGACTGGAGCGACGTGGCGGTCGCCGTGCGCGATCGCTTCCCCGGCACCTGGTCGCCCGGCCGCAGCGACCTGTGCTTCGCCACCACCAATCGCCAGTCCGCACTGATGGCCATGGCGCCGCAGTGCGACGCCATCGTGGTGATCGGCTCGTCGAACTCGTCCAACACACGTGCACTCGAGAAGCTCGCCGTCGAAGCGGGCTGCCCCCAGGTGTTCAGGGTGAACAGCGTCGACGAACTGCCGCACGGGCTCTCCGGCACGGTGGGCGTCACCGCCGGCGCCTCGGCCCCCGAGGAGCTCGTCGAGGCGATCATCGCCTTCCTTGCTCCCGAGCGCGGTGTCGAGTTGTTGCGTGTGACCGAGGAGGACGAGTACTTCCCGCCGCCGCGGAACATCCGCGAACTGCAGGGCGCCATCGGTGCCGCGGCCGCGGCGATGCTGGGTGGCCCCGTGACCGAGTCGTCGACCTTCGACGACCGCGGCCTCGCTGCCAGCGATGTGCTGTCGGCCCTTCGCGCTTCGTAGCCTCGCACTCATGCTGTCGCCCACCGCTGCCACCATCCGCCTGTTCCTGCACGTCCTCTCGGCGTCCGTGTGGGTGGGCGGCCAGCTGGCCTTGGCCGGCATGGTGCCGGCGATCCGCCGTGCACATCCGGAGGCGACGAAGACGGTTGCCAACGCGTTCGCGCGGGTCGCCTGGCCGGCGTTCGCCGTGGCCGTGCTCACCGGCATCTGGAATCTCATGGCCGTCGACATCACCGAGGCCAGCTCTGCCTATCAGGCCACGGTGCTGTTGAAGATCGCCGTCGCGATGCTCGCCGGCGTGTTCGCAATGGTGCACTCCACCGGCAGC
This sequence comes from Ilumatobacteraceae bacterium, assembly GCA_049318165.1. Taxonomy (GTDB): domain Bacteria; phylum Actinomycetota; class Acidimicrobiia; order Acidimicrobiales; family Ilumatobacteraceae; genus UBA668. The sequence goes on from JBMOGW010000027.1 coordinate 1,726, forward strand.
AGCAAGGCCGCCCTCGCCGTGGGAGGCGCGATGGGCGCCCTCACGTCGATCGCCGCCGTCTTCCTCGGCATCCTCCTCCACTCCGGCCAGTGACCCTGCGTTCTCGAGGCTTTCCCCGTCGGCAGCCGACGAGGAAGACCTCGGTTTCGTTCAACGCCGACGGAGCGCCGCCACTCGGGCTCGGTACAGCGACTCGAGCTCGTCCACGATGCCGTGGAGGTCGAGGAGATCCAGGGGTGTCACTCTGTCGACCTGCCAGTCGATGAGGTGCAGTTGACGGTCACGGCGCTTGTCCTTCGTGCCGAACAGGAGGGCGTGGTCGGGGTGCACGTCGATCTCCACGGCCCGGCGAACCTCCTCGACCGCCATGTCGATGCGAATGCGATCACCGTTCGGCAGCTCCAGGTGGCGGACCTGCGGGACCACCGGCACACCCCGCCGCAGGAGGCCGTCGAGCACACGAAGCTCAGGGTGGGATTCCGCAGCGGCCCGACCGCCCCGCTGCAGCAGGACGGCACCGAACTCCTTCGACCCCGACCGACCTCGGGCGCAGAGCAACCGGCCCACCGAGGCGAGTTCGGCCAGATCGGTGTGACCGTCGTTGATCATCTGGTCGATGACGGACAGCAGGTCGAACGGCGCAAGGTCTGCGGCGAGGTCGAACGCGAGCCGAGCCCAATTGGCCACGACGAGCCCGTTGTCGAGCCGGCGAACATGACGATCGGGCAGCACCGTCTTGCCGACGTGCTGGCTGGCCCCACACGCGACGAAACCGAGGGTTTCCGCGCCGGGTGTCGGCACGGAAACCCTCGGTTTCGCAGAGGTCAGACCAGGTCAGTCCTCGTCAGGTCAGTTGCGCGGGACCTTGCTCCACGGCACCTCACGGTCGACACGGACGTCGCCCGGCAGGCCGAGCACGCGCTCGCCCAGGATGTTCAGCATCACTTCCGTGGTGCCGCCCTCGATCGAGTTCGCACGGCTGCGCAGGAATGCCTTCTGCGGCGTGGCGAACTCCATGGCGTGCTCGGGGCGCACCATTTCGTAGCTGCCGTAGAGCAGCGCATCGGCGCCGAGGACGTCCATCAGGCACTCGTAGATGTCCTTGTTCAGGTTGGCCGAGGCCATCTTCGAGATCGAGCCCTCGGGGCCCGGGTCGCCCTTCTTGCGGTTCTGGTTGGCGCGGATGTTGGTGAGCCGCAGCGTCTCGGCGCGGATCCACAGCTTCAGCACCTCGTCACGGGTGGTGGCGTCCTTCTTCCACTCGGGCGCCTCCTCCCATGCCTTCACCAGATGGGCGATGGTGCCCGAGCCCTTCTGCGGGATGGTGCCGCCGATCGACTGACGCTCGTTCATCAGCGTCGTGAGCGACACGCGCCAGCCGTCGCCCGGGCTGCCGAGCATCTCCTTCTCGGCGATGCGGGTGTCGGTGAAGTAGACCTCGTTGAACTCGGCCTCACCGGTCATCTGGCGCAGCGGGCGCACGTCGACCGTCGGATCGTGCATGTCGACCACGAACGCCGTGAGGCCGGCGTGCTTCACGGCCTCGGTGTCGGTGCGCACCACCAGCAGGCCGAAGCGCGACAGGTGCGCGAGCGTCGTCCACACCTTCTGGCCGTTGATGATCCACTCGTCACCGTCCTTCACGCCTCGCGACGACAGGCCGGCGAAGTCGGAGCCCGAGCCCGGCTCACTGAACAGCTGGCACCAGACCTCCTCGCCGGTGAACAGCGGACGGAGATAGCGCTGCTTCTGCTCCTCGCTGCCCCACACGGCGACCGTCGGGCCGCACATGCCGTGGCCGATCGGGTTGCGGTACATCGGGTTCGGGGCGCCTTCGGCGTAGATGCGCTCGTTGACGAGCTTCTGCAGCTTCGGGTTGACGTCGAGGCCGCCGTGGCCCTTGGGGAAGTTCACCCAGGCGAGACCCTTGTCGAACTGGGCGCCGAGGAAGGTGACGGCGTCGACCTGCTTCGGCGGGAACTCGCTCAGCAGCTCGTCGACGAGCTGGTTGACGAGCTGCTCGTCGCTGTCGACACGGGCGTCGGTGACGGTCATTCGTGGATCCTCCGAGGGGGCGCGGGCACCGGCTGGTGCTGTGCGAGTGGACGACCGCGCAACCTACCGAACCAACGGCCATTGCGCCGAACCGTGGCACGCCGTGCGTCAGCGGCGCTGGAGCGTCAGGCCCGGCGCGGCGGCAAGTCGATCCGCTGCGGCCTCGCCCGCCGACGGGTCGATGCGCAGCGCCACCTGCAGGAACGCCCAGGCCAGGCGCACCTGATCGCGCTGCAGCTCCCGCCACGGGCGGCCGCCCTCGATACGGTTCTCCGCCGCGGTCGCGGTCAGGTAATCGTGCACCAGCTGGGGCAGGCCCACCACCTGAGGGGCGAGCTCTGCATAGAGCGGGATGTCGCTGATCGCCTGGTGACCGGCGGCGGCGACGTCGAGCCGCCACGCCGGACGACCAGGAAGCAGCGCCCACGCTCGGTCGGCGTCGACGTGCGCCGGCGTGACGGTGTCCTGCTCGGAGACGACCAGCAACGACGGCACGTGCACACGTCCCAGCAGCGAGTCGCTCATCGAGCGCATGAACGGCTGGAAGCCGATGACCGCACCGACGTGCTCGTGCGGTCCCACGCCGCGGCTCCCAGCTGCCGCGGCGAACGCCGTGTACGCGCCGTAACTGTGGCCGGCGATCGCGATGCGGTCGTGGTCGACCACCTCGTGGATCGCCTCCGGCAGCTCGTCGTGACCGAACAGGAAGGCGCCGAGCACGAGGTGCGCGTCGCCGACGCGGTTCATCTCATTGGTGCGGTCGTCGACGTGCTGGCCGGTGATCCAGTCGACGAGCGCGTCGCCCGGGTGGTCGGCCGACACGACGACGGCACCACGAGCGGCCAGCGCCTCGCACACGAGCGAGTACGAGATGCGCATGCCGGTACGACCGTGCGAGAACATGATCAGCGGGTACCGGCCGGGCGCCACGGGCGGATGGTGCGTGGCGGACACCGCGGCGAACCCGACCCCCGGGAACAGCTCGTAGTGCGACGGCTCGGCGTCGGATGCCGTCGCCGGGTACCAGACGTCGGCATCGATGCGCCGTCCGCCGCGGGAGGAATCGACGAACGTGACGGTGCGACGACCGATGGGCATCGCGGGTGGCTCGAGCGGTGCGCCCGCGGACAACGGGGTGGTCATCCGTCGTCACCTTCCGGTTCGTCAGCGGCGTCGAAGCCGGCATCGGCCAGTCGTTGCAGCAGCACGTCGCGCACCGAAGTGCCGGGCTCTCGCGCCTTGTCACCCGCGATCCGCCAGCCGAGGCGGCTGGAGTACAGCAGCGGCGGTTCCTTCAGGCGGCCGGGCTGCACGGCCACGACGCGGGCGAAGAACAACCGGTGGTCCGACATGTCCTTGGTGTCGAACACCTCGCACGACAGCCAGGCGATCGCATCCCGCACCACCGGCAGATCGGTACCCGGAAACACGTCGAGGAACTCGTCGGCGAGGTAGCGGAACTTGCGACCCGGGTACGAGAAGTACTGCCCCGCGGCCACCTGGTCGCCGGCGAGCACGCTGACCGCGAATCGGCCGGTCGAGTCGATCAGCGGGTAGGTGTCGTGCTTCGGCGAAACACTGGCCATCACCACCGGCTCCTCGAAGCTCACCTGCATCACCCAGTGGCTGCAGTAGGCACGGGCCACGCCCTCGTCGGCGGCGCCGACCACCTGCACGCCGTGCATCATCTGCCCCAGGGACCGCTTCAGTGTCGGATCGATCATCAGTTCCAGTGTCGCAGCCAGCGGGCGTACTCCGCTCGCTCGTGCGCCAACTCGGGGAACGCGCTGCGGAGCTTGGCGAGCGTCCGTAGCGGCGCAGGCTCGTCCATCGCCACGAAGGTGTTCTTCAGATTGTTCAGCATTCGCAGCAGGATCCCCCGCTGCGGCACGGGCGACAACAGCCGCGGATCGAGACGGTCGCGGATCCCGGTCATGCGCTGCCATGCGGGTTCGAGTTCGTCCGCGGTGATGAGGCGGCCGAGGTGGAACGGATCGGCGTACACGCCGTCGCACTCGACGAGGAAATGGCCTGGCAGTCCCACGCCGTTGACCACGAGACCGAGTCGCCTACCGACCTCCATCGCGCACACGCTGAGCGTGATGGGGATGCCGGTGCCCCGGTGCAGCACCTCGTGGAGGTATGAGTTCCTCGGGTCGCCGTAGTCGACGCTGTTGCCGGTGAGATGGTGCTGGAAGAGGCGCAGGACCGATTCGAAGGTCGGCTCGCACTCGGTGGCCAGTTGGTCGAGGCCTGCCACCGCCGCTTCGACGAGGTCGTCGTCGGCGGTCGCCTGCTCGAAGCTCGCGCCGATGAGCGCCACCGCGACATCCAGGGTCACCGCCGGGGACGGGTGCTGCACCACTTCGACGAACCGATCCGCCGACTCCATGCCGTGACGGTACCGGCGACTAGGTTCCGCTCGCATGTACCCCGGCGCGTTCATCGACACCACTCCCGACAAACCGGCCATCATCATGGGTGGCAGCGGCTTCACCCAGACGTTCGCCGAACTCGACGCGGGCGCCAACCGCCTGAGTCATCTACTGCGCGCCGCAGGCGTGCAGCCCGGCGATCACGTGGCGGTCTGCATGGAGAACCACGACCGCTATCTCGAGGTGATCTGGGGCTGCCACTACGCCGGAGCGGTCTACACGGCGTGCTCCAGCCGTCTCACGCACGGCGAACTCGCCTACATCCTCAACGATTGCCAGGCCAAGGTGTTCATCACCTCGAAGTACAAGGCCGACCAGGCCGCGGAGATCGTGGCCGAGTCCCCGAACGTGGGGCTGCGACTGATGCTCGACGGCACCATCCCCGGTTACGAGAGCTACGAGGCGGCGATGGGCGCTCAGCCGGCCACACCGCTCGACGAAGCGCGGGTCGCCGGTTACGACATGCTCTATTCGTCGGGCACCACGGGCATGCCCAAAGGCGTGGCCCGCGCGTTCGAGGCCAAGCCGCTCGAGGGCACCGCGAACGGTGTGTCGCCGCTGGTGACGATGCTGTTCGGCGGCACCGCCGACAGCGTCTACTTGTCCCCCGCGCCCTTCTACCATGCGGCTCCGCTGCGCTTCTGCATGGCCATGCAGCAGATCGGCGCGACGGTCGTGGCGATGGAGCACTTCGATCCGGAGGACTACCTCGGCCTCGTCCAGCGCCACCATGTCACCATGAGCCAGGTGGTGCCGACGATGTTCGTTCGCATGCTGAAGCTGCCGGCCGAGAACCGGACGAAGTACGACGTGTCGAGCTTGAAGACGGTGATTCATGCTGCGGCCCCGTGCCCGAAGCAGGTGAAGAAGGAGATGATCGAGTGGTTCGGCCCGATCATCCACGAGTACTACGCGGGTACCGAGGGCAACGGCTTCGTGTACTGCAACAGCGACATGTGGCTCGCCCATGAAGGCACCGTCGGCATGCCGATCAACTGCACGCTCCACATCTGTGGTGACGACGGCGAAGAGGTGCCGCAGGGCGAGTCGGGCACGATCTACTTCGAGGGTGGTGCGTCGTTCGAGTACCACAACGACCCCGAGAAGACGAAGGGGTCGCGTCACCCGAGCCAGCCGTGGAGCACGCTCGGCGACGTGGGCTACCTGGACGCCGACGGCTTCCTGTATCTCACCGACCGCAAGGCGTACATGATCATCTCCGGCGGCGTGAACATCTATCCGCAGGAGGCCGAGAACGTGCTCGTCGGCCACCCGAAGGTGGTCGATGTCGCCGTGTTCGGCGTGCCCAACGACGACTTCGGCGAAGAGGTGAAGGCCGTCGTGCAACCGGTGACGATGCCGGCATCGGACGAGGAAGCGGCGGCACTCTCCAAGGAACTGATCGCCTACTGCCGCTCACACCTCGCCGACGTGAAGTGCCCGCGCTCGGTGGACTTCCGTGAGGAACTCCCCCGCCACCCCACCGGCAAGCTGTACAAGCGCCTCCTGAAGGACGAGTACTGGAAGGCCGCCGGCCGCAACATCTAGCGAGAACGCTGGCCTGCTTGCCGACGAGCGCCAAATCGGGCAAGCACGGCCCCCTGAGCGATAACGAGGATTTCAAGTGCCCCGTGGCGCACGAAACACTCGTTATCGGCCAGCCGGCCTGCTGGACAGCAGCGACCACTTCGGGCACTCGGCTCATCGCGGCGAGGCTGTTAGCTCTCGAAGCCAAGTGGTCGGACCCGCGCCGCGATATTCATGTCACGCGGCTCGAAATGGAGGGTTTCATGCCACCCGGGGGCGCACGAAACCCTCCATTTGGCGAGCGCCTCGGCGCACGGGACGCACACGAGGGCGACTTCCTCCGCCGCGAGAACGTACGCCAGGCCTCCTCCGCTGATTGGGGGGTCCTAGGGACCTCTGGGGTCGTGGTCGTACGCCCATCCCGTCGTTGATGCGACGGCACACGCGTGGTGGAGTGGTTCCGTCGGGTCGCACGACCCGGAACGGGAACATTTCAGGCGGACGAAGTGACGACGGCGCTCCCGGAGTGCACGCCCGAACGCGTGCACCTCCGCATCATCGGCCCGATGACCATCATCGTGGCGGACGGCGAGCGCCACGGCCGCGCCCTCGGAGCCCCCAAGACCCGCATGTTGCTCGAACTGCTGGTCGCCGAGCGCGGCAACGCCGTACCCAAGGACGAGCTGGTCGACGCGCTGTGGCCCGGCGGCCGAGCGCTGCCGGCCGACCCGGCGCGCACCCTCGAGCACTACATGTGCGTACTGCGTGCCGCACTGACGACCGATCGGCAACTCGGACACCGCGCCATCGTCACCCGACCGAGCTCGTACCTGCTCGACCCCGTGCACTTCGACATCGACGCCGACCACTTCACGTCGCTGGTGCGCAGGGCCGCCACCGCCACCTCGGCCGAACGCCGTCGCCTGCTGGAGGCGGCGGTGGTGCTCGGCGACGGCGACCTGTTCGCCGACTCTCCACTGCCTGCGCGCGCCGAGCCGCACCGAGCCACGCACCGCGAATCCGTCTCGTGGGCGCACCTGGTGCTGGCGACCGATGCGCTCAGCGAGTTCGAATTGCACCGTGCGGTGTGGCACGCCGAGCAGGCGCTGCGGTTCACGCCATGTGCCGAGCACGCCTACCACCTGTTGATGGTGGCCCAGGTCGGCCTGGGCGAACGAGATCTCTCCCGCCTGACGCACCAGCGGTGCGTCACCACCCTGTCACGTGACCTCGGCCTCGCCCCGACGGCCCTCACCGACATGCTCCGTCACGCCGTCGAGCATGGCGCCGGCCCGGCCGAGATGGCCCGGCTGCTGGTTCCGGTGGCCGCCGCCTGAGCGGAGGTCACCGTGCGGGCGCCTGCGAGCGTTCGCTGAACGGAGGGGACGGGCGGCGGGACCCGTCCCCTCCGTTCATGTCGCCAGTGCGGTGTCCGGGAGACGCACTGGCAGACACGGACCGACTAGATGCCGGTGCCCGTGAGGCGCACCCGGTGGGGGGCGCCCGTGGCGTTGCTGTTGATCGTGAGCGTGCCGGTCTGAGCGCCACGAGCGATCGGGGCGAACGTCACGTTCAGGGTGCAGCTGCGACCCACTGCGAGCGAGGCGGGGCAGTTGCCACGGGTCGCCCGGAAGCGTCCGGTCACCACCAGGGTGGTGATGTTCAGCGCGCCCGGCCCGTTGTTGGTGACCCGCAGGGCCAACGTCCGGGTCGTGTTGATCCTGGTGTTCGGGAACGCCAGGGTGGCCTGCACCGTCATCACCGGGACCGGCGTCTGTCCGATCCCCGTCAGCGGCACGACCTTCGTGGTGCCGGCGTTGTTCGCGATGTTCAGCGTTGCCGTCCTTGCCCCGACCGCAGTCGGGCGGAAGGCGACGTTGATCGGGCAGGTGCCGCCGGGAGCGACCGTCGTGCAGCCGTTGCTGACCAGGACGAAGTCACCCGGGTTGGCGCCACCGAGGGTCACCGCTCCGACGACGAGATTGGCGTCGCCGGTGTTGCCGACGGTCACGGTCTTGGCGGCGGTCTGCACCGTCACCATCGAGCTGAAGACCGTCGGCGTGCTGGCCGTGATGACCGGCGCAGTCGCCGTGCCGGTGAGATCCACCGTCGACACGCCACCCGCAGCGTCGTGGGCGACGACCAGCTGGGCCGTCTTCACACCACCGCTGAGCGGCGTGAAGCGCACCGTGACGGTGCAGGACCCGGCCGGGTTCACCACGGCGCAGTTGCTGGCCACGACGGTGAAATCACCGGCGTTCGGCCCGGTCAGGCTGGATGCACTGACGGTCAGCGGGGCGTCACCGGTGTTGGTGACGCCGACCGTCTGCGTGGCGCCGACGACACCCACCTGGCCATTGAAGGTGAGCGACGCCGGGTTGATCGCCGCCACGGGCTGCGTGGCGAAGCCGTCCAGCGCGACGGTGGTGTCACCAAGTGCGTCGTGCGACAGCACCAGCGATGCCACCTTGCCGCCGCCGCTCGTCGGCGTCATGCTGACGCCCACCGTGCAGCTCGAGCCCGGGGCGAGGACGCCGGTGCACAGGTCGGTGGTGACGCTGAACTGGTCGGCGTCGGTACCGGTGAGCGAGGCGCCGGCCGTGATCGTCAGATCGCCGTCACCGATGTTGGTGAGGGTGACCGACTGCTCGGCGGACGAGCTGCCGGCGGTCGCCTGGAAGCCGCTGAGTGCGGCGGGGGCGATCGAGGCGAGCGGCTGGGTGACGTGACCGGCCAGGATGGCGGTGCTGTCGCCTGCATTGTTGGGGATGGTCAGCAGTGCGAACAGCTGGCCGAGCGCCGTGGACTGGAACAGCACCGTGACCGGGCACGATTCGAGCGGGGCGAGGGTCGCACCCAGGCAGCCGTCCGTGATCACCTGGAAGGCGGCGGGGTCCGGGCCCGTCAGCGCGGCCGACCCCGTCACCGTCAACGGCGCATTGCCGATGTTGACGAGCACGATGGTCTCGGGGGCCGTGGCCGCGCCTGCCGCCGCGACGAACGACGACGCGCCGAGCGGGATCTGCAGGTCGCCGATCGGTGCCGGCTCCGGCGGAATCGCCGGCACGACGGTGCGGAAGCCATCGCAGGTTCCCCGCACCACGCCGGGCGTGTCGCAGAAGCTCATCTGCTCCACGTTCCACAGGGTGTCGGTGCCGTCGAAGCCGGTGCCGCCGAGGTGCGAGACGGTCACGCTGCCGTCGCCGTTCCAGGTGAGCGCGTACTCCAGGAACGGTGCCGAGAAGAGCGCCGTGTCGCAGTTCAGCGGGGCGGTCGTGTCGCAGTCGCCGGGGGTGAGGTTGCCGAAGTTGGCGTCGAGCACCTCGCGGACCGGGACGATGTTGGCGATCGGCACCTTGCGGGCGAAGACCGCCTGCTGCAGCGTCATGCCGGTCGTGCCGGGGCCGAAGCTGCCGCCCGTGGCCGCCTTGTGTTCCATCAGGTCGGTCGAGCCGATCTCGGTCGACGGGTCGGCAGGGTCGGTGCGCACGCTGAGACGCACGTTCATCCAGCGGTCGCCGTCGATGATGTCGTCGGCGCCGCGGCCCTCGAGCGTGTCGTTGCCGGCACCGCCGAGGAGGATGTTGCCCTTGCCCCACGCCAGGCCCTTCAGCAGGCAGAAGCGGGTCGCCGAGGCTGCGGCGATGGCGGCGCTGTCCTCCGTGCGGATGCTCGGCGGCACCAGCTGGGCGAGTCCGTCGATGCGGGCCACGCCCGCCTCGTCGAGGGCGTTGCAGCCGATGAAGCCGCCGCCACCGACCTGCGACGGGATGATGTCGTCGCCGCGGAGGGTGTCGTCGAACTTCCAGCCCGAGAGGCCCTCGAGCTCGTTGAACTTGTCGCGCACCTCGACGACTGGCGGGGCGCCGACCAGGATCCGAAGGTTCAGGTCGGCGTTCTGCGGCTGCGGGTCGTTGACGCCGGTGCTCCAGTCGAAGCCGGAGGCGCCGGCGTTCTTCTCGACGCCGGGGCCGGTGACGAAGATGTCGTCGCCACCTTCACCGTCGTAGTCGTCGTCGCCGCCCTGACCGATGAGGATGTCGTTGCCGGGGATGTTGTGGTCGTCGAAGAACAACGTCGAGCTGTCGCCGATCAGCAGGTCCGGTTGGTCGCCGCCCTCTTCCCAGTCGTCGCCGCTGTCACCGAAGACCGCGTCCTCACCCGCACCGGCGATGGCGAAGTCGTCACCTGCCCCCGAGAACGTCTCGTTGATGTTGGCACCGCCGTTGGTGAAGTCGTTCCCGTCGCCGGCCATCACGATGTCGAGACCGGGGCCTGCGTCGATGGCGTCGTTGCCGGGGCCTCCCTTGGGGATGTCGTCACCGGCGAGGTCGGTGATCACGTCGTTGCCCAGGCCACCGAGCGCGATGTCTGCGCCGTCGCCACCCTCGATCGTGTCGTCGCCGTCGCCGCCCCAGAACGTGTCGTTGTCGACACCGCCGTAGATGCGGTCGTTCGCCGATCCGGCGCGGCCGTTGTACACGGCCTGGAAGTTGATACCCGGGATGTTCACCGGGTTGTTGGTGCGGTAGCGAATGGTGCCGTCGCCCATCTTGACGAGCACGCCGTTCTCATTGCAGCCGGACAGCGGGTCGTCGCCCACCGAGCCGGTACCGGAGAAGTACGGGCCCGTCGCCGACGGCGAGATCGCGTCCAGGTTGCGCAACTCGAACTTGCAGTCGGCGTTCGCGAACGGATCGGCCTTCAGGGTGTGCGCCGTCGTGTTGCGCATGATCAGCTCCGAGAACGAGTTGCCCTCCAGCTGCGCACGCAGGTTCATACCGGGCGTACGTGCCAGGTAGTAGAAGCGGTCGCCGTTCTGCAGGTTGGTCAGCTGGTTCTCGAACACGTAGTTGAACGTGCTGCCGAGGAGGCCTCCGAACAGGTTGGTGCGCTCGGCCAGCCCGCCGACCCACAGGTCGATCCGGTTGAGGCCGGTCTCCGTCGTGGACCAGTCCGTGCCGGCGCTTGCGCCCGACAGGCCGAACATGAAGTCGGCGGCATCGACGGGCGGGTTGATGTCGTCGGCCGGGTCAGCCGTCGGACCGGGCAACACGGTGCCGTTCGCCAGCTGGTCGGCGGCGGCGCGGCGGGCTGCCGTACTGCCGGCGACGATCGGGCCGTCACCATCCGGGTCGAGCGTCATGATCGACGAGTGCGTGCCGTAGGCGGCGATGAAGTTGACCAGCGACTCGGGGTGCTTCAGGTTCTGACCGAAGTCCACCCAGTCGGTGTACGGCGTCAGCTGGCCGTCGTTCGTGGCGGCGAAGATCTGCCGGCGCAGCTCGTTCAGCGGCGGGATGCCTTCACTGCGGGCACGGGTCATGTTCAGTGCGGGCAGGTCGAGCGGCAGGCCGAGCAGATGGTTGCGCAGCGTGTCGACGACGAACTCGTCGATCTCCTGGCCGGTCTGGTCGGAGAGACCCATGATGATCGAGCCCGCGGCCTCGCGGGCGTCGAGCGTGCCGGCAACACCGCCGTCGTAGTAGGCAGCAGGGTTCAGGAAGCCATCGAGAAGTGGGATGTCGTTGTGCGTCAGCACGCCGTTCGCGTCCTCGTTGAGGCGCGGGATGGTCTCGTCGAGCATCGAGTGGCCGAAGCGGTAGACGGCGTGCGCGAACTCGGCGGTGATCGCCGGGTTGACGTCGGTCTGGTTGAACGCGAACGGCTGGAACGGGTTGATCAGCGGCTGCACCTTGCGGGCGAACTCCTCGAAGACGAGGTGCTGGTACTCCATCTCCGTCACGAAGCGGGCCGCCTGGAAGAGCCGAGCGCCGTTCCAGATGTGGTCCGGGTCGGTCGGGTCGCCCAGCGGCGTGGTCCAGTCGGTCTCGTGCAGGGTGCCGCTGGTGTCGGTCAGGATCGTGTGCTTGATGTCGTTGACCAGACGATCGTGCTCGTCGTGGAAGACCTGATGGATTGCCGTGAGCGCGATGTTCTCGTTGCAGCGACCGTCACCGCAGATGAAGTGCGTACCGAGCAGTTCGTCGTCGTAGGAGCCTGCAGGCGTGGTGGCATCGAGCGAGTCGCCGGCCACCGTGTCGGTGTCGGGGAACAGGGTGCCGATGGCCGGGTCGCCGTGCGGCAGGCACGGCGAGGGCGGGCCGGGCGGCAGGGTCGAGCAATCCTTGTGGATCGTCGGGGCCGCGCTGTGCGCGATGTCGTTGAGGAACGCCGTGTCGATGAAGAACGCGTCGCCCGGCACCGGCACCGGCGCCGAGAGGTCGCCCTCGACGAGGCCGCCCCCGGTGACGTACTGCGGCAAGCCCTTGGGGCCGGGGATGAAGTTGCCGTAGGCGTCAGTCGCCATCAGCGGGATGTTGCCGACGTTGGCGTCGGTGAGTTGCAGACCGAGGAGGAGGGCCGCCTGAGCCTTGATCATCGTCCACGTGGCCATGGCACCGTCGGGCGTGCCGAGGAACTCGGCGGTCGGCACGGGATGGCCGTCCGCGTTCATCACGTACTGGCGAAGGAAGAGCTGGTGCGACGCGTGCGAGGTGTAGGTCTGGCTCTGGTCCACGAAGGGGGTGTCGGTGTTGGGGGCGCTGCGTACGCCGTCGGCGCCGGGCACCGAGGTGCCCCGGGTGAGCACCATGAAGCGCAGCCGCGGGCTGAGGTCGTCGGCGTTGCCGAAGACGTGGTCCGGGCCGGCGACCAGCGGGTCATCGGCCTTGAGCGGCACGAACACCGTGCCGTTGCCACCGTTGGTGATCTTGTCGAGGCCGTGGTCGAAGAACTGACCGAAGATCGTGAACAACGAGTTGAACGGCGGCGACAGGCCGACGTCCGTGGTGACGCTGTCGATCGGCAACGACTCGAACGGCGGCACGTTGGTGACCGCGTCGAGGTCGCACGCGGCCCCGACGCCCTGCGCACGGGTCGGGAACGCCGAGGCGCACACCGCTGCCGGGTTGGCCGAGGTCTGATCGACGATGATGTTGCTGATGGTGCGCGGCTCACTGTCGAACACGTTGCCCGACGTCGAGTCGTACGTCGTCTGCTGCGAGGGACCGAAGGCGGGGTCGGACACCTCGGCCGACGGGAACACCGGCGTGGTCAGGCGCGGGAAGGGCTGGTCGGCGGCGCCGTACTCCTCCTGACCGGGCTGCAGGTTGTTGCACGAGCCGTCGGTGGAGCGCAGTCCGAAGGACAGCAGCGGGTTGCCCACCAACCTGCGGAGTGCGGCACACAGGTTCGGATCCGCCTGCTGGTCGTAGACGAGGCCGTCGAGCGACGGGTCGATCGCGGTGAGCGCCGCGCTGTCACACGGCGGACCGCCGAGTGCCTCGGCGTCGAAACATGCCTTGGCCGCGCTGTGCTTCTCGGCGATCACGATCTGGTCGAGGATGTAGTCGATGTCGGCAGCCGACACAGTGAAGCCCATACCGGGCGTCTGGTCGGCCGACACGCCAGCCGGCGTGACTGCCGCGACCGCGGGGGCCGCGAGCAGCGCCGCCAACAGCGCGACGAACAGTCGCCGGCTGCGGGACGCACCGTGCCGGGAGTGTCGGGGTGGTGCCTGACTGGGGAGTGTGGGGTGGTACATCGGGGTTCCGCCTTGCTCGATGGGGACTTCAGTCGTAAGGCTGCGGACCCACCCTTCGGGAAATGTTTGGATTCGGCCGTCGTGGCATGGTCCGAATGACCCACCGCGGTCCATGGACCCCCCGTCTGAGTCGACGCGACGCGCGTCCGCCGCCACGCTCCGCCCACGGACGTGAGGGTCGGCGGCGGCAGACCGGGCGGTCGGACCCTTCCAACCCCCTTCGGGACTTTGGTCCCTGGTTCGGCCCCGGGGCCGCAGTTCACAGTGATCGGCGAGGGACGGGAGACCCCTCCCGCCGTGTGGCGGCGGAGCAAACTGGAGCTGGCCGGGCACCTCTGTGGTGTGCCCGGCCGCTCAGCTCTCTGGGCTCGTTCGAGCCGATCGGCTCAGTGCACGCTCGCGACGTGGAGCGCCTGGATGGCGGCGGCGAGCCGCACACTTTCCGCACGGCCGAACACCGGCTCGACCCCACCGCCGGCCACCTCGGTGAAGTGGCGCACCATCGCCGCGTACGCGTGACCGCCCGCGCACTCGATGCGCTCGACGGTGCCATCGCGCCGTTCGACGAGGATCTCGCTCGGCTCGGAGGGACCGGGGGTGTGCATGCCCGGCAGGGTCACCTGGCCGTCGCTCGCGGCCAGCACCATGCGGCGAGCGTGCGGGGCCTCGAACGACACGTGGAAGGTGGATCCGAATCCGCCACCCCAGTCGAGCCAGCCGGTCATCGACGTGTCGACGCCGAGCATGTTGCGCACCGCGTTGGCGGCGACGGCCGACGGGTCGCGGCGGGCCATCAGCATGAACGGCGCGATGCAGTAGATGCCGACGTCGAACAGGGCGCCGGCGCCGCGGTGGTCCAGACGGTGATCGCCGCTCGTCAGGTCCATCGGCCAGCTGAACTGCGCACTCCCCCACTGCGGCCAGCCGATCTCGCCCTCGCGCACCATGCGCAGCAGTCGCTGCGCACGCGGGTGGTGCGGCCACATGTAGGCCTCGAGCACGGTGAGGCCCGCGTCCGCGGCATGATCGAACACCGACTCGGTGTCGGCGACCGACAGGGTCAGCGGCTTCTCGCACAGCACGTGCTTGCCCGCGTCGAGCGCCCGGTGGGTCCACTCGGCGTGCAGGTGGTTGGGCAGCGGGTTGTAGACGGCGTCCACGTCGTCACGTCGCAGCATGTCCTCGTACGGCGCCAGCGAGCCGCCGTCACGCCGCGGTTCGGCGACGACGGTCTCGCCGGCCTCGATGAGCGCCGGCAGCAGGCTCTTGCGATAGATGCGGCTGCCGCCGCCGAGCACACCCCAGCGCATCAGCGCGTCGCCGTCACGAGAGCACCACCATGCGGATCTCGGTCATCTCCTTCACCGAGAACGCCGGACCCTCGCGGGTGTTGCCGCTGTCGCGCAGACCGCCGTAGGGCTGCTGATCGGCGCGCCAGGTGGGCACCTCGTTGACGAGCACCCCGCCGAAGTCGAGCGTGCGCACCGCCTTCAGCGCCTTCGAGATGTCGCTGGTGAAGATGCTTGCCTGCAGGCCGTACTTGCTGTCGTTCGCCAGGCGCAGCGCCTCGTCGAGATCGTCGTACGCGGCAACCGTGACGACCGGGCCGAACACCTCCTGCGCGCACACCTTCATGTCGTGGCGGGCGTTGGTGATGACCGTGGGGCGCAGCACGCCCGCATCGTCGAGCGAGCCGCCGGTGGCGATGGTGGCGCCCTGCGCAGCGGCCTCGGACACCCAGTCGGCCACGCGGTCGCGCTCTCCCTTGGAGATCAGTGCCGACACGTCGGTGGCCTCGTCCATCGGATCGCCGACCACGAGGGTCTCGACATGGCGCACGAGCGCGTCGGTGAACTGTTCGGCGATCGAGGCGTGCACGAACACGCGCTGCGTGCTGATGCAGCTCTGGCCGGCATGGCTGAACCCGGCCACCTTGATCTTCGCCGCAGCGGTCACCCAGTCGCCGTCGGGCTCGATGATGCACGGCGCGTTGTTGCCGAGTTCGAGACCGACGCGCTTGCGCGGCGCCCGGGCGCGGATGCCCCAACCCACCTCGGGCGAGCCGGTGAAGGTGATGAGCGCGATGTCGGGGTGGTCCACCAGCGCGTTGCCCACCGTGCCGCCGCTTCCGGTGACGACGTGCAGGTACTCGGGCGGCAGGCCGCACTCCTCCACCAGCATCTGTGCCAGGGCGATGCTGCTGAACGGCGTCTGGCTGGCCGGCTTCAACACCACGGGGCAGCCCGCAGCGATGGCAGGTCCGAGCTTGTGCGCCACCAGGTTGAGCGGGAAGTTGAACGGGGCGATCGCACCGACGACGCCGATCGGCACGCGCAGCGTGAAGCCGAGCTTGCCCTCACCCGCGGGGATCGCGTCGAGGGGAATCATCTCGCCACCCAGCTTGCGCGCCTCGGCGGCGGCGAACTGGAAGGTGCCGACGGCACGCTCTGCCTCGACGCGCGCCGTCTTGATCGGCTTGGCGGCCTCCCTGGCGATGATCTGCGCGAACTCCTCGCGGCGCTCGGTGAGGCGCAGTGCGGCGCGGTCGAGGATGTCGGCCCGCTTCCACAGCGGCAGCGGCTGCTCGTGCAGGGCCTTCTTGGCGATCGACACCGCTACGTCGACATCGGCTGCGGTCATCGCCGGAATCTCGCCGACCACGGAATCGTCGTAGGGCGAGCGGACGGTGATGGACGCCGGGTTGTTCTCCTGGGGCATGAGGCCGACGATACTTGCGGGAATGCAGCGCCGCTCCCATCCGTACCTCGACTGGAACGGCCCGATCGCCTTCGCCCACCGCGGTGGCGCGAGCGACGTGCCGGAGAACACGATGCCGGCGTTCGAGTACGCCGTCGGCCTGGGCTACCGCTACGTCGAGACCGACGTGCAGGTCACCGCCGACGGCGTGTTGGTTGCCTTCCACGACAACGACCTGAAGCGCACGACGGGCCGTGCCGGCCGCATCAGCGACCTGCCCTGGACGGAGGTGCGCACGGCGATGGTGGACGGTCGAGCACCGGTACCGCTGCTGGAGGACCTGCTCGGCACGTGGCCGGAGCTGCGCGTCAACATCGACTGCAAGACCGACCGGGCGGTCGACGCGTTGGTGTCGGCGCTCCGCCGCACCGCATCGCTCGATCGGGTGTGTCTCGGGGCGTTCAGCGACACACGACTGCGGCACCTCCGGGCCATCCTGGGTTCCGGCGCGTGCACGTCGCTCGGGCCCGGCGGGGTCGCCGGCATGAAGTACGGCACGTTGCGCAGCACCGACGCGATGGCGGCACAGGTGCCCGTTCGGCAGGGGCCGCTGACGGTCACCGACCAGAAGTTCGTCGACCGCTGCCATCGCATGGGCGTGGCGGTCCACGTGTGGACCATCGACGACGCGCCGGAGATGCACCGCCTGCTCGACCTCGGGGTTGACGGCATCATGACCGACCGACCAGAGGTGCTGCGTTCGGTCTTCCAGGAGCGCGGGGTGTGGCAGTGAGCGCGCCGTTCAACAGCACCCGCGCTCCGCACCACATGGTGGCGAGCGCCGATCAGTTGGCGACGCAGGCCGGGATGGCCATGTACGCCCTCGGCGGCAACGCCGTCGACGCGGCGATCGCCACCAACGCGGCGATCGCCGTCACCGGCCCGCACCTGTGCGGAGTGGGTGGCGACCTGTTCGCCCTCGTGCACGTCGACGGCGAGGTGCACTGCCTGAACGCCAGTGGTCGAGCGGGCAGCGGTGCCGATGCAGCGGCGCTCCGCGCCGAGGGCCACACGGCGATGCCGTTCCGCCACGACGTGCGCATCGTCACCGTGCCGGGGTGCGTGGACGGGTGGGCTGCGCTGCACGAACGGTTCGGCACGCTGCCTCTCGCCACGGTGCTGGCACCGGCCATCGCGCTCGCCGAGGACGGCTTCCCCGCCAGCCCGCTGCTCGTCGGCTCGGTGTCCACACTCGACGAGCGAGCGCGGACGAGCCTGCACGAGCTGGCATCGCAGGCTCGGCGACCCGGTGAGCGGGTGCGCCGCCACGGTCTGGCCCGCGCCCTGCGTGCTGTCGCCGCCGACGGCCGTGACGGCTTCTACCGCGGCGAGTTCGGCGACGGGCTCCTGGCGCTGGGTGGCGGCTGGTTCCACGAGTCCGACCTCGCGACGAACCGTTCCGACTGGGTGACGCCGCTGCGCGCCGCGGCGTTCGGCGTCGACCTGTGGACGGTGCCGCCGAACTCGCAGGGCTACCTCACGCTCGGCGGCGCGCTGATGGCCGACGCGCTCGACGCTGCCGGCGAGCTGCCCAACGACCCCGACGACGAACGGTGGGCACACGTGCTCATCGAGGCCGCGAAGGTCGCCGGCCACGACCGCCCCGACGTGTTGCACGAGCACGCGAACGGCGACGCTCTGCTCGACGCCATCCGCGCCCGCTCGGGCAGCGTCGACGTGCACCGTGCGTCGGCTCTGGGCGTGAACGGCAACGCAGGCGACACCACCTACCTCTGCACCACCGACGGCAACGGCATGGGCGTGTCGCTGATCCAGTCCAACGCCTCCGGGTTCGGCTCGTGGGTGGTCGAGCCCAACACCCAGATCAATCTGCACAACCGCGGCCTCGGCTTCAGCCTGCAGGAAGGTCACCCGGCCGAACTGCGCGCCGGCGCCCGCCCGCCTCACACGCTGTCACCCGCGTTGGCCACTCGCGATGGCGACCTCGCCGCGGTGTTCGGCACGATGGGAGGCGACGCCCAGCCGCAGATCCTCCTGCAGCTGGCAGCCCGCCTGTTCCGGCACGGGCAGTCACCGGCCGCGGCGCTGCACGCCGGACGTTGGGGCCTGAGCGGCCCACACACCGGGTTCGACACCTGGACGTCGACCGAGGGGCCGTTCGTCGAGATCGAGGGCAACGCCCCGGCCGATTGGGCCAGTGCGCTGGAGGCCCGCGGCCACCGTGTGAGCGTGTTGCCGCCCTACGACAGCAGCTTCGGCCACGCCCATGCGATCGTCCGCGACGAGCGCGGGTTCTGGTCCGGCGCGGCCGACCCGAGGACGCGGGTCGGGACCGTCGCCGGCGGCTGATCTACCCTCGGCCCGATGGCACTCACGATCGTCGACGCACTCCTCCCCGACGGGACTCGCACCGACGTGCGCATCGTCGACGGGTTGGTGTCGTCGATCGGCTCGGGCGCCCAGCCGGGTGACGACCTGCTCGAAGCGCACGGGCGGCTGCTGCTGCCCGCGATGGCCGAAGCGCACGCACATCTCGACAAGGCGTTCCTGGCCGAGACCGTGCCCAACCCGACCGGCGATCTGATGGGCGCGATCGTGGCGATGGAGGCCAGCCGCGACCGCATCACCGTCGCCGACACCGTCGAGCGCGCCGAGCGCGCCGCTCGCCTCATCGCCGCCAACGGCGCCACCGCCATCCGCACACACGTCGACATCACCGAGGGCTGCGGCACCACGTCGCTGGAAGCGCTCCTCACCGTGCGCGAACGGCTCCGCGACCTCGTGCACATCCAGGTCGTCGCGCTGGGCGGCATGCCGATCCTCGGTCCCGAGGGCGCCGAGGAGCGCGCGCTCTTGCGCGAAGCCATCCGCATGGGTGTCGACGTGGTCGGTGGTTGTCCGCACCTCGAGTCCGATCCGGTCGCCGCCACCGATCTGTGGATGACCGCAGCGGCCGATGCCGGTCTGCCGGTCGACCTGCACACCGACGAGACGCTCGACCCGAGCCGATTCGCGCTGCCGTACCTGGCCGAGGTGGTGCAGCGTTGGGGCTTCCCGCACGGTGTCACCGCCAGCCACTGCGTCAGCCTCGGCGTGCAGACGGTCGCCGAGCAACGCCGCGTGGCGGAGATGGTGGCCGCCGCGGGCATCCACGTGGTGGCACTGCCGAGCAGCAACCTGTTCCTGCAGGGACGCGAGCAGCAGGAGGCGATGCCGAGGGCGCTCACCGCGGTGCGCGCCCTGCGCGAGGCGGGCGTGAACGTGGCCGCCGGGGCCGACAACCTGCAGGACCCGTTCAATTTCGTCGGTCGCGGCGACTGCCTGGAGACGGCGGCGTTGATGGTCATGGCGGGGCACCTGCTGCCCGACGACGCGTACGCGTGCGTGGCGGGTGCCGCCCGAGCCGCACTCGGGCTCGCTGCGGCCGGAACCCGACCGGGCGAGGTCGCCGATCTGGTGCTCGTACCGGCGGCGAGCATTCGTGAGGCGGTGGCGTTCGGGCCGGCCGGCCGGGCCGTGGTGCGGGCCGGACGCGTGGTGGGCGGCTGGTAACAGAGCGTTCACACCCCTGGCAACTGCGGTCACACAGGGTGTCGTACGATTCCTCCGACATGGTGACCGACCGCACTGCCCCTGCTCGAGGTCGCCTCGAAGGCCGCAACGCGCTCGTCACGGGCGCGGCCCGCGGTATCGGGGCGTCGATCGCTGCGGCGCTGCATCGTGAGGGCGCGCGGTTGGCGCTGATGGACCGTGAGGACGAGCTCTGCCGCCGTCAGGCCGAGGCGCTCGATGCGGTGCCGGTGACGGTGGACCTCGCCGACCCGGCGTCCACGCGGGACGCCACGCAGCACGCGATCGACGAGTTGGGCGGGATCGACGTCCTCGTCAACAATGCCGGCATCCTCCGCTTCGCTCCGCTGCTCGACATCACGGTCGAGGACTGGGACGCCACCTTCGACGTGAACGTGCGCTCGATGCTGGTCACCACCCAGGTGGCCGCCCGGGCGATGATCGAGCAAGGCCGCGGCGGCGCCATCGTGAACATGGGGTCGATGGGCGGCAAGGTGGGTTCGCCCAACCAGGCGCACTACGCCGCTTCGAAGGCCGCAGTCATCTCGCTCACCCGGGTGGCGGCGATGGAACTGGGCGAACACGCGATCCGTGTGAACTGCATCTGTCCCGGTTACGTCCTCACCGAGATGGGTGTGGCGACGCGCACCCCTGAGATGGTGGCCGAATGGTCGTCGATGTCGCCGCTCGGCCGCTGCGCCGAGCCCGACGAGGTGGCCGACATGGCCGTCTTCCTGGCCTCCGACGAGTCCAGGTATTGCACCGGTCAGGCGATGAACGTCAGCGGTGGAATGGTGATGCACTGATGGACGCCGGGACGCAGAGCGAGACAGACGCACCCACTATGGTGACTCGGATGACCAACTCGGTGCCTGCCCCTGCACTGCGTTTCAACGGGGTCTCCATGGTGTATCCCGACGGAACTCATGCCTTGAGTCCAACCAGTTTCGACGTACGACCCGGCGAGTTCGTCACGGTGGTCGGCCCGTCCGGATGTGGCAAGAGCACGCTGCTCAAGATCGCCTCCGGTCTGCACGAGCCCACCACGGGCTCCGTCGATGTCGACCGCAAGAAGGTCGGCTACGTGTTCCAGGACGCGACATTGCTGCAGTGGCGCACGGTGCAGCGCAACGTCGAACTGCTCGCCGAGCTCGAAGGCGTCGGCAAGGCCGAGCGCGCGAAGCGCGCCGCAGACGCGATCCAGCTGGTCGGCCTGGCCGGCTTCGAGGGCAAGTACCCGAAGCAGCTGTCGGGCGGCATGAAGATGCGCGCCTCGCTCGCCCGCACGCTGGTGCTCGACCCGAAGGTGTTCCTGTTCGACGAGCCGTTCGGCGCTGTCGACGAGATCACTCGTGAGCGTCTCAACGACGAAGTCATCCAACTGTTCGAGCGCGAGCGCTTCGCCGGCCTGTTCATCACGCACTCCATCAGCGAGGCGGTGTTCCTCTCCACCCGTGTGCTCGTGATGAGCGCCCGCCCGGGCAGCCTCGTCGCCAGCTACGACATCCCGTTCGACTACCCCCGCCGGCCGGAACTCCGGTTCGAGCCCGAGTTCGCCCGCATCAGCGGCGAGATCTCCGCGTCCCTCCGAGGTGCACACGCATGAGCCTGGCCGAAGACGACAACGCGCAGATGGCGCACGACGCCGCCACGATCGCAGGGGTGCTGCCCAGCATCGACGACTCGCTCACGCCGCCGGTGAAGGAGGGCGTGAAGATCACGCTCAGCACGTACCTCGGCCCATTCGTGGTGTTCGTGCTGTTCATCGCGTTCTGGGAGTGGATGCACCGCGTGGGCATGGAGGCGCTGCTCGACAAGCGCCCGTCACTGCTGCCGTCGCCGGTGACGGTGATCGACCAGGCGTTCCTCGACTCGGTGGTGCGCCGCCAGCTGCTCGAGGGCCTGTGGTGGACGACGTACGCGGCGTTCATCGGCCTTGCGATCTCGATCGCACTCGGCATGCTGCTCGCAGTGTTCATGGCGCAGGCCGTGTGGGCCGAACGGTCGATCTACCCGTACCTCGTGGCCCTGCAGGCCACACCGGTGCTGGCCATCGTGCCGA
>JBMOGW010000028.1:0-22234 GCA_049318165.1 Ilumatobacteraceae bacterium
GCCTTCTTCGCGGGGGCCTTCTTCGCTGCGGGTGCCGCCTTCTTGGCCGGTGCCTTCTTGGCCGGTGCCTTCTTCGCCGCTGCCTTCTTCGCCGGGGACGCGGCGCGCTGCACGAAGCCGGTGAGCTCCGAGCCACCACCGAGCAAGGACGCCCCCATCTGCTCGAGGTCGGTGCCCACGTCGCCCAGGCGGTCGCCCAGGCCGCGGACCTTCTGGCCGACCAGATCGAGGTTCTCCGCGACGTCACCGATGGCACCCAGCTGGTCGCCCATCATCTTGCCCATCTCGCCGATGAACGGCAGGTTCTTCAGCATGCCGCCGGCCTTCTCCAGAGCATGGAGCACGGCCATGAGCTGGTGCTTCGAGGTCTCGAGCATGTCCGCTGCGTGTCCGGCGTACGCCTTCACGTCGCCCGCCAGGTAGCCGCTCGCCGTTTGCGCCTTGGCGCCGGCGTCACGCATTTGCTCGCCTGTGCGCTGCAGCAGTGCGGGCAGTTCGGTGGCCATCCGCGCCAATTCGTCACGGTGTTCCCACATCACCTCCACCATCGCGGCGAGCTTCGCCTCGTCGATCTGCGGGGTGCTGCCCTTCTTGGCTGCCATGGCGCGTCCTTCCGTGCTGCGATGCCTGGGCCCCAGGCGCTCGGCGTGCATCTTCCCATGGGCGGGGCGCGACGTCACTTCCGGACGGACCCGATCTAGGGTCGCGGGCAGCGGGCCGAACGAGGAGACAGCACATGCCTCACGTCGGCAAGAAGATTCGGCGAACCCTCACCCTCACCTGCGCGTTCACGTGCAGCCTGCTCGCGCCGTTGGGCACCGCCTCGGCGGTGTCGGCCGCGCCGTCGATGCAATCGGGATCGAACGCGCTCCCGGCACGTGGCGACCACTCGGCGGCCGTCGCGCGCCTGCAGACCCTGCTGATCGCCGCCGGCGTGAAGGTTCGCGGCGGGTCGGACGGCATGTTCGGAGCGGCCACGTCCACCGCCGTCTCGGCGTTCCAACGTTCCAGAGGCTTGTCGCCGACGGGCAAGGTGGACGCGGCCACGGCCATCGCCGTGGGCCTCGTGCCACCGGTGCCGTTGCTCGCTCCCGGGGCGACCGGTCCGGAGGTGATCGCCGTACAGCGGCAACTGATCGACGTCGGCCTGCGACCCAAGGGCGGGGCCGACGGCCAGTACGGCCCGGGCACCGCCGAACGGGTGCGTGCCTTCCAGACGCAGGTGAAGGTGACGCCCACCGGCGCAGTCGACGCCTACACGGCCGCACTGCTCGCGTCGCGGGCGGCCGCCCCTGCCGCGGCGCCCGAGCCCACCGTGCTCGGTCCCGGCGCCAGCGGCGCGGCAGTCGAGCGGGTGCAACGACAGCTGATCGCCGCCGGTCTGCGACCCAAGGGCGGCGTCGACGGGCGGTACGGCGCGGCAACCGTGTCGTCGGTCAAGGTCTTCCAGCGCTGGAACGGCCTGCCCATCACCGGAACCGTCGACGCTCGCACCGCAGCGGCCCTCGCTGCGGCCGCCGGCTCGGCGACCGCACCCGCGCTCGCCCACTTCCCCCTGCCCCGGACCTGCATGTTCTGGGACACCTGGGGTGCGCCCCGCGCAGGTGGTCGCCGTCACCAGGGCACCGACATCTTCGCTCGACGGGGCGCTCCGATCTACGCCGTCGCCGACGGACGCATCACCCGGCTCCGGTACGACAGGCCGGGCTCACGTGGCGGCAACCAGTTCTGGCTGACGGCCAAGGACGGGACGACCTACTTCTATGGTCATCTCGACGGGTTCGCCGACGGCATCGGGGTGGGCGTGCCCGTGCGGGCCGGCGACGTCATCGGGTACGCCGGCAAGACCGGCCTCACCACGGTCGTGCACCTGCACTTCGAGGTGCATCCGCATGGCGGAGCGCCGGTCAACCCCTACCAGATCCTGCTGCGCAGCTCCGGGTGCCGCAGTGGTCAGTGAGACAGCTCACGCTCGCGTCGCGACACGTAGTCGTCGATCGCCTCGACGATCGCCGAGTCGATCGGTGGCCGCTCGTAGGACTCCACGAGCCGCTGCCACACCCCAGCGGCACGCCGTGTGGTGTCCACCGAGCCCTGCTCCACCCACGTCTCGAAGTTGTGCCGATCGCTGAGCATCGGCTCGTAGAAGGCGTGCTCGTACCTGGCCATGGTGTGCGCTGAGGCGAAGAAGTGCCCGCCAGGCCCCACTTCGGCGATGGCGTCGAGGCCCATCTCGGCGTCGTTCACCTCGATCGGCTCCAGCCACGACGCCACCAGCTGCAGCATCTCGGCGTCGACGATCAACTTCTCGAACGATCCGGTCAGCCCGCCCTCCAGCCAACCGGCCGCATGGTTCACCAGGTGCGCACCGCCCATCACGGCGCCGAGCAGCGACATCGAGCTCTCGTAGACGGCCTGGGCGTCGACGGCGTTCGAGCCGGTGGTGTTCGAGGACCGGTACGGCAGACCGAGGTGGCGGGCCAATTGGCCGCCTGCCTGGGCGGCCTTGGTGTATTCCGGCGTCCCGAACGCAGGCGAGCCGCTGCGCATGTCGACATTCGAGGTGAACGAGCCGTACATGGTCGGGCATCCAGGCCGCACCAACTGCACCAGGGTCGCCGCAGCCATCACCTCGGCGTGCTGCAGCACCAGCGCGCCAGCCAGCGTGGCGGGGGCCATGGCACCCGCGAGGGTGAACGGCGTGACACAGACGGCCTGACCGGCCGAGGCGAGCTCGATCAGACCCTCGGCCATGGGGATGTCGAGCGTCAGCGGCGTGTTGGTGTTGACGATGGTGAGCAGTGCCGGGTCGGACGCAAGGCCGTCGAGGTCGGTGCCGAGGGCCAGTGCGGTGATCTCCAGACAGTCGCGTGCCCGCTCACGGCCCAGTGCCGTGCCCTGAAAGTTCTTGTCGAGGAGCAGTGCAAGATTGCGATAGAGGTGCAAATGGCGAGTGGTCGCCGGCAGGTCCATCGCTTCGAACGGGCCGCCGCCCTCCTGGTGCACCACGTCGAGCTGCTGCACGACCTTGAGGTAGTCCACCTGCTCGGCATCGGTGCCAGGTCGCCGGCCGCCATGGATGTCGGACACGAAGGCAGGGCCGCCGACGGAGGCGAACACCACGCTGCGGCCACCGAAGTGAAGGTCCTTCGTCCTGTTCCGGGCCCTCAGTCGGAAGGTGGAGGGCGCGGTGGCCACGGTGGCGAGCACCATGTCGGGGTCGAAGCGCACCATCTCCCCGTCCACTGCGCAGCCTGCGGCCGCATACCGGCGCCGCGCCTCCTGGTCGAGCACCCGCATGCCGGTCGTTGCCAACAGCTGAAGGGCCGACCGCTGCAGGTGCGCCACCTGGTCGTCGCTCAGCGTGCGGATCGGCTCGTGCGGGTTCTCGATGGTCGACCAAGGCCGCTGGGCCACCAGGCCAGTGGTACGCCGGGCGCGGCCACGCTGAGGTCGGGACACCGGCGGAGCGTAACCCAGAATCGTCGAGCGGGTGACCAGGCGCGAAGGGGGAATTCTTCAAGCAACTGTTAAGTCTCACCCTCAACGTGCCGAAGAGAGTGACATGGCACGCCTCCCGCGACTCCTCCTTGCCTCGGCACTTGGCCTGGCCATCGGTACATCGTGCCTGGTCGACGTGGCGGATGCCGCCCCAAGTGGAGCAACCCTCCAGTCGACGTACACGGTTCGCAGCGGCGACTACCTCAGCGGCATCGCCTACAGGCTCAACGTCAGCTTGAGGGATCTGCTGCGCTCGAACGACCTCACCGTCACGAGCCTCATCCTGCCCGGTCAGGTGCTGAGGGTGCCCGTCACGGCGGCAACGGCGGGGGCTGCCACCGTGCCGGCCTCGTCCCCGAAGGCCAGCCCGTCGAGTTCGGCCACGTACACGGTGCGGAACGGCGACTTCCTCACCGGCATCGCCGCCACGCTCGGCGTCACCACTCGCAGTCTGCTGACGGCCAACCGGCTACAGATCAACAGCCTGATCTACCCGGGCATGCGGTTGACGGTGCCCAAGGGCGGTGCGCTGCCGACGGCCTCGGACGCTGTCACCACCTCGACCAGTGCCCCGAAGCCCCGGGTCCCGGCAGCGAAAGCGGGTTACACCGTCGTGGCGGGCGACACGCTGTCGGGCATCGCCGTGAAACTGGGCGTCACGCTGCGCTCACTGCTCGCCACGAACCAGCTCACCACGAGCAGCTTCATTCATCCCGGCATGGCGCTGGTCGTGCCGAAGGGCGGCACGCTTCCCGTGGCCGCCTCGCCGGTGACCACCACGGCGCCCAGCACGACCGCTCCGAGCACGACGGCTCCGGGCTCCCCCTCGCCGAGCGCTCCTGCAGCAACCGGCGGGCCGACGTTCAAGGGCGATCTCACCAAGGTCATCGCCTTCGCTCGCGCGCAGATCGGCAAGCCGTACAAGGCGTTCGCCGTCGGCCCGAACAGCTACGACTGCTCCGGTCTCACGATGGCTGCGTACGCCACGATCGGGGCGAAGATCCCCCACTACAGCGGCGCGCAGATGTCGTTCGGCGCCGTCGTCGACTGGACGACCGAGCCCGTGAAGGCCGGTGACCTGATCTTCTTCGAGACGGCAGCCGGCAGCGGCGTGATCGGTCACGTGGGCATCGCCACCAGTGCGACCACGTGGATCCAGGCGCCGCGAACCGGTGACGTCGTGCGCGAAGGCACGTTCAACGTCAACCGGATCGTGGGTGTGCGCCGGCTCGTGAACGGCTGAGCCGAACGGGGTTCAGCGAACGGCGACGAGGTCGACGACGAAGACCAACGTCTCGCCGCCCTTGATCACGCCACCGGCGCCCTGGTTGCCGTAACCGAGGTGCGGCGGAATGGTGAGGCGGCGGCGACCGCCGACCTTCATGCCCTTCACGCCCTTGTCCCAGCCCTCGATCACCTCGCGGGCGCCGAGCCGGAAGTCGAACGTGTCGCCACGGTTCCAGCTGGCATCGAACTCGCGGCCGTTGCTCCAGGCGACGCCGGCGTAGTGCACGATCACTCGCTTGCCCACCGTGGCTTCGTCGCCCTCCCCCACGACCAGGTCCTCGATCTCGAGATCGGCGGGCGGCTCGCCCTCGGGGATGGTGATGACGGGTTTCTCGGCCATGGCGGGCAACGCTACCCGACCGTCACCCTCCGACGGCGATGAGCGCAACCGCGACCGCGGTGGTCACCACGCCGAGCGCTTGCCACCAGCGCATCCGCTCACGGTTGAACGTGACCGACAGGATCACCGCCACCGCGGCGAACTGTGATGAGGCCACGGACACCGGACCCGTTGCCCCCTGCTGGAACGCGAACTGCAGACAGCCGATCGCGGCGAGCCCCAGCACGCCGGCGGTCATCGCATGCCGACGACCCGTGCCGACGGCGAACCACGGCTCGCTCCGCACGACGCCGACGAGCAGCAGCAGCGCCAGGCCGGCGACACGCTGCACGATCACCGGGAGCAGGCCGGAGGCCTCCGACACCTCGCCCATCAGCGTGAACGCGACACCGAAGGCAACGCCGCTGGCCACGCCCAGCACCGCACCCATCGTGGCGCTGCCGGATCCGCCCGGGGTGTACGACGTGAGCACCAGCGCCACGAGGCCCAACGCCATGCCGACCGCCGCCGTCGTGCCCGGCGTCTGCCCGTGGAACAGGTCCCACACCACCGGCACCGTCGCCAGCAGCACCGAGGACAGCGGTGCCACCACACCCATCCGAGCCACCTTGTAGCCCTGATACAGGAACATCAGACCGGTGATCATGAAGACACCGGAGCCGGCGCCGATCCACAGGTCTCGACCCACGACCTCCCAGTCGACGAGCAGCAACAGCACGGGCGACAGCACCACGCTGGTGGTGACCGCCGTGCGGGTCACCGTGACCGAAGGGGTGGAACGCGCGGAGCGAGCTGCGAAGAAGTCGGACGACCCGAGCAGCACGGCGGCCGCGATCGCGAAGAAGAGGTCGGCGCCCATCGTCGATCGGCCGTGCTACGACGGGGACGGCTCGGCGTAGAACTGCGCCGCCCACTGCCGGAACTGCAGGAACGGGCCGTCGGTGTCGGCCAGAGCCGGGCGCTCGATGAACACCTTGTGTTCCCAGATCGGCTTGTCCTGCAGCAGCTGGCGGGAGATCTCGTTGATCGCCGCCTCCCCCACCGCCGTCGTGGCTCGGTCGTCGGCGAAGCGACGCACCGTGAACGTGAAGCGCATCTCGCAGTGCTCCTCGTCGATCGGCGTGGCGCAGCCCAGCAACACGGTGTCGACGATGCCGCCGAAGCGGACGACGCTGAATCCGGGGCCCCACGCGTCGGTGTCGATACGCCCCTCCACGGTGCCGCGCGGCGTGACGAAGAACTGCTTCGACCGCATGTGCGAGAGGAACCCGTCCGGCTCGTACCGCTCCAGTACCGGCACCTCGGCGGTGCCGTGCACGTACCGGAAGTGTGCGGCGTCGACGCCGTTCTCGGCCATCTCCTGCCAGGCGGTGCCGATGGTGAAGTAGCGGTTGACGGGCTCGGCCCACTCCCCTGCGTCCTCGCCGAACTCGGGCACCACCGGGATGTCCCACATCGGCTGGTCGTCCGTCGGGTGATACCACGCCATGATCAGACCGTTGCGCTCGAGCACGGTGTAGGTGCGCAGGCGGGCTCGGCCGTTGGTGCGCTCGCTGTACGGGATGGTCGTGTTGCGGCCGTTGGCATCGAACTGCCAACCGTGGAACGGGCACACCAGGTCGCAATCCGACACCGTGCCGCCCTGGCCGAGGTGGGCGCCGAGGTGCGGGCAGTAGGCGTCCTGCAGGTGCGCATCGCCACGTTCGTCGCGCCACAGCACCAGGTCGCGGCCGAACGCGCGATACGGCACCACCGACCCGTTCGAGAGATGCGCCGACCAGCCGATCGTGAACCAGCCGAACGGCACGGGCCACGGGAAGCGGCTCATGCCGGCAGCCCGAACACACGGGCGGCGTTGTGCCGCAGGAATTTCGGCCACACGTCGTCGCGCAGCGGCACGTGCGGCAACTCGGCGAAGATCCGCTCGAGGCTCAGACCCATCGGGAAGTAGCCGGCGTACATCACCTTCTCGCTGCCCCGTGTGTTGGCGAAGTCGATGATCGCCTTCGGGTAGTACTTCGGGGCGAACGCGCTGGTGCTGTAGTAGAGGTTGGGCCACTTCAGCAGCAGCTTCACCGCCAGGTCGGTCCACGGCTCGGCGCCGTGACGCATCACGAACGTCAGTTCCGGGAAGTACCAGCACACCTCGTCGATCAGCTCGACGTGCTGCGGCGCCATCGGCAACCGCGGCCCGGGCACACCGACGCAGCACAGCACGGGCAGGCCGAGCTCTGCGCACTTCGCGTACACCGGATACATCCGCTTGTCGTTGATCGGCAGTGGCGGGTTGCAGCCGCTCGGGAACAGCGAGACGCCCTTGATGCCGAGCTCGTCGTACGCGCGTTGGATCTCGCGCAACACCGGTACGCCCCCGTTCGGGTCGACGTGCAGGCAGCCGAAGAACCGGTCAGGATGGCGCGCGATCGCCTCGGACTGGATGCCGCCCTCGAGTGCCGTGCCGATCAGCGCGCGTTCGATGCCGTGGCCGTCCATCTGGTCGAGTGTCCACGCGATCATGTCGGCCGCGGACGGGTCGTCGGGGATGTCCTTGAACATGTATTGCGCAGGCATCGCCATGTCGCGGCTCTCGGCGTCGCGCAGGTTCGGACGGAGGAACGAGTACCAGTGATCGCGCTGCCCCGGCTCGGGGATGCCGAGCATGAGGTCGATCACGCCAAGCCCCTGCGGCATCCCCATGGGCGTGGACGATAGTCGCACTCGACACAGCGCCCTCGATGCGAGGCTCGGCGAACGGCCGGGCACCCTCCTGTAGCGTGCGTCGCATGACGATGCCAGCGAACGGAGCCCCCATCGACGACGTCCTCGCGCAACTGGATGCGATGAAGGCAGGCGACGTGCGGTGGCGCGAGGGCCGGGCCTTCACGCTCGCCTACAACGCTGGGCCCGAGGTCGTGGCACTCGCTGAAGAGGCATATCGCCGCTTCGCCACGGAGAACGGCCTGAACACGCACGCGTTCCCCAGTCTGCAGCGAATCCAGTCCGACGTGGTACGGATCGTCGCCGACTGGTTCGAGGGCGGCGAGGCAGCGGCGGGATTCATCACCAGTGGCGGCACCGAGAGCCTGCTGCTCGCGGTGAAGGCGGCCCGTGAACGCGGCCGGCGTGAGCGCGGTGTCACCACGCCGAACGTGGTGCTGCCCACCTCGGCCCACGCTGCGTTCGAGAAGGGCTGCTACTACTTCGGCGTCGAGAGCCGCCGGGTGCCGGTCGGATCGGACTGGAAGGCCGACGTCGACGCGATGGCGGCGGCGATCGACGACAACACCGTGCTCGTCGTCGGTTCGGCACCGCAGTATCCGCAGGGCGTCATCGACCCGATCCCGGCGATCGCCGCGCTCGCCGCCGAACGGGGCATCAACTGCCACGTCGACGCGTGCATGGGTGGCGTGACGCTCACCTACCTTCGCCGCCTCGGGCACGACGTCCCGCCCTGGAACTTCGAGGTGCCGGGCGTGACGTCGATCTCCGTCGACCTGCACAAGTACGGCTACTCGGCCAAGGGCTGCGGCGTGCTCGTGCACCGCGACAAGCAGCTGCGCTCATACCAGACGTACCTGACCGACAACTGGCTGGGTGGCACCTACGGCTCGTCGGGAGTGCTCGGCACGAAGAGCGGCGGCCCGTGGGCCGCGGCGTGGGCGGTGCTGCATCATCTCGGCGACGACGGCTACCTCCGCCTCACCGCTGCGGCGCGTCGAGCGTGCGAGGCGCTCACCAAGGTCATCGACGACATGGCCGAACTGGAGGTCCTCGCCCGTCCTGAGGCGACGCTGGTCGCGTTCCGTGCCGCCGAGGGCAGCGGCGTCGACGTGTTCGCGGTGGCGGATCGTCTGTGGCAACGCGGCTGGTACGTCGACCGACAAGGGCCGCCCGCCTCGTTGCACTGCACCGTGAATGCCGTCCACGACGGACGTATCGATGCGTTCGCACAGGACCTGCGCGCTGCCGTGGACGCCGTGCTCGCCGAGCGGGCGAGCGGCGAGCACGGCGCCTACGGCACCATCGAATGACGGTGCGACGACCGATCGGTCAGATCGGCGCCACGATGGGCGACGAGTCCTCGACCGGACCGATGGTGGTCGCCACGCTGCCGACGTTGCCGTCGACCGTGGTCGTGTAACCGATCTCGGTGATCGCGCCGTCGGTCAGCGCCACTTCCATGTCGGCCTCGCCGGAGGTGCCGACGCCCAGTGCCGCCGCGGAGACGGACACCTTGAGTCGGACCGCCGAGCCGTCCTGGGAGACGACCGTGATCGAGGCCGGCGCGGCCAGGGCCTTCACGGGATCGCTCACCGGCGCATCACTGCCGAGCTTGTCCCACTCTCCGCCGTCGGGCTGTACGTACGTGGCCGTACCGGTGGTGATGTAGCGCACGAGTGCGCCATTGGTGGTCACCTCGTAGCGGCCGGCGGCGCCGATGCGGTCGCCGTCGGCGGTGACCGTCGGAGTGCCGTTCACCGAGGCGACCGACGTGAAGTGGTAGCCGGGTTCGAGCTTGGCGAGTCCAGCCTGCAGCAGTGCCGTGGCGTCGATGGCCTCACCGGGAGCGGTGGTGTCGACTGCGACCGGCACGGTGCTGCTGGCCGTCGGCACCGAACTCGCAGCATCGCCCGACGAGTCGGAACTGCTGCAGGACGCGAGAAGAACGAGAACCGCGAACGCGGCCCCTCCGAGGAGGGGCCGCGTCCGCTCGGAGCGGAAGCCCATGTGGGTCAGTCGTCCTCGCCGCCGTGGTCGCCGCGACCGCGGTGGCCGCCATCGTCGTCGCTGTCGTCCTCGTCGTCGTCGTGGTCGTCGCCGTGGTCGTCGTCGTCGTCACTCTCGTCCTCGGCGTGATCCTCATCGTCGTCGTCGTCGACGGTGGTCGAGGTGGAGACGTTGGTGGTCGGATCCGTCGCGTTGCGGCAACGGATGCGCTCCTTGACGTTGACGGTGATCTTCCCGTCCTGCAGCGTGGCGCTGATGCGGACACGCTCGCCCGTGGGCCAGCGGACCTCGACGCGGTTGGCGCTGTCGTCGTCGCCGCCACCGTTGCGCACCTCGCCGGCGGGCACCGGCTCGCCGATGATCGACACGACGCCCTGGTCGGAGACGTTGTAGTTGACCGTCGCCACGGTGCCGTCGCACAGCGCGGCGCTCCAGGTCTTGTCGCCGGCGGCCGTGACGGCGTCGACGGGCACGCCACGCGGGCGGGACAGGGTGATGCGCAGCGATGCGCCCTCGGGGCTGTCGTCGTCCGCCTCGGCGATGCCGGTGTGCGTCTCGACCTTGATCGTCAGGGTGCGGCTCTGGCCGGCCTTGGTGAACTCGATCGACACCTTGGCCTCGGCACCGAAGGCGTCGCTCTCGGTCTTCACGTCACCCGTGACGAACGTGGTGTCCGCTTCCGGAGCCACGTTGTCGACGGTGAGGCCCGGCACGCCGGAGCCGTCGTCGACCACGGTGAAGTTCACGGTGTTGACCGCCGTGCTGAAGATGCCGCCGGTCCAGATGTTCGGACCGGCCAGCTTCGCCAGCGTGTCGGCCTTGGCCGTGATGCGCTGCTCGTTGTTCTTCGACTTCACGGACAGCTGGAACGTGCCGTCGGTGTTGGTCATCTTCACCTTGTTGGCGTCGAGTTCCGTGGCGACGAGCGCCGCCGGATCGGAGAGATCGGCCGTGGCGATCGTGCCGCCGGGGCCCGTCGTCAGCGTGAGCGTCAGGTTCGTGCCCAGCATGGGCAGTTGCAGCGACGCGCCGCCGGTGTCGATCTTCGGGGCCGGTGCGGCACTTGCGGTGCCGACGCCGAGTCCGGCGGTGAGGACGACCGCGCTGGCCAGCAGCCCAGTCATCAACTTGGTTCGATTCATCGGGGGAATCCTTCCGTCTTGTCTGTGTCGTGCGCCCGCACGTGTCGTGCCGTCGGTCTCCCGTCCGTCGACCCTTCTTGCTTAGTCAATGGTCGGTCGGCAAGTGGTGTTGCTTGATCCAAGGGACGTCCAAATCAAGCCCAACGGGTGTCGAATCGGGGTCCCGGGACCGCGCTGTCACCACGCTGGGTGTGCAGGCGGATAGGGTCGGCGGTGCAGATACACCCGATCGGGAGAGCTGCCCGCACCGCCAGTGTGGGAGCGCCGAAGGAGCAACCTCCCCGGAATCTCTCAGGCCAACGGACCGGTCGGGTGCGCAACGCTGGAAAGCAGTCGGCTCGACCGGCTCGCCGACGGGGAAATCCGCCGCATGCGGAGAAGCTCTCAGGTACCGATGACAGCGGGGGAAGCAGCACCGGACACGCCCCAGGAGGCATCCATGAGCGCCCATCCCGCCGACCGCACCCGCTCCTCCCTCGCCGAGTTGCTCGGTGCGGACGACTTCGTCCACCGCCACATCGGTCCCACACCGGCGGAGCAGGCGCACATGCTCGCGGCGATCGGCGCGTCGACGGTCGATGAGCTCCTCGCCGAGACCGTGCCCGGCAGCATCATGATGGACGGACCGCTCCCCTTGCCGGGGCCGCGCTCCGTCGACGACGTGCTCGCCGAGTTGCGCGGCATCGCCGCCGCCAATCGGCCGCGCACCAGCCTGATCGGCCAGGGCTACTTCGGTACCTCGACCCCGCCGGTCGTGTTGCGCAACGTGCTGGAGAACCCAGGCTGGTACACGGCCTACACGCCGTATCAACCGGAGATCAGCCAGGGCCGGTTGGAGGCGCTGCTGAACTTCCAGACGATGGTCACCGAGCTCACCGGGTTCGAGCTCGCCAATGCCTCACTGCTCGACGAGGCCACTGCGGCTGCGGAGGCGATGACGATGGCGCTGCGGACATCGAAGTCGACGAGCCGGCGGTTCGTGGTGCATCAGGACACACACCCGCAGACCATCAACGTGATGGCCACCCGAGCGGAGCCGATCGGCATCGATCTCGTCGTCGGCGATGTCGACGAGATCGACCACGGCTGCTTCGGCCTGCTGCTCAGCCTTCCGACCAGCACCGGCGCCGTGCCCGATTGGCGCCCGGTGATCGACCGAGCACACGCCGCAGGCGCGATCGTGGTGGTGGCCACCGACCTGCTGGCGTGTGTGCTCACCACACCGCCGGGCCAACTCGGTGCCGACATCGCGGTCGGTTCCGCCCAACGCTTCGGTGTGCCGATGGGCTTCGGTGGGCCGCACGCCGCGTTCATCGCCACCAATGACGCCGGCGCGCGCTCGCTGCCCGGACGCCTGGTCGGTGTCAGCACCGACACCGAGGGTCGCCCATCGCTGCGTTTGGCGCTGCAGACCCGCGAGCAGCACATCCGACGCGAGAAGGCGACCTCGAACATCTGCACTGCACAGGTGCTGCTGGCGAACATCGCGGGCTTCTACGCCGCGTGGCACGGACGCGACGGCCTGACGCGCATCGCCGAGCGCGTCCACCGCTTCACCTCGATGGCGGTCGCCGCGTTGCGCGAGGCGGGTGCGGACGTGTGCCACGACACCTGGTTCGACACCGTCGCCGTGCGCTGCGATGCCGACGCCGTGATCGCCACCGCCCGTGACGCGGGCCTCGATCTGCGTCGGGTGGACGCCGGCCGAGTGTGCTTCAGCTTCGACGAGGTCACGACGTTGCCGCTCGTGCGCTCCGTGCTGGCGGTGTTCGGCGCAGCGGCGCACCTCGCCGAGGACACGGCACTCGACGGCATGCCCGACCGGCGCAACGACGAGTTCCTCACCCAATCCGTGTTCGAGCGGTTTCACACCGAGCACGAGATGCTGCGCTACTTGCGCCGCCTCATGGACAAGGACCTCGCGCTGGACCGCACGATGATCCCGCTCGGCTCGTGCACGATGAAGCTCAACGCCACCGTCGAGATGATGCCGATCACCTGGCCCGAGTTCGCGCATGTGCATCCATACGCACCGGACGACGAGACGCTCGGCTATCGCACGCTCATCGATCAGCTCGAACAGATGCTGGTGGCGGTCACCGGCTACGACGCGGTCAGCCTTCAGCCCAACGCCGGGAGCCAGGGCGAATTCGCCGGGCTGATGGCGATTCGCGGCTTTCACCGCAGCCGCGGCGACGTGGCACGCGACGTCTGCCTCATCCCGTCGAGCGCTCACGGCACCAACGCAGCGAGCGCCGTGATGGCCGGGCTGAAGGTGGTCGTCGTGGCCTGTGACGAACACGGCAACGTGGATGTCACCGATCTGCGTGCGAAGGCCGAGGCCGCTGGCACGTCGCTGGCGGCGGCGATGGTGACGTATCCGAGCACCCACGGCGTGTTCGAGGAGGCGATCCGCGACATCTGCGACATCGTGCACCAGCACGGCGGCCAGGTGTACGTGGACGGCGCCAACCTCAACGCCCTCGTCGGCATGGCACAGCCCGGCAAGTTCGGTGCCGACGTCAGCCACCTCAATCTGCACAAGACGTTCTGCATTCCCCATGGTGGCGGCGGTCCGGGCGTGGGCCCCGTGGCGGTGCGCGCGCACCTCGCGCCGTTCCTCCCCGGCCATCCGTTGCGCGACGACCAACCCACCGGACCGATCGCCGCTGCACCGTTCGGGTCGGCGGGCATCCTGCCGATCTCCTGGGTCTACATCGCCCTGATGGGTGCCGAGGGGCTACGCGCCGCGACCGCGGCGGCGATCCTCAACGCGAACTACATCGCGACACGCCTGCACGACGCGTTCCCGGTGCTCTACTCGGGCGCGCACGGCCGCGTGGGCCACGAATGCATCGTCGACCTCCGCCCGATCACGAAGGCCACCGGAGTGACGGTCGACGACGTGGCGAAGCGCTTGATGGACTACGGCTTCCACGCGCCGACGATGAGCTTCCCGGTGGCCGGCACGTTGATGATCGAGCCGACCGAGAGTGAGACGCTGCACGAGATCGACCGCTTCTGCGAGGCGATGCTCGCGATCCGGGCGGAGATCGACCGCGTGGTCGCCGGCGAATGGCCGGTCGAGCACAGCCCGCTGCGGATGGCTCCCCACACTGCCGAGGACCTGCTCGGCGACTGGGACCGCCCGTACCCGCGGACGCTCGGTGCATACCCGGTGCCGACGTTGCGCTCGGCGAAGTACTTCCCGCCGGTGTCGCGTATCGACTCGGCATACGGCGACCGGCACCTGATCTGCACGTGCGAGCCGTTGGAGTCGTACGCCAACGCGTGATCGGGCCGCGCTACCGTCGGCGCCATGACTGACAGCAGTGCGTCGCCCTACGGCCTCGGGGAAGTCCTCGCCATGTTCGGCGGGGCCAACCCGTTCGCCGGCGTGTCGAAGTCCGTGGCACAGTTCCAACGTGGCGTGAACCAGTTCCTGGAGAGCGTCGAGAAGTTCAATGACACCATGGACCAGTTGAACCAGGTGTCGCGCCGGGTGAACCGGCTGCTGGACACGGTGGAGGAACCGCTGCAGGCGATGGTGCCGCAGGTGACGCGCAGCATCAAGACCGCTGATGCGCTCATGGAGCAGCTCAGTGGACCGGTGGAGAAGGTCGTCCCCGGTCTCCAGCGGTTGGCCGAGGTGTTGTCGAGTCCGGCGCTGAACACCCTGCCGACCAACCTGACGTCGTTCGTCGACGTGCTCGGTGACCTGTCCCGACGTCTCCAGCCGCTCGGCCAGCTCGCCGAGTCCGCAGGTTCGATGTTCGGCCTGCGTCCCTTGGCCGTGCTCCGCGGTGGCGGCACCCGGCCTGCACCCGCGGCCGAGCCCGCGCCTGCGACCACTGCTGCCGTGAAGAAGGCCCCGGCCAAGAAGGCTGCACCGGCGAGGAAGGCTGTGCCGGCGAAGAAGGCTGCGCCGGCGAAGAAGGCCGCTGCCAAGAAGCCTGCAGCCAAGAAGGCCGCGAAGAAGCGCTGACGTTCTCAGAACGAGGCCTGTCGCTTCCTCCAGACAGCGCAGAGCGGCAGCTCTGCGCTCGCGACCTGGTGGGGGCACATCGGATGCTGCGTTGCTCTGGAAGTGGGTGGTGGTTGGGCGCGTTTGGCGACATTCGTGTCGGTTCCCGGACCCATGGGTGTGAGGTGCGACGGATCTGGTGGTGAAACGCGCCCATGGGTACGGAATGCGACACTTCACGGCGACGCTCGACCGCCTCCGCTTCGAGAGCAAGCAACCTCGCCACGGGCAGCGCCGAGTGCCCGGTCTGTGCGCTCTGGTCACGCCGCGCGGAACGACGAAATGGGACACACGTTCTCAGCACGAGGCGTTCGTTCGCCCGCGGGTCTCACGAAACCCTCCGTCTGGCGCCTAGCAGCCCGGCCTTCTCAGTGCTTGGCGACGAACGGCAATGGCACCACGGTGCCGGGCAGCGCGGTGCCGCGCACGTCGATCTCGACCGACGCGCCGTCGGCAATGTCGGGCGGCAGGAACGCCAGCGCCACGCCATGACCCAGCACGGGCGAGAAGTTGCCGCTCGTGACGAGGCCGACCGGCTGGCCATCCACCGAGACCACGCACTCGGCTCGCGCCGGGCGACGGCCGTCGGTGGCGATGCCGCGCAGCCGTCGGGCGACACCGCGCTCTCGCTCGGCGAGCAGCGCGTCGCGACCGCGGAACGTCGGCTTGTCCCACGACACCACCCAACCGAGGCCGGCCTGCAGGCTGGTGATGCCGGCCCCGAGCTCGTGCCCGTGCAGCGGCAACCCCGCTTCGAGCCGCAGCGTGTCGCGCGCGCCGAGGCCGGCCGGTTGCACTCCAGCCGCCGCGATCGCTCGCCACAGATCGGCTGCGACCGCAACGGGCACGGCGATCTCCACGCCTGCCTCGCCGGTGTAGCCGGTGCCGGCGACGGTGCACGTGACGCCCTGCCAGTCGCACATGGCCACCCGGAAGCGGCCGACAGCCGCCGCATCGGGGAACACCGTGCCGAGTCGCTCCCTCGCCGACGGGCCCTGCACCGCGAGGACCGCACGCGACGACGTCGTGTCCACGCCACCGATCGCTGCGCGGACGCCGTCCGTGTTCGAGGCGTTGGGCATCACGTCGAAGACGTCGTCGGCGAGCCACCAGACGATGATGTCGTCCACCACCGACGCGTCGGTGTCGTCGAGCAGATGCGTGTACTGCGCCCGCCCGGGACCGACCCTGGTGAGGTCGTTGGTGAGCACCCGCTGCAGGAGGTCGAGCGAACCCTCCCCCTCGACGCGCACCGTGCCGAGGTGCGACACGTCGAACATCACGGCGTCGCGACGGCACGCGAGGTGCTCCTCGATGGTGCCGGACGGGTAGTTCACCGGCATGTCCCAGCCACCGAACTCGACCATCTTCGCGCCGAGTTCGCGGTGTACGGCGTCGAGCGGGCTGAGCCGCAGTGACGCCATCAGATCGCCGCCGCGGCCGGCCCGTCCGCCGGTGCAGCGGGGCTGCCAGGCTCGCCGAGCTGGACGAGTTGCTCGTCGAGTCCGACCTTCAGGCCGCCGATCGCCAGCACGTTCAGCACGCCCTGGCCACGGCGCATCACGTCGATCAACTGGTCGCCGTCGCACAGCAGGACCTGATCGCCACTGATCACGAGGTGGGCTGCAGCGATGTCGGTGTCGACGTGCTCGCGCAGATACGCGAACGCGGTGCGGACCGACTCGAGCTTGATGCCGGCGTCGAGCAGGCTCTTGATGACCCGCAGTTCGAGCAGGTCGCGGTAGCCGTACTGGCGGCGGCTGCCGCTGCCCGAGGCGTCGGTGAGCGACGGACGCACCAGGTCGGTACGCGCCCAGTAGTCCAACTGCCGATACGTGATGCCGACGATCGACGCCGCCTTCGTCCCGCTGTACCCGACTTCGCTCATCCCGGCCTCCAGGAGCTCACACGCGCGTAACTACGGGCGTGTAACCGGTGTCCCACTGTAGGGGCGACACCGCGCGCCGTCAAGCACTCTACGCGCGAACAATCGCGCGGGACGCGCGATCAGCCGGCGAAATCGTCGGGAGTGATGTCGTCGAGGAAATCGCGGAACTCGTCGAGGATCTGTTCCTCGTCCTCGTCGTCGTCCACCTCGGGCGCATCGACCGCAGCCTCGTCCAGCAACGACTCCTCCGCGAAGATCGGCGCCTCGGTGCGCACGGCCAACGCAATGGCGTCCGAGGGTCGGCTCGACACGACGGTCTGCCCGGCGGCGGTGCGGAAGTGCAGCTCCGCGTAGAACGTGTGGTCGCGTACCTCGGTGATCAGCACCCGTTCGAGCGTCGCACCGAGCGCCTGGAACACCGTCACTGCGAGGTCGTGCGTGAGAGGGCGGGCAGGTGTGATGCCCTCCAGCGCGGTGTGGATGGCGGCGGCTTCCGGGCCACCGATGAGGATGGGCAGCACGCGCGAGCGTGCACCGTCCTCGCGCAGCATCACCACCGGCGTGTTGGCCGGGAGCTCCACGCGCACACCGAGCAGTTCCATGCGGATCACGCCGCAGATGGTACCCGCGACGGAAAGGCTTCATGCCTCCAGATGGTGACGCAGCGACGCTGCCAACAGCGACGCACGCAGGTCGGCGCCGAGTTGCGACAGCTCGGCCAGCGTCGCTGCGGCCTGCTGTCGGCTCTGCGGGTTGCGCTGGCGCACGAGCGGCAGCACGAGCTGCTCGAACAGCGACGCCTCGCGTTCCGCCGACTGCTTCCATCCGCGCAGATGACGAGCCTCGACACCACGGGCGAGGAACTCACACGCGGTCCTCGCGATTGCAAGGTCGCTCGACGAGTAGAGCGCGGTCGTGCCTGCTCCCCTCCCGGTGATCAACCCGTACGACTCGAGCTCCTCGAGTTGCTTCGCGGTGAGACCCGACATCGAGCAGAGCTCGCTCGCGACGAAGGTGTCGGGAACGATGTCGAGATGCGGCGCCTCCGAGTTGACGGCGAAGAACTGTGCGGCCGCATTGGTGGGCGGCTCGGCCGGCGGCGTGGCCATTCGGTGCTGTGCCGCCGGGTGGTGGCCGGTCGGCACCTCGATGCCCTCGGGCAGGCTGTGGTCACCGGTGAGGTCGTCGTCGAGCAGGTGGCCGTCGTGGTCGAGCACGGTGACGTTGCGAATGCCCCGCGGCGGGGTGAGCGCACCCGAGTCGTCGATCTGCCCGTTCTCCAAACGGTCGCGGATGACGCGCAGCGGCAGAAAGTTCTCGCGTTGCTCGCGCAGGATCACGCGCAGCCGCTCGACGTCGGCGTCGTAGAACTTGCGGTATCCGGACGGCGTCCGCTCGGGATCGATCAGCCCCTGGCTCTCGAGAAACCGGATCTTGGAGATGGTGACGTCGGGGAACTCCTCGAGCAGGAGTGCCAGCACCTCACCGATCGACAGGTAGGGACGTTCCGCGGCGGTCACCCGTCCGCCCTCTGGAAGAAGACGAGCCGGAACTTGCCCACCTGCACCTCGTCACCTTGGTGCAGCAGGACTGCGTCCTCGATCCGCTGGCCGTTGACGTACGTGCCGTTCAACGAACCCGCGTCGCGCACCAGATAGCCGTCACCGGTGCGTTCGATCTCCGCGTGACGACGCGAGACCGTGATGTCGTCGAGACTGATCTCGCTCTCGGGGTGGCGGCCGAGGCGCGTCAGCGTTGCCTCCAACGACAGCGCGGTGCCCGCCTGCGCGCCCGATCGCACCACCAGCGAGCCCGACTCGGCCGGGAGGTCGGCCATCCGCACGACCACGTCGTCGCCGGGGCCGGGAGCGTCCTGAAGGCGGTCGACCTTGCCGAGCGTGATGGTGCGGTCGTCGAACCGGTCGAGGACCGATCCGCACGACGAGCAGAAGCTCGCCTCGGGCGGGTTGCGATGACCGCACTGGTTGCAGAACACGTACGCCATGGCGGGCCTCAGCCGGCGATCAGTGCTTCGTAGGCCGCAGCGTCGAGCAGCGAGTCGAGTTGGGAGGGATCGCTGACCTCGATCTCGCACAGCCACCCAGCACCGTACGGATCGCTGTTGAGCAACTCCGGCGACGAGCCCAGCGAGTCGTTGACGGCGACGACGGTGCCCGAGACCGGCGCGTACACATCGCTCACCGACTTGGTGCTCTCCACCTCACCGAAGCTGTCACCGGCCGAGACCGACGCACCCACCGACGGGACCTGCACGTACACGACGTCGCCGAGTGCGTCCTGCGCGTAATCGGTGATGCCGACTCGCGCCCGGTTGCCATCGACCGCGACCCACTCGTGGTCGCTGCTGTACCTGAGCTGCTGCGGGACCTGCATGATCGCGAGACTAGCCGCGCCGCGCTCGTCCCGCCCGAAGGCTCCGACGGATCGTGGGGACGTACGCGATCGCCGTGTAATAGCTGAGGATGATGCCCGGGACGTAGAGCAGCCACGAGACCACCAGGAACGCCTGGTGCAACGGGAAGTCGCTCGCACCGAGCATGAAGCCGGGGATCGCGAGCATCAACAGGAACGTTGCGGTCTTACCCCACCAGGTCACGTCGAATCGCTCCATCTTGAACACCAGCGTGCAGATCGCGATGGTGCCGCCGAAGAGGACCTCGCGGACGACGATCGTCCAGAACACCCACGCCGGCGGGATCGGGTACAGCAGGATGCCGATGATGCTGACGATGAACATGAGGCGGTCGGCCGTCGGATCGAAGATCTTCCCGAACTCGCTCACCTGGTTGAAGTGCCGTGCCAACCAGCCGTCCACCCAGTCGGTGGCGCCGAGGAGACCGAGCAGGAACGCCGCGCCGGCGATGTTGTCGCGCCCGAAGAGCAGATAGAGGAACAACGGGATGCAGCACAGCCGGACCAGCGTGAACAGGT
Organism: Ilumatobacteraceae bacterium; assembly: GCA_049318165.1. GTDB lineage: Bacteria > Actinomycetota > Acidimicrobiia > Acidimicrobiales > Ilumatobacteraceae > UBA668. The sequence continues at coordinate 19,863 of JBMOGW010000028.1, forward strand.
TCGGGTACGTCAGGTACTTGTGCGAGGACAGCTGACTCTGCGCGGATGCGTCCATTGGTGCGGAGCGTACAAGGCGGGCACATGCGCGCTGCGTACGATCGGACCATGACCACTCAGGGGGCACTGTCAGGACAGGTCGCGTTCGTCACCGGCGGCGGCTCGGGGTTGGGTGCGGCGTTCGCCCGTCGCCTCGCCGCCGACGGCGCCACGGTCGTCGTCAACGATCTCAACGCCGAGGCGGCGGCCTCCGTTGCGATTGAGGTCGGCGGCGACACCGCGGTCTTCGACGTCTGCGATTCCGCCGCGTTCGACACCGAGGTCGACAAGGCTGTCGAGCGACACGGCCGGCTCGACATCATGATCAACAACGCCGGCATCGCTCCCCCGCCCGACCCCGAACGAACCGAGCGGGCGATTGCGAATCAGATGGCCCGCATGGAGGGCCGCCTGGCCGACATGGTGCCGCCGGACTCCACGCTCGACCTGAGCGATGCGGCGTGGGACCGGATGATCCGCGTGCATCTCTACGGCAGCTTCTACGGCACCCGCGCTGCACTCCGGCACATGACGCCGGCGCGCAGCGGGGCGATCGTCAACATCTCGTCGGTGCTCGGCCTGCGGCCGATGGCGGGCGCGGTGCATTACGCCACGGCGAAAGCAGGCATCATCGCCCTCACCAAGTCGACGGGCCAGGAGGTCGCCCCGTTCGGCATCCGCGTCAACGCGGTGTGCCCAGGCTGGATCGACACGCCGCTCCTGGCGCCGATGGACCCGATGATGATGGCCGGCATCGTGATGCAGATCCCACGCGGTCGGATGGGCACCGCAGATGAACTCGCCGAACTGGTGCGCTTCCTCGCCGGCCCGGAGAGCAGCTATTGCAACGGCGACGTGTTCGCTGCATCCGGAGGGTTTGTCTGATGCCCACCATCTTCACGCGCATCATCGACGGCGAGATCCCCGGCACCTTCGTGCACCGTGACGACCGCTGCGTCGCCTTCCTGTCGATCAACCCGCTCGCGCACGGCCACACGTTGGTGATTCCGATCGAGGAGTACGACCATTGGATCGACATCCCCGAGGATCTCGTGGCGCACCTGTTCGCCGTCTCCCACCGCATCGGCCGGGCCCAGCAGACCGCGTTCGGGTGCGAGCGGGTCGGGGTGATCATCGCCGGCTACGAAGTGCCGCATGCGCACATCCACCTCATTCCCACCAGCCGCATGTCGCAACTCGACTTCGCCAACGCCGCACCGTCGGTCAGCCGCGAGGATCTCCAGTCCGCCGCCGGAGCGATCGTGACTGCGTTACAGGCCGAGGGTTGAGCCGTCGGTCTCGGCGGCCGCAGCCGAGACCGGGTCGATCAACTCGGCGCCCTTGTTCTTCACCGAGTTGACCGCAGTGCTGACCGCGTGCATGACGAGCACGTCGTCGGGTGCGGGTACGAGCAGCGCGCGTAGGCCCTCGATGTCGTCGTTCGTCGGGTCGAGCCACGCGTCCCACGCACTGCGCGGCAGCAGCACTGGCATGCGGTCGTGCACGGGCGCCATGGTGGCGTTGGCCGAGGTGGTGATGACGGTGCAGCTGTGCAGCCACGGCGCATCCGTGCCGAGCGCTCGGTCGCGCCACGTGGCCCACAGCCCCGCCACTGCGAGCGGCTCGCCGTCGGCGCGATGGATGAACATCGGCGTCTTCATCGGCTTGCCCTGCTTGGTGAGCGGGCCACCGTCGACTCCCGCCTGCCATTCGTAGAACCCGTCCATCGGCACGATGAGACGGTGCTTCTTGAGCAAGGACTTGAACGCCGGCTTCTCACCGATCGTCTCCGACCGGGCGTTGATCATCTTCGAGCCGATCTTGGTGTCCTTCGCCCAGCTCGGCACGAGACCCCAGTGGAACGCCTCGACGTCTCGTGCTCCGTCGAGGCGCTGCACCACGCCATGGACGTCGTTGGTGGGTGCGACGTTGTAGTTGGGAGGGAGCCCCTCGTCGTCGACCGGCGCGACCGCGCCGAAGAACTCCGCGATCTTGTCCGGCGACTGTGTGGAGACGAAACGACCGCACATGCCAGGGCACCGTAGCGGCGCCCGTGGCCGGCCGCGTCAGTCCCCGCGACCGTGGTGCTCGTCGCCGCCGTCGTCGTCTCCGCCGTGGTCGCCGCTGTCGCTGTCCTCGCCCTCGTCACCCTGGCCGCCGTGCCCGCCGTGTCGATCGCCCGGCGTCGATTGGTTCGGACCAGTCCCCGGATCAGTCGGACCAGCACCCGGATCAGTCGGACCAGCACCCGGATCGGTCGGACCCGTCCCCGGATCAGTCGGACCAGTCCCCGGATCAGTCGGACCAGCACCCGGATCAGTCGGACCAGCACCCGG
>JBMOGW010000029.1:0-21310 GCA_049318165.1 Ilumatobacteraceae bacterium
TGTGGATGAGCGGGATGTGCTTGTCGCCGATGCCCTGGATGTTGTGCTCGCCGAAGCCGTTCTCGAGCATCGTCGGGCACTCCAGCGCCTCGACGGCGACGATCTTCGTGCCGTACAGGTCCTTCAGACGGTCGCCGGCGGCGATGGTGCCGGCCGAGCCGGTGGCGCTGGTGAACGCCGCGAGGCGCAGCGGACGACCGGCGCTCGCGGCGACCGTCTCGAACACGTGCGCCAGCGCGCGGCCGGTGACCTCGTAGTGGCCGAGGTGATTGCCGAACTCGCAGAACTGGTTGAGCACGAAGTTGCCCGGGTCCTTGGCCAGTTCGTTGCAGGCGTCGTAGATCTCCTTGACATTGCTCTCCGTGCCGACGGTGCGGATCACGTCGTCCTTCGGGTTCTCGCACCAGCGATCGAGCCAGTCGAAGCGCTCCTGGCTCATACCGGCCGGGAGGATGGCCACACCGCGGCTCGACATGATGCGGCTGATGGCGATGCCGCCTCGGGCGTAGTTGCCGGTGCTCGGCCAGATGGCGCGGTGGCGGGTGGGGTCGAACTGGCCGGTGACGACGCGGGGCGCCAGGCACGCGTACGCAGCGAGCACCTTGTGCGCCGTGATCATCGGAAAGCGGTCACCGAACACCACGATGATCGGGCTGGCGACACCGGTGAGGCTGGACGGCAGCACCACGTGGTCGGGCACCGACACGCGGTTGCCGGCCATGTCGTTGTACCAGTGCACACGCCACAGGTTGCGGGCGTCGGGGCCGTCCTTCGGGGCGTCACCGACGATCGACGGGTCCACGGTCGACGGATCGGCCAGCTGGGCGAACGTGGGCAGGGTGATGCCCCTCTCGCGGAAACGGGTGACGCTGTTGGCCAACGAATCGGCGTCGACCACGCGGTCAGCCAGGCCGAACTGGTTCTCGAGCGCGTGGGCGATGGGATCGACGGCCTGTGTGGTCATGTTTGACATTTTGTCAAAGCTCGGGCCTGTTTGCGCGCACGGGTTCGACAAGCATCCGCTTTTCTAATTCGGTAACCTTCGGGGCGATGACGGTCAATCCCCCCGGGACCGCTCCCGATCTGTCCGGCGCGAAGCGCCGCATCATCGAGCGACTCAAGCGCGTCGACACCGCCACCGCCCCGGAGCTGGCCGCTGAGTTCGGGCTCACCGACACGGCGATCCGACAGCACCTCGAGGCCTTGGAGACCGCTGCGCTGGTGGAGCGTTCAGTCGGCGCCAGCAGCGGTCGCGGTCGCCCGCCCACCCACTGGCGGCTGACGCCGTCCGCTGGCGTGCTGTTCGCCGACCGCCACGCCGACCTCACCGTGGAACTGCTTGCGTCCATCCGCGCTGCCCTCGGCGACGAGGCGCTCGACAAGGTGGTGCGCACCCGCGCCGAACGCCAACTGGCCAACTACCAGGGCGCGCTCGAGTCGGCCGTCACGGTCGCCGAGAAGGTCGAGCGCCTCGCCACGTTGCGCAGCGCCGAGGGCTACCTTGCCGAAGCACTGTCCGTCGACGGTCACCTGGAACTGGTCGAGCACCACTGCCCCATCCAGACCGCCGCCGATTCCTGTGGCGGCCTGTGCTCGGCAGAACTCGACCTGTTCCGCAAGGCCCTCGGCCCGGACGTGCAGGTCGACCGTCACCAACATCTGCTGGACGGCGGCCAACGCTGCGCCTACCGGATCAAGTAGCCGAGCGGCCCAGTAGCTTCTCGGCCATGGCCGACTTCCTCCTCGGCGGGCAGATCGATCCCGCGCAGCACCAGCGGACGGGCACCGACACGCGCGTCGCCAGCAGCGATCTCACCACCCACGGCGTGATCGTCGGCATGACGGGCTCCGGCAAGACCGGTCTCGGCGTCGTGCTGATCGAGGAGGCCCTGTCGGCCGGCGTACCGACGCTGCTGATCGACCCGAAGGGCGACCTCACCAACCTGTGCCTGACGTTCCCGTCGCTCACCGGGGCCGAGTTCGAGCCGTGGGTGAACGAGGGCGACGCGCAGAAGGCCGGCCAGAGCGTGCCCGAGTTCGCCGCGGCGCAGGCGACGGCGTGGACGGACGGCCTGGCCGGCTGGGGCATCACGACCGACCGCCTGGCCGAACTGCGCACGAAGGCCGAGTTCACGATCTACACGCCGGGCTCGGGCGCCGGAGTCGGGCTGAACATCGTCGGCTCGCTGGCTGCGCCTGCCGGGGCCGCCGATCCGGAGGTGTTGGGCGACGAGATCGAAGGCTTCGTGAGCGGTCTGCTCGGCCTGGTGGGCATCTCGGCCGATCCGCTGAGCAGCCGCGAGCACATCCTGTTGTCGAACCTGGTGATGAACGAGTGGACCAACGGTCGCAGTCTCGACCTGCCGACCCTGGTGGGCATGGTGCAGACGCCGCCGCTGCGCAAGCTCGGCGTGTTCGATCTCGACCAGTTCTTCCCACCGAAGGACCGCACCGCGTTGGCGATGCGGCTGAACGGGCTGCTCGCCTCGCCCTCGTTCGCGGCCTGGATGTCGGGCCCGGCGCTCGACATCGACGCCATGCTGCACACCGCCGACGGGCGCCCGCGTTGCGCCATCGTCACCACCGCCCACCTCGGCGACGAGGAGCGACAGTTCGTCACCACGCTCGTGCTCGGCAAGCTGGTCACCTGGATGCGCAAGCAGAGCGGCACCACCGACCTGCGCGCCCTGCTGTACATGGACGAGGTGGCGGGCTACCTGCCGCCCACTGCGGCGCCGCCGACCAAGAAGCCGATCATGACGCTGATGAAGCAGGCGCGAGCGTTCGGCGTGGGCGTGGTGCTGAGCACGCAGAACCCGGTGGACGTCGACTACAAGGCGTTGTCGAACGCGGGCACGTGGATGATCGGCCGCCTGCAGACCGACCGCGACAAGCAGCGCCTGCTGGACGGCATGAGCGCCGCCAGCGGTGGTGTGGACGTGAAGGCGGTCGGGGACACCATCAGCGGACTGGCCAAGCGCGAGTTCGTGCTGCGCCGGGCCGGCAAGGACCAGCCCGAGGTGTTCACCACTCGCTGGGCGATGAGCTACCTGCGCGGCCCGCTGACCCGCGACCAGATCGTCGTGCTGATGGCCGACCAGAAGTCGGCGGCACCCGCACCGGCTCCGACGGCGACGCCCGGGCCGTCTCCCCTGCCGCCGCCGGCACCCGGCAGCGCATTGCCGCCGCCTCCCCCGCCCGGCGCCGCCTCCACGCCGACACCCACGCCGACACCCGCGCCGGCACCCGGACCCGCATCCGCGTCCGCGCCCGCCACGAGCGACGACCCGTCCGCCACGCCGGTCGCTCCCAAGGTGGCCGACGGGGTCGCGGTGCGCTGGGTGGACCCTGCCACGCCGTGGCTGGCCGAGGTGGGCGCCGACCCGACGTGCCGCACGCTGGAACCCGCGTTCATGGCCCGCGTGGCGATGCGGTTCGACGAGGAGAAGGCCGACTTCGTGCACGACGCCGAGTACGAGGCCGTGCTGTTCCCGCTCGGCGAGCAGGTGGACGCCAGCCGCGCCATCGACGTCGACTACGACGAGCGCGACCTGCGCACCGAGCCGCCCGCGCAGGCCGCCTATCGGCTGACCGGCGCGCCGATCGGGCAGAAGACGTACTTCTCGCGACTCGAGCGAGACCTGGTGGACTTCCTGGTCCGCAGCCGCACGGTCGACCTGCTGGTGCAGCGCGAACTGAAGGTGTACGGCCGTCCGGGCGAGACACCGGAGGACTTCGCCGTGCGGGTGCACGCCGCTGCGGAGGACAAGGCCGACGCCGACACCGCGAAGTTGCGCACCAAGTACGAGACGCGTACGAAGACCCTCCAGCAACAGCTCACCACGGCGGAGGATCGCGCCCGAGAGCTCGCGACCCAGGCGAAGGGGAAGCGCACCGACGAGGTCATCTCGGCTGCGGGTTCGATCCTCGACGGCTTCCTCGGCGGCCGGCGGTCACGGGGCAGCATGATCAGCAGCGCGTCACGCCGTCGTTCCAGCACACAGGCCGCCGATGCGCGACTGAGCACCCAGGAGAACAAGATCCAGCAGCTGCATCAGCAGCTCGAGGACCTGGAGAACGAGCTGACCTCCGAGGTGCAGGCCATCACCGAGAAGTGGAACGCCGTCGCCCGCGACATCACCACGGTTCCCGTCTCGCTCGAGCGCACCGACGTGAAGGTCATCCACTCCGCCCTCGTCTGGCTCCCCGTCCCCTGACGAGCGCTCAGCGGCGCCACTCCTCGTCGGGCGGGAGGGTGCTCGGGCCCACGTGGGCGTCGAGCCAGGCATTCACGTCCGCTGCGGCCACCCAGGCATCGCGCACCTTGCCCACTGCGGCCTTGGTGTGCACCCACTTCGCGAGCGGGAGGTTCTTGCCGGCCATCAAGCCCTTGCGCCGCAGCAGTTCGATGCGCGGGTGGTCCTTCGGTACGCCGCGCGGGGCCGTCTTCAGTTCGCTCATCGCACCCGCCTTCAGGCCCGCCTTCTCGACCTTCGCGACGAGCGCAGCGATCTCGTTGCCGGTGGCCTCGGCGTCGACCGCCGCACGGAACCGCTCGAGCTGGTCGGACGCCATCATGTAGTAGCCCGACCCGGCGTAGATGCCGGTGGCGCTGAAGGCGACGTAGTAGCCGGTGCCGCCCTCCCCTTCGCCGGACGCGCCGATGTTCTCCTTGTACGGCGTCTTGTCCTTGCTGAAGCGGACGTCCTTGTACGGGCGGAACACCTGGAACGGCCCGTACTCGGCCAGCTCGTCGAGCAGCGCGAGGAACGGCGCGCGCACGGACTCCTCGTACACCGCCTTGTTGGCCTGCCAGTACACCTTGCTGTTGTCGGCCTGCAGCCCTTCGTAGAAGCGAACCGCCTCGACCGGGATCCCCGTGAACGCCATGCCGCGTACTGTACGCGCCGCTAGCGTTGCCTCGTCACCCTCGCGGGCGTGGCGAAACTGGCAGACGCGCAAGGTTTAGGTCCTTGTTCCGCAAGGAGTGTGGGTTCAAGTCCCTCCGCCCGCACATGATCATCGACGTGCAGTACAGCGCTGCCCACAACGACTGGCCGGTGCTCCGGGACGCCATCCTGCAGGACGAGGCCGACGGCACCTACGACACCACCTGGGTGCTCGACCACTTCGACGGCACCACCTTCCAAGGTGGCGACCGCGACCTGCTCGAGGCGTTCACCTTCATGGGCGCGCTCGCCGCGGTGACCACGACGATCGGCATCGGTTCGCTGGTCGCCAACGTCGCCAACCGGCACCCCGAGTTGCTCGCATTGGCGGCGTCCAGCGTGCAGCGGATCAGTGGCGGCCGCCTGCGACTCGGGCTCGGCGCCGGCGCCGACCCGTCCACGCCGTGGAGCCGCGAGCACAAGGAGCGCGGCATCCCGTTGCTGCCGGAGTTGGCCGACCGCCACCGCGCTGTCGTCCACCAGATCGAGGTCGTCCGTCACCGCGTGCCGGGCGTGCCGGTGCTGATCGGCGTGAACAGCGAGGCGCTCGCCCGTGTCGCGGGCCAGTACGCCGACGGCGTCAACGTGCGCCTCAGCAGCCCGAACGCCGCCCGCTACCTGGCCGCCGCCCGCGACGCCGCCGGCGACACGCCGTTCGACGCGACGGGCTGGGCGGCGCCGGAGGACCAGGCGTCGATCGACAAGGCGCACGAGCTGCGGCTCGACCGGCTGATCATCGCCAAGCTCCGCGCCCTCTGAGTCGGCATCCGTGCACCTGCTCGACCTGCCCACCCCTGCGCTCGTGATCGACGCAGACCTGCTGGACCAGAACCTCGCCACCATGGCCGCCACACGCCCTGGGGCCTCGCTGCGGCCGCACGTGAAGGCGCACAAGTGCACGGCGTTGGCCGCAGCGCAGCGCGCGCACGGGCACCACTCGTTCACGTGCGCCACGCCTCGCGAGGTGATCGGCATGGCGCTCGCCGGGCTCGGCGACGACCTGCTGCTGGCCAACGAGGTGCTCGACACCGCCCGCCTGGCGGCGATGGCCGACCTGCAGGACCGAGCACGCATCACGGTGGCCGTCGACTCGCCCGAGACGGTGGCGGCCGCGGCCGCCGCCGGCCTGCGGGAGGTGCTGGTGGACGTCAACGTCGGCCTCCCTCGCTGCGGCTGCCGACCCGACGACGCCGGTCACATCGCCGACCTCGCCCGGGCGGCGGGCATGGCGGTGCGCGGCGTGATGGGCTACGAGGGCCACCTGATGGTTCCGGCCGACGGCGATGGCCGGCGCGACGAGCAACGCCGACGGGTGGCCGATGCGATGGACCGCCTGCTGGCCGCGCACGCCCTCGTCGGCGGCGACGTGGTCAGCGCCGGCGGCACCGGCACCCACGACCTTCACGACCGGGTCACCGAGGTGCAGGCCGGCAGCTATGCGTTGATGGACACCTACTACGGCCGCCACGGCCATCCGTTCGTGCAGGCCGTGCACGTCTACGGCACCGTGCTCTCCGCGACGCCGAAGTTCGCCGTGGCCGACGTCGGGCTGAAGGCGATGGGCATGGACCACGGCAACCCCACGCTCGAGACGCTCGACGTGCAGGGCGCCGACCATCAGGCGGACGTGTGGTTCCTCAGCGACGAGCACGTCACGTTCGTGCCGCACGCCGGCGGGGTGGCCGTCGGTGACCGGGTCCGCCTGCCTCCGGCGCACATCGACCCCACCATGGCCATGCACGAGGCGGCGTGGTTGGTGCGCGGACACGACGTGATCGACCGCTGGCCGATCGACCTTCGCCACTGGTGAGCGAGCGGTGATCGTGTCAGTGTTCGGCTGGATCGCCGTCGGCGGGCTCCTCGCCCTCTGCGCCACCCAGTGGGTGGGCTTCGACCAGTGGCGGCCCGTCGCCGTGCTCCAGGCGATGACCCCGTACCTGTTGGGACTCGCGTTGCCGATCGGTGTGGCGGCGGCGATCACCGGCGAGTGGTGGATGGCCGCCGCATGCGTCGTCGTGCTCGCCACCCTCGCAGGCCTCGTGGCTCCTGCGATCCGCGCCGAACAGGCCCCCGGTAACGCCGGTGAGGCCGGCGCCATGCTCAGCATCTTCTTCGGCAACCTGCTGGCGTGGAACCCGAATCCGGGCGAGGCGATGGCGGTGGTGGCGGCCACCGGCGCCGACGTGCTGGTGCTGGCGGAGTTCAACCCCGACATGCACGCCGCGCTCGTGGCGGCCTGCGGGGATCGCTACGCCCATCGGCTGGAGGACGTGCGTCCCGACCCGGCCGGCATCGCGCTGTGGAGCACCGTGCCGTTCACCGGCGACATGGTGCCGCTGAGCGACCGACCGGCGATCGACGCGGTGCTCGACGTGGACGGTCGGCCGTTGCGGGTGATCGGCCTGCACACCGAGCCGCCGACCATGCGTGCCCGCGCATGGAGCCGCGAGCTCCGTGAGCTCGGCGACCGTGCCGACGAGGGCGACGCCGCAATGCCCGTGGTGTTGCTCGGCGACTACAACGCGGCGCGCTGGCACCCATCGTTCCGCCGCCTGCTGGCCCGCGGCTGGGTGACCGCCCACGAGTGGCTCGGTCAATGGCACAGCAACAGCTGGGCGAACGAGGGCCGGGCGCTTCCGTTGTTCGTACGAATCGACCACGCCCTCCTGCGCGGGCCGGTCACGCCGGTGAGGATCACCGACGTGCCGCTGCCGGACAGCGACCACTGCGGGTTCGTGGTGACGGTCAGCCTCGGCTGAGCGCCACCACCAGCGCCTGGAAGGCGCGACCGCGGTGCGACATCGAGTTCTTCTCGGCTTCGCTCATCTCGCTGAAGGTCCGGCCGTCGCCGTCGGCGGGGATGAACAACGGGTCGAACCCGAACCCGCGCTCGCCGCGCTCCTCCGTGGCGATCGAGCCCTCGCACACACCCTCCACCGACAGCTCACTGCCGTCGGGCCGCGCCACCATCACGACAGTGCGGAACCGGGCCGTGCGGCGATCGACGCCGGCGAGCGCCTGCAGCATCTTCGCCCGATTCTCGGCGTACGTGGCGTTCGGGCCGGCGTAGTACGCCGTCTCGACCCCGGGTTCCCCGTCGAGCGCGTCGACGAACAGGCCGGTGTCGTCGCTGACCGCCGCCTGCCCGGTCGCCGCGCAGATCGCCGCAGCCTTCAACCGCGCGTTGCCCTCCAGGGTGCCGGCGTCCTCCACCACCTCGGGCACGTCGACCGGGCGCGACACGAGGCGCACCAGGCCGTCGAGGATCGACGCGATCTCGGCCACTTTGTGCGGGTTGGCCGATGCCGACACCAGCACCGGCAGGTCACCGGTCATCGGCCGAGGGTCCTCGGCTCCGGTGCGGTGGCCACCATCTCGGCCTGCAGGGCGATGATCTCGCTGATGCCGGCGGTGGCCAGCCCCAGCAGGCTGTCCAGTTCGCTGCGCGAGAACGCCTGGCCCTCGGCGGTGCCCTGCACCTCCACGTAGCGCGGCTCCTCGCCCGGCTGCCCGAGCGCCACCACGTTCATGTCGACCTCGGCGGTCGAGTCCTCCGCGTAGGGCAGGTCGAGCACCGGCGTGCCGTTGTGGATACCGACGCTGATGGCTGCGCAGAAGCTGGTGAGCGGGTGCTGCTTGATGGCCTTGTTCTGCACCAGACGCGTGAGCGCGTCGTGCAGTGCCAGGTAGCCACCGCAGATGCTCGCCGTACGCGTGCCGCCATCGGCCTGCAGTACGTCGCAGTCGACGATCACCTGACGCTCGCCGAGCAGACGCATGTCGCAGGCGGCGCGCAGCGAGCGGCCGATGAGACGCTGGATCTCCACCGTGCGGCCGCTCTGCTTGCCCTTCGCCGCCTCGCGGTCGATGCGCTCGGGCGAGGCGCCGGGCAGCATCGAGTACTCGGCGGTCACCCAGCCCTTACCACTGTTGCGCATCCAGCGCGGCACGTCCTCGTCGATGCTCGCGGTGCACAGCACCCGGGTCTTCCCGAATGTCACCAGCACGCTGCCGGCGGCCATCTCGGTGTAGTCGCGCTCGAACGTGATGGGGCGCAGCTGGTCGTGCGCGCGGCCGTCGGGACGGGTCATGTGATTGCTCATTTCTCTGTTGATGATGGGTCGGAGTGCCATTCGCCGGCGTCGCGGAGCTCGGGGCCGAGCAGGCGGCGGCCGAGGTCGGCGAACCACGAGATGTCGCCGCTCGACAGGAAGCGATGCCGGGCGGGCATGCCGTCGTCGTGGCGCAGCAGGCCCAGCGACTCGAGCGTGCTCCGGGTGACGAACGCGGTCTCGTCGGCGCTACTGACCAGCGTCACGTCGGGTCCCATCACGTCGGAGATCACGCGAGCGAGGTACGGGTAGTGAGTGCAGCCGAGCAGCAGGCTGTCGACCCCGGCGTCCTTCACCGGGGCCAACAGGCGCTCGGCGAGGATGTGCACTTCGTCGCCGCTCGTCTGGCCGCGCTCGACGAACTCGACGAAGCCCGGGCAGGCCGCCGACGTGAGGTGCACGTCGGCACCGGTGGCAGCCACGGCGCGGTCGTAGGCGCCTGAGCCGACGGTGCCGACCGTGCCGATGACGCCGGCCTCGCCCGTGCGCGTGGCGAGCACGAGCGCGTTGGCGCCGGGCTCGACCACGTCGATCACCGGCACCGGCAGTTCGGCCTTCAGGTCGTCGAGCGCAGCCGCCGACGCGGTGTTGCAGGCGACGACGATCGCCTTCACCTCGAAGTCCTTCACCAGGCTCCACGCCAGTTCGAGGGCGAACCGGCGCACCTCGTCCTGTGGGCGAGGACCGTACGGGTAACGGCCGGTGTCACCGATGTAGACCAGGTGCTCGGCCGGCAGCAGATCGATGACGGCGCGGGCGACGGTGAGCCCGCCGAAGCCACTGTCGAACATGCCGATCGGTCGATCCATCGCCCCGAAGGCTACCGAGCGACCACCGAGCGGCTTCGGAGTGGTCATCGGTCGACCAGGAAGGCGATGGTGTAGGCCACCGAGTTGGAGGCCACGTGGCCGAGCATCGTCGAGAGCACACTGCCCGACCGATAGCGCACCCAGCACCACCACAGGCCGGCCACCATCGTGCCGATGACGGCGAACACGAGCGCGGCGACCAGACCGGCCGTGCCGTCACCGAAGATGCGCTCGGCCACAGGGTTCACCCTGTGCAGGTTCCACGCCGGCAGTACGTGCCACAGGCCGAACCACAGCGATGCGACGACGCACCCACGCATCACCCCGAGCCGACGCGCGAACAGGGCCGGCAGCACGGCCCGGAACGCGGTCTCCTCCAGCACGGCGGTGCCGAGGGGGATGCGGACGAGCGCCTGGTACGCCCAGGTCCACGCCCCACCATCGACGCGGCGGTCGTCGAACAGCTCGCGGAACACCGGCACCAGCAGCGACAGCGACAGCACCACGGCGGTCGCGGCGATCAGGCCGAAGCCCCACAGGGCTCCGCTGCGCCAACGAGTGAAGCCCATCTCCGCCAACGACACCTCGTCGTTGGCGACCCAGACGATCAACCCTGCGACCGCGAGGTTCCACGGCACGTAGCTCCAGCCGGGCAACACCCGGTTCATCAACACGTTCGACAGCACCAGGATCGCGAGCACTGCCACCACCGGGCCGTGCTGCGACCTACGATCTGTGCGTGCACGAATCGCCACGGCGGGGAGGGTAATCGTGTCAGAACCCGACGCAGCCCCGCCCGCCGACACGAGGCTCAGCACGACGCCCGGCACGACGGCGCGCAACCAGTACATCGACTTCCTGCGCGCGTTCAGCCTGCTGATCGTCGTGGCGTGGCACTGGGTGTTCACGATCATCACGTGGAGCGAGGACGGCCCCCACGCGACCAACCCGATCGGCTTCACCACCGGCATGTGGGCGGCCACCTGGCTGCTGCAGGTGATGCCCCTGTTCTTCTACGTCGGCGGCTACTCGCACCTGTCGTCGTGGACCCGAGCGCAGGCGCGTGGTGAGACGATCGGCCGGTTCGTGCTCAAGCGACTGAGGGGCCTCGCCGTGCCGGCACTCGCCCTGCTCGGCGTGTGGGCGCTGCTGGGCATCGGCTTGTTCCAGGCGTTCGGGTTCACGTGGATCTACCGCGCGGTGTTCCTGGTGGTCAGCCCGCTGTGGTTCATGGCGGTCTACCTGGGCCTGGTGGCGTTGCTCCCGGTGTTCCTGTGGCTGCACCAGCGCTGGGAGGGCATCGTGCTGGTGTTCTTCGCCGGCATCGCCGGTGCTGTCGACATCCTGCGCTTCCGCTACCACCACGAGTGGCTCGGCATCGTGAACATGTTCGCCGTGTGGGGCCTGTGCCATCAGCTCGGCTTCTTCTACGACCGCATCGTGAGGGCGCCACGGCACACGGACTGGACGATGCTCTACGCGGGCCTGTTCGCACTCGCCGGGCTGGTGTTCAGCGGCCTGTACCCGGGCTCGATGGTGGGCGTGCCCGGTGAGCGGTCGAACATGGCCCCGCCCACACTGGTGATCGTCGCCCTCGTCGTGTTCCAGGCGGGTGTCGCGGAGATCATGCGGCCGACGATGGAGGTCGTGCTCGAACGACCGCGCTGGAAGCGCGCCAACTCGTTGATCAACCGCTTCTCGATGCCGCTGTTCCTGTTCCACACCACGGGCATGGCCCTGTGGTTGGCGGTGCGCTACCTCATCAACGGCCAGAACAACGACACCCGCGAGCCGACCCTCAACTGGTGGCTGTTCCGCCCGTTGTCGTTCATCGGGCCGCTGCTGTTCACCCTGCCGGTGATCTACCTGTTCGGCCGGCGCTGGGTGAAGCCCGCGCCCACGAACTGACCGCGACTCCGTGCTCCTCGCCACCGTTCTCGCGCTCGCCGCCGCGGTCATCCATGCCGCGTGGAACTTCGTCGCCAAACGCGCCGACGGAGACCGCTACCTGGTGCTGTGGGCGCAGTTCTTCGCAGGCGGTCTGATCGCACTGCCGTTGCTGGTGGGCAATCACCTGCTGTTCGGCCTGCGCTGGGAGGGGTACGCCTGGGGCGCGTTGAGCGGCTGCGTCCATCTGCCGTACACCGTGCTGCTGGCCAAGGCGTACGCCCATGGCGACTTCTCGGTCAGCTACCCGGTCGCACGCGGCGGTGGCGCCGCGCTGGCCGCAGTGGGTGGCGTACTGCTGCTCGGCGACCACCTGTCGACGCTCGAGGTGCTGGGCATCGCGATCGTCGTCGCCGGCCTGATGCTGTTGGCCTACGGCGCCACCGCGCCGAACGTCGCGATGGCACTCGCCGTGGCGGTCACCATCGGCGCGTACACGATCATCGATGCGAAGGGCGCCCGCATCACCGAGAGCGTCGCCTACATCTTCGTCGTGTTCGTCGCCACCAGCGTCAGCAACACCACGTTCGCGCTCGCCACCGGCCGCCGGGCCGAGATGGCGACGATGCTGCGCGTCCACGGGCGACGCGCTGCGCTCACCGGCGCAGCGTCGCTGCTCACGTACGGGTTGGTGCTGGTGGCCGTGCAGCACGCGCCCGTCGGCTACGTCACGGCGCTGCGAGAGAGCAGCGTGGTGCTCGCCGCGCTGGCCGGCTGGAAGTTGCTGGGCGAAGGGGACCACCGTCGGCGCATCACCGCGGCCGCCGTGGTGTTCAGCGGTCTGTTGGTACTGGTGCTCGGCGGCTGAGCTCAGTCGCTCTGCTGCGAGCGACGCAGTTCGGCGATCTCGGCCCGCAACGCGCGCACCTCGGCGAGCAGCTCCTGCTGCACCGCTTCCACCTCCGCCAACTCCTGCTGGGCGTCCTCACCCTTGTTGAGGAACGAACCCAGCGAAGCGGCGAGGCTACCGATCAACGCCACGCCGCCGAGCATCAGCAGCACGGCGACGAAACGGCCGGGGCCGGTGGTCGGATAGATGTCGCCGTAGCCGACGGTGGTGAAGGTCACGACCGCCCACCACAGCGAGTCGCCGATCGTCTGGTACCCGGCCGATGCGGGCTCGACCGCCTCGACGACGAGTGCGCACACGAGGATCAGCACGCCCGAGTACAGCGCCGCTTGACCGAGACGACGGCCGAGTTCGCGGATCTTGGCACCCTTCGTCGACACGAAGAACACGCGCCCCAGGCGGGCGAGGCGGGCAAGGCCGAGGATGCGGCTGTTGCCCAGGAACGGCAGCAGGTACCAGGGGGCACTGAGCACCACGACGGCGAGGTCGAAGACGCCGGCCTTGGTGCGTGCGAACCCCTTGCGCAGGCGCAGGTGCACCACGTAGTCGACGATGAACACCAGCCACGACGCCAGATCGAGCCACACCGCGGGATGGTCGCGACGTGCGTCGGTGAGGCTGACGGCGATCGGCAGGATGGCCGCGACGATGATCACCGGCCCCATCCGCCGGTTCCATTCCTGCAACCGATCCTCGTCCGTCCGCGCCACCGCGCCGGTGTCGGCCGGGAGGTCAGTCGTCGTGTCAGTGCCTTCGCTCACCAGGCAGCGAGCGTAGAACGGCAGGGACTCAGAAGTAGATGATGCTCTCGGCCTTGGCCTCGGCGGCGTCGAGGTCGTCGGTGTAGGCACCGGTGCTGAGGTACTTCCAGCCGCCGTCGCAGACGATGAACACGATGGTGCCGTGGTCGATCTCCTTGGCCACCTTCACCGCCCCGGCCAGCGCTGCGCCGGACGAGATACCGGCGAACACGCCGATCTTCACCAGCTCGCGGGTCCATTCCAGGCTCTCACGCGGGCGGACGACGCGCTTGCGGTCGAGCAGGTCGAACCCGTACCAGCGGTCGAACAGCGGCGGGATGTAGCCCTCGTCGAGATTGCGCAGGCCTTCGACGCGTTCGCCGAGCGGCGGCTCGATGGCGATCACCTTGATGTCGGGGTTCTGCTCCTTGAGGAAGCGACCCGTACCCATCAGGGTGCCGCTGGTGCCGAGGCCGGCCACGAAGTGGGTGATCTCGGGGCAGTCGCGCCAGATCTCGGGGCCCGTGCCCTCGTAGTGCGCCAGCGGGTTGTTGTCGTTGCCGTACTGGTAGAGGAAGCACCAGTCCGGGTGTTGCTCGGCCATCTCGATGGCTCGCTTCACGGCGCCGTTGCTGCCCTCCTCACCCGGGGTGAGGATCAGTTCGGCACCGAACACCTCGAGCATCTGCCGGCGCTCGATGGACACGCTGGTGGGCATGAGGATCTTGATCGGGTAGCCCTTCAGCTGGGCGATGGCCGCCATGGCGATGCCGGTGTTGCCGGAGGACGGCTCCATGATCGTCTGGCCCGGCTGCAGGCGCCCGTCCTTCTCGGCCTGCTCGATCATGTGCTTGGCGATGCGGTCCTTGACCGAGCCGAACGGGTTCTGGCTCTCGAGCTTGGCGATGATGCGCACGTCGGGGTTGGGCGACAGGACGCTGACGTCGACGAGCGGCGTGTTGCCGATCATGTCGAGCACGTTCTCGTTGATCACCACGCTGCGACTCCTCTTTCGCTCTCTTCGCCACCGTTCGCTTCGGCGCCGCTCACTTCGGCGTCGTTCACTTCGGCGCCGCCGCCCTCATCGCCGCCGGTCGGCCGCAGCCTCTCGTGCGCCACAACCGGTCGACGTGGGCGAGTATTCCGATCAGACCGGTCGCAATTGTACTCGTCGGGTCAGAGGATGGCGATGGGGACGGAGGAAATGCCGCCGTCGACGATGCGGTAGCTGCGCGCTTCGGGGGCCTCGCGCTTCAGGCTGACGATCACGTAGTGCCAGTCCGGGTCGGGCGCCTGCGCCACGTCGGTCGGGCTGGGGTACGGCTCGCTGTGCGTGTGGCTGTGGAAGACGCCGATCACCGCGAGGCCTTCGTCCTCCGCGTCGCGTTCGGCGCGCAGGTGCTCCTTGGGCGGGATCGTGTAGATCCGTGCCGACGCGGCGGCGTTGGTGCACGCCACGAAGCGATGCACCCGGTTCCCCTGCCCCACCAGCAACCCGCACGCCTCCAGCGGGTATCCGGCGTAGGCGTGGGCGATCATCTCCGCGTAGGCCTGCGCGGGAAACACCAGATCCCCATTTCCCAGCTTCATGCCGCGAAGGGTACCGGTACCCTGTTCGTTCCCATGGCCCCGAACCGCGACCGCACGAACCCGGGAGGACGCAAGCTCATCGCGTCCAACCGCCGCGCGCGCCACGACTACTCGATCACCGAATCGATCGAGGCCGGCATCGTGCTGACCGGCAGCGAGGTGAAGGCGCTGCGCGAGGGGCACGCCCAGATCGCCGACGCGTTCGCACGCGTCATCCGCGGCCAGGTGTGGATCGACGGCATGCACATCCCGCCGTACCAGTACGGCCACGGCGTCGGAGCACACGATCCCAACCGGGCGCGCAAGCTGCTGCTCAACCGCCGCGAGATCACCAAGCTCGACCACCAGATCGCCACCGAACACCTCGCGCTCGTCCCGCTGTCGATGTACTTCAAGGAGGGCCGAGTGAAGGTGGAACTCGGCCTCGGCCGCGGCCGCAAGAAGGCCGACAAGCGCCAGGCGATCGCCGAGCGCGACTCGAAACTGGAGATGCAGAAGGCGCTCGGACGCGCCAGGAAAGGCATGGACTCATGAGCCGGCTGGCACTCGTCCGACCGCCGAGCCCGCGCCTGGCCGAGGGCCTCGTCACGCACATCGAACGCAGCCCGGTCGACGTCGCCCTCGCCGAGCAGCAGTGGCACGACTACGTTGCCGCGTTGCAGGCGAACGGCTGGGACACCGTCCACGTCGCTCCCGCCCCGGACTGTCCCGACAGCGCGTTCGTGGAGGACACGATGGTGGTGTTCCGGGATGTGGCCGTGCTGGCCCGACCCGGCGCCGACGAGCGCAAGCCCGAGGTCACGGCAGCAGCGGATGCCGTCGCCGCGCTCGGCTATCGCACCGTCGCCATCGAAGCGCCCGGCACGCTGGACGGCGGCGACGTGTTGAAGGTGGACGACGTGATCTACGTCGGCAACGGCGGCCGCACCAACGTGGAGGGCATCGCCCAACTGGCCGCGGCGTTCGAGCCGCTCGGCGCGACGGTCGTCACGGTGCCGCTGTCGAAGGTGCTGCACCTGAAGTCCGCTGTCACGGCGCTGCCCGACGGCACGATCATCGGCTGGCTGGACGCGGTCGACGACGTCGATGTCTTCCCGAACTTCCTGGCGATGCCGGAGGAGAGCGGCAGTCACGTGGTGATCCTCGACGACCGCACGTTGCTGATCAGCGCCGACTGCCCGCGCAGCGCCGAGCTGCTGGAGTCACGCGGTTACGCCACCGTGCGGGTCGACATCAGCGAGTACATCAAGCTCGAGGGCTGCGTCACCTGCCTCAGCGTCCGACTCCGCGAGGCCCCTTCCCGCCGAACTTAAGTTCTGCGGGCCGCGTCCCATGCCGCTCGATACGCCGCCGCCAGCGAGTCGATCGTGTCGTGCGCGTTCAGGCCGCTCGGATTGGGCAGCACCCACAGCTCGGCGCCGGCGAGGTCGTCGGGCTGGCGCCCGGCGATGGCCTTGGGGCGGTCGAACGCCTGCCGGTAGGCGGTCAGGCCGAGCACGGCGACCACCTTCGGTTGCAGCCCGCGCACCCGCGTCTCCAGCGCTGCTCCCCCGGCACGCAGCTCGGCTCTGGTCAGCTCGTCGGCCCGAGCGCTGGCCGTCGGCACGATGTTGGTGATCCCGATCCCCAGGTCGAGCACCATCTCCCGGTCCTCGGGTCGCATCCCGTCGCTCGCGTCCACCCGGCGCGGCGTGATCCCGGCGGCGTGCAGCGCCGGCCAGAAGCGGTTGCCCTTTCGGGCGAAGTGGGCGTTCACGGCCGCGGTCCACAGACCGGGGTTGATGCCCACGAAGAGCAGACGGACGCGCTGGTCGACCAGGTCGTCGACCAGCGCGCCGTGGAACGTCTGCAATTCGGCGCGGGTGAACCGCGCCATCAGCGGATCGTCAGGAGACGACCTCGGAGATCTGCATCACCGGGGCGATGTTGGTGTAGTTCGCCACGTCGGCCATGATCTCGGCCGTCTTCGGCGAGCTCATCGCTGCACCCATCGCCTCCATCGAGTCGAAGTACAGGTGCACGGCGGCCGCGTTGGGCTGGCCGTCGATGCCCTTGTCGATCTCCGCCTTGAGGGGGCTCCACGCCGCCACGCACATCGGCACGTGGGTGGCCTTGTAGTAGTCGTGGTCGAAAGTGGTGCCGTCGCCGTTGGGATAGAAAACAGAAGCCTTGATCATGACTTGGCAGGGTAGGGCGCGGGCTCGCCCGTGATCGACTCGTAGAGTCGGTCGATGTTCGGGCGGGTGATCAGCGTGTAGGTGTCGGCGATCGCCGTTTCGCGATGCGCCTTCTGCGCCTCGAGTCGCTCGGGGTCGAGCACCACCTTCATGAACGCCTCGCGACTGGGGAACACGTTGAAGCGGATCTGGTCCCACTCGCGGCCGTCGCCCATGATCGTGCCCTCCACCTGGGTCCACGCGGCGAGGCGTACACCCATCGGCACGGCGATCTTCGCCGCGTGGTCGGTGTAGGTGGCCATCTCGTTGCGGCGCTCGTCGTCCTTGAACTTGATGACGTGCATCACCACGACGTAGCCGTCCTCGGCGGTCGGCGGGTGGGGCACCTCGTCCCACGTCGGCGCATCGTCGGGCAGCGGCGGGACGGGCATCGGCAGGCAGCCGCACACGATGGTCTCCGCCATGCCGGCTTCCTTGTGGGCGTGCAGTTCGCGGAAGTCGGGACGGTTCTGCATCTCGAGGAACGCCCGGCGCGACGGGTACTTGACGATGGCGATGCGATCCCACTTCGGCGAGTCGTTGAGGAACTGTGACTCGACCTCGGCGGTGAACACCACCCTTGCCCCGATGGCCTTCAGCGGCCCGAGCGGCGCGTAGCGGTCGTCGGCCTCGCGCCCGCTGATGTCGCTGTCGCGGCCATCGGCGTAGTCCGCCTTCTGGCGGTAGCTCATCAGGTTGACCATCCAGATCGGGCCGTCCTCCTCCGGCGGCATGGTGAACATCTTCATGCCGTACTCACGGTTGATCTGCCCGTACCGGACCTGCTGCCCTGCGACCTTCGACATGTGACCCCCTGCCGCGAAGAATTGGCAGTCAGTCTGACACAGGTTGGCGGCCTTCGGCCGAACCGTGCCTGCTTGGTCGGCCTTCGGCCGAACCGTGTCGGCTTGGTCGGCCTTCGGCCGAACCGTGTCACACCCCTTCCGTACCGTCGCATCATGGGCACCACTCTCACTCCTCCCCCGCTGGCGCCGACCGGCGACTTCGCCCCTGCCTCACCGCACGACGACGTCCCGATCGAGCAACTCGAGGTCACCATCTGGCAGGGCGCCGCCAACCTGACCGCGGCCGAACACGACTGGCTCCGCGCCGTCGCCGCCTTCGACCGCCGCCGCGGCTGGGAACGCTGGGAGGCGCACTCGTGCGCACACTGGCTCAGCTGGCAGGTGAGCCTCGACCTCGGGGCGGCCCGCGAGAAGGTGCGCGTGGCGCACGCACTCGACCGTTTCGCGCTCATCGCTGCTGCGATGGCCGACGGCACGCTGTCGTACAGCAAGGTGCGCGCCATCAGCCGTATCGCCACGCCGGCCACCGAGCAGGCGCTGGTCGAGATGGCGCTCGGCGCCACCACCAACCAGGTCGAGCGGATGGTGTCGGCACGGCGTCGGGCCGAGCCGTCGGACGACGACCAGGACCGCGCCCAGTGGGCCGAGCGGGGCATGTGGCATCGGGTGCGCCCCAACGGCTCGGTGGCCATCACGCTCGTGCTGCCGCCGGTGGAGGCCACCACGTTCCTGTCCGCGGTCGAGCAGTACGCCCCGCCCGCCGAGCCCGACGACGACGGCACCTTCGAACCACGGGCGGCGCGCCGGGCCGATGGCGCCGTGGCCGCGGCGGCGGCCGCTCACGCCGCGATGGCGCAGACGTTGTCGACGCCTCAGTACCTGGTGACGTTGCACGCCGACGTCGACATGCTGCTGGCGGACGACACTTCCCAGGAGACGTGCACCTGCTCGCACGACCCGTCCGAGACTTCCCAGGAAACGTCGGATCACGCTTCCCAGGAAACGTCGGATCCCACTTCCCAGGAAACGTCAGATCACCAGAAAACGTGGGACCGACTCGTCGCCGCCCTCGTCGGCGACAAGGGCGGTGAGTCCGATCCCCGACCCAACCGTGCGGATCGCCGGCGACGGGCCCGCGACGCGCGGCGGTGCGAGGTGGAGGGCCACGGCGACGCGTGCGAGTTGCCGATCGGGGTCAGCCGCGCCACCGCGCTGCGGATGCTGTGCGACGCCGACTTCGAGACCCTGGTCACGAAGGCCGACGTGATGGGACTCACCGGCCGCTCGTCGGTCATCGCCGGCCGGCTGCGCCGGCTCGTGCTGGCCCGCGACCGCTGCTGCCAATACCCGGGTTGTGGACGTCGGGCCGGCGTGCAGGTGCACCACGTCCGCGAACGCCACGACGGCGGCACCAACGAGCTGGCCAACCTGACGGTGCTGTGCCACTTCCACCACCGGCGGGTGCACGAGGGCGGCTGGCGGTTGCATCGCGACGGCCACGGCTATCTGGTCTTCATGTCACCCACCGGCCGGATGGTGACGCAGGCACCGCCGAGCGTCACCGGCGACGAGGCGGCAGTGGCGTCGATGGAACGAACGGCCGACCACGGCCGCAGCCAGTGGCTGGGCGATCCGTTGCACCTCGATCTCACGATGCAGGCACTCGACGACCTCGAGCGCCTGGGTGGCCGTTGGCAACCCCGCACTCCCTAGGAAGTGCGCGTGCGCCCCAGGGCGTCAGTCGTGCAGCACGACACCGCTCGGGTGCACCACGTTGTGCGAGTGCTCGACACGGATCTCGTACACCGCGCGTTGCTCGCGCGCGTGGGTTCCCTTCACCGATCGTGGCCCGTGCGCGCCGAACAGGGCTGTGCCGGCACGCAGCTCCTCGGCGGGCAGCCACTCCCCTGCCGGCCCGAGGAACAACTGACCCGGCGAGCAGTGCACCACCGAACCGTCGTCCAGTTCGACCGTCATCGCCTCGGCGTCACCGTCCAGCCTGCGGGCGGACGTGATGCGCACGTGACGCATCGTGCCATCGGGGTCGAGCGTGTCGGTTCGCACCTCGCTGCCGCGGTGCTGTCGCTCGACGACGTCGGCCACGGTGATCGACAGGCCACCCCCGAGGGCCACGCGCGTGTCGCCGGTGAGGAAGCCGCCGGTGTGCTCCGACGGCGTGGGATCCATGCGGAACGTCACGTCAGTGCTCGATGATCCGCGACGGAACGATCGTGACGTTCACCCGACGGGCCCCGGGTGCGTCGAACGCGCCACCGTCGGCGAATCCGTGCTTGGCGGCGATGCGATCCCGCACGACGTTCCCGTCGTCGGCTGCCAGCGCCGCCGTGCCGCGCACCTCGAGGTAGCGCAGCGGCTTGGCCGGATCGACCACCGTGAACGCGACACGCGGATCACGCACGAGGTTGCGATGCTTCTGCCGGTCGGCCGTGGTGCTGACGACGACGCGGCCGTCCTCGTACAGGAACCACACCGGGGATGCGTGGGGTGCGCCGTCGGCAGCGAGGGTGACGAGAATCGCGGTGTTCGTCCCGACGAGCAGGTCCTCGTACGCCACAGGAATCATGAGGACAGCCTGTCACACCCCGCTGGTACGCTGACCGAACAACCAAACAAGGGGCTGACAGGTTTCGACGTCAGAGTTCCTGGGCGGGCATGCGACCCGAGTTGCTCAGACTCGCTAAACGGGGCAACCAAAAGAATTGCCAACGAGCAGTTCGCTCTCGCCGCCTGATTCTCAGGTGAGTGAAGAGACATCGTGACCAGAAATGGCGCACGGGGCCGATCCACCGCAGCCCGGCAACAGAAGCGGGGGACGACAGCTGGAAAGACCGCTGACGTCGGGAAAGACCGATGACGATTCGGAAAGACGATTCGCGGGCCGCCCTTCGTGACGGCCAACCGACCCGCCGGTCTCCCTGCGTCAGGGAGTGAGACGGGAATGGTCGTAGCACGTGCGTTCAGCGCCTGATGGACGGGGGTTCGATTCCCCCCAGCTCCACGGCACGGCGGGGTGTTCGCGAAGAACATCCCCACAGTGAGCGAAAAGCGAGGCGCCCGGTAGCCGGCCGGGTGCCTCGTGCGCGTCAAGGGCCCGATGTCGGCAACTCTGCGCCGGTCGAGCGGATCGTGACGACACTGGCAGCCTCGCGTTCGCGCACGTCGCTCGGCGGCACCTCTACTCGTCGTCGAGGCCGCAGGCGTCGAGTGCGGCGGCAGCGTACAACTTCGTGACGAAGAGCATCTCGTCGATGTTGACGTACTGATAGTGGT
>JBMOGW010000030.1:0-21293 GCA_049318165.1 Ilumatobacteraceae bacterium
CAGAGCAGGGGACTCATAATCCCTGGGTCGTGGGTTCGATACCCACCCGCCCCACCGTGTGCCAGGCTGGCGTCGTGGATGCCGACGGCCCGCCCGATCCCGACGATCCGAACTCGGCGTATCGACGCGCGTTCTCGATCGTGCAGATGCAGTCGTACGGCGCGATGTCGGGCGAGTCCCGTCGCACGCGGCGCTGGCTGCTGGTGCTCATCGTCGCTCTCGTGGCGTTCGTCGTCGTGCTGGCCGTCGTGTCCTGACGCGCCGGCCCGGACGCTCAGGCGGCGGGGCGCACGGGTCGGTGCTGCACTCGCCGTATGGAGGTGCGCTTGGCACGGACGGTGGCACCGAGCGAACCGACTGCCTGGTCCCAGTCACGCTCGGACCGTGCCCGCAGGTGCTCGCTGACGTCGTCGAGCACCGCCCGCACGATCGCTCTGGTCATCTCGTCGGCCTCGTCGGCCGCCATTCCGCCCAGGCCGCACAACACGTCGCGGCCGGCGTAGTCGTCGATCGGCTCGGTGGTCGCAAGACGATGCAGCACGTCGGCAGCATCGAGCAACGCCCTGGCCGAGATCAGCAGGAGCGCGGCCTGCGGCGCGTCGCCGGCCGCCGCCTCGACGGATCGGGACCTCACTCGCAGCGTCATCCTTGCCACCCCTCTCGCCACACGGGGGAACAGGACGATCATCGCGCCGACCGCGCTCGGCGTCCAGCACCGACGGTCAGTGGTGGTGACCCTCGTGATCGTGATCGTGGTCGTGGCTGTGGGACTGCTCCTCGATCGCGTCGAGGAACGCCTCCACGTCGTGGTCCTCGCCGCCGACCAGCCAGATGACGAGTTCGTCCTCGTTGCCGTCGTCGTCCTCGTCCTGCCACGGGAGCATGCCTTCGACGCTGTAGCGGTCGACGGTGATGTCGTCGTCGTCCTCGTCGTTCACCGGGGCGACGATGGCCAGCTCGACCTCGGCGTCCGGCGGCTGGTCCTTGAGCATGTCGATCAGTTCACTCACGCGCATGGGGCGAGTGTACGTGCTGGTCAGTCGTCGCCGAGCCACTCATCGGCGCGGTCGAGCAGATACAGGCTCACGTCGCGGCAGCGGTCGAGCGTGTCACAGAACGCCTTGTCATTGGCGAGGTACACGTCGGACAGGTCGATCGGGATGCGCGCGATCATGCTCAGGCTGCGTTCCGGTGCATCCGTGACGCTGGCGAAGCTGTCGATGGCCGACACTTCGATCGGCAGCGACACGCCACCCACGCCGGCGACATCGGTGGCGAGCACCAGCAGGTCGGGCGGGTGCGGCAGCGGCGGCAGCGTCCACGTGAAGATCAGCGGGAACGTGAAGCCGCGAGGCGGCTCGTCCTCCGGATCGGGCAGCTTCAGCACCTCGTCCTCGAAGCCGAGCAGGGCCCGCGGGTCCACTTCCAGCGACATGTGCAGGTCGATGGGTCCGTTGCACGCCTCCTCGGGGTGCAGGTCCACCTCCCACAGCTGGCGCAGGGAGTACGTCTCCACGAAGTGCCGCTCGTCGTGCACGTGGAAGCCGTGATCGACCGCGTGCCCCTTCATGTCCGCCACGAATCCGGCCACGTCGATGACTGCCACGAGGGGGCAGGCTACCGTGCAGCCCCGATGAACCAGGACCGTTTGCGTGTGCTGCACGAGGTTGCCGATGCGGTGGCCGCAGCGTTCGCCGAGGTACGCGACTTCGGCCCGTCCGGCATGCGGGACGGCCAGTACGCACTCGACGTGGTGGCCAACGATGCCGCGCTGCCGCTGCTGAGGGCCGCCGGCCTGGGTGTGCTCTCGGAGGAGAGCGAGTTCGAGCCCGGCACCTCGGGCGAGGTGGCGGTGATCGACCCGATCGACGGCAGCACCAACGCCAGCCGCGGACTGCCGTGGTTCGCGACGGCGATCTGCGTGGTCGATATCGACGGGCCGTCGGTGTCGTTGGTGGTGAACCAGGCGAGCGGCGATCGGTTCTGGGCGGTCCGCGGCGAGGGCGCGTGGCGCAACGGCGAGCGGATCCGTCCGTCGGCCTGCACCGAGGTGGGGGAGAGCATCGTGTCGCTCAACGGCCTGCCGCCGCAGCCGCTCGGCTACCGCCAGAGCCGGGTGTACGGGGCGGCGGCGCTGGACCTGTGCATGGTGGCGTGCGGCGTGATGGACGGCTTCGTCGACTGCGACGACCGCTCGCCCGGCGGCGCCCATGGCGTGTGGGACTACCTGGCGAGCACGCTGATCCTGCGCGAGGCCGGCGCCCACGTGGTGGACCTGCACGGCCGCGACCTGGTGCACCTCGAGCACGACGAGCGCCGCACTCCGGTTGCGGCAGCGACCCCGGAACTACTGGAGTCGCTGCTGGCGGCGCGCCTGACCAGCTGACGTCGGGTCACCACACGACGGGGCCGGTGGCCGCCACTGCGCTGCCCTCGGCCCGGACGCCCTTGGCGACCATGTCCTCCGCGACGTCGCGCCACAGCGCGCGAAGGTGGTAGTGCGGCACGCGCGGGAACATGTGGTGCATCGCGTGATGGTCGTGGCCGCGGATGAGCCAGCGCGACCCCGGGAACACCGCGACACGCGTGTCGGCGTAACGGCCGGTGTGCGACGCAGGGTGATGCGGGTACCAGGCGAAGATGAACAGCAGCCAAGCCGCTTGGAGGCGGGCGGGCACGTACCACAGCAGCAGCACCGGCCAGCCGACCCCGAGCAGAAAGGCGGCCAGCAGGACGAGGTGGGTGAGCGCCCAGAACCGCACCTGGCTGAGTCCTTCGCTGCGGTCGTTGCCGGCGGCGAGCGAGCGGCGGAGCTGTGCGGGCAGCAGGCGGCGAGTCGGCGGGACGAGCGCGACGACCGGGAGGAACAGGTTGACGGCGACGACGGCCAGCCACTTCGCCGGAAGTGCGGCCAAGCGGCCGTCGGTGAAGTGGTCGGGGTCGCGGTCCGGGTCGTTGGTGAAGGCGTGGTGGCGCATGTGCGAGCCGCGGTGTGCCGCGAACGAGATGCCGACCGGGATGCTGCACAACCGGCCGATGAGGTCCTCGAGGCGCTTGCCCTTGGGCTGCGAGCCCGTGATGTTGCGGTGCACCGCCTCGTGCATCGGCATGTAGAACGTGGTGGCCAGCACGGTGTTGACGATCAGTCCGATCCACAACGGGATGGCGCCGGCGATGCCGAGGGCGAGCACCGTGGTCCACGCGGCGGCGAACACCACGAACGTGACGACGATGCGCCACTGGAACCCGCCCCAGTACTTCGCTGCGTGCTGGTGCTCGGCGCGCAGCACCATTCGATCGGTGCCGATGGCGTCGCTGGACATGACCGTTCCCCCTGCGGCGGCACCCCCCGGTGCACGCCTGGACCCATGTTGGCAGACCGACTGCCAGTTCTTCCACTCCGGGTGCACGGATAGGCTCGGTCTCCCGTTTCTCGGGGCGTATAGCTCAGTTGGTAGAGCGCTGCCTTTACATGGCAGTGGTCGGGGGTTCGAGTCCCTCTGCGCCCACCCGTCCTTCGCCCGCAGCGTGCTCGGTCCGCGGTACGGTCGGCGGCTGTGACGCCGTCCTCCACCGTGCGCATCGGCCTCGTCGGCACCAGCTGGTGGGCCGACTCGATGTACCTGCCCGCCTTGGCCGACCACCCGATCGGGCGGATCACGACACTGTGCGGGCGTGACCACGGCCGTGCCCGGGCGCTCGCCGACCGGTGGGGCGTCCCGGGTGTGTCGACCGACTGGCAGGCGATGCTGGACAGCGGCGACATCGACGCGGTGATCGTCGCGTCGCCGAACGAGACCCATCGCGACATCACGCTCGCTGCGCTCGAGCGCGGCCTGCCCGTGCTGTGCGAGAAGCCGATCGGCATGCACGACGCCGAGGCCCGGGAAATGGCCGACGCCGCACGGCGGGCCGGTGTCACCACGATGGTGCCGTTCACCTATCGGTACATGCCCACCAACCGCTTCGTCCATCAGTTGATCCACGACGGCTTCGTGGGTACGCCGTACCACCTGAGCATGCGCTACTTCGCCGGCTACGCCCGTGACGGCGAGTATGCGTGGCGCTTCGACGAATCCGTCGCGGGGTCGGGCCTTCTCGGCGACCTCGGTTCGCACTGGCTCGACATGGCCCGCTGGTTCCTCGGTGAGGTGACCGCCGTCAGCGCGCACAGTGACCGTTTCGTGCCTCGCGCGCCGCGGCCGGATGGTGGCGACTACGCCCGCGCCGAGGACCATGCGGTGATCGCCGTGCGCTTCGAGTCCGGGGCGTCGGCCACGCTGCAGATCAGCGCGATCGCCTGGGAGGGCACACCGTTCGGGCAGGTGCACGAACTCGACGTGCACGGCAGTGACGGCACACTGCATGCGCGGAACGACTGGGACACGGTGCAGGAGGTGCGTGGGCTGCAGGCGGGGCAGACGGGGCCGGCGCCCGTGTTGCAGGTGCCCGACTCGCTGTGGGAGGGAGCACCCCGCGCGACTGTGCACGACACGTACCGGCACGTGTTCCGGCGTACGGAGGCGATGACCCGCGGCTGGGTGACGGCCGTGTCGGAGGGGCGAATGGTGGACCCCGACATCGCCACCGGCGCGCGGGTGCAGGAACTGGTCGACGCCGCGGCGCGCAGTGCGGCCGCCGACGGCGCGTGGCAATCGACGCCTGCCGAGTAGCGGTTCCGGCGGGCTTCGTCAGGTGCTGCCTGCCGGTCCGATCGGCTGGTGGTGGCTCCACCGTGCGGCCAGGCGGTGCACGCGGTGCGCCTCGGTGCGTTGCAGGGAGGCGGCGGCGATCGCATCGTTGGACCGCTGGAACCAGTACTTCGCCACCTCGACCGCCACCAGGTACGTGACGACGAAGGCCACCAGCACGCCGAAGAACGCCGGCCGCAACGGCGAGAAGCCGAGCGGTTCGTGCAGGGGGCTCTGCGGGATCGCGATGCCGACCGCCACCACGCCGAGGGCCGACAGCAGCAGAGGGCGGGACGGTCGGCTGCGCAGGAATGGCACCCGACGCGTGCGGATCGCGAACACGATCAGTGTCTGAGTGGCGAGCGATTCGACGAACCAGCCCGACCGGAACTCCGGCGCCGCGGCATCGAACACCCACAGCATCACCATGAACGTCGCGAAGTCGAACACCGAGCTGATCGGACCGAAACGGATCATGAACCGCCGGATGAACCCGATGTCCCAGTGCGACGGCCGTTGCAGTTGCTCGGGGTCGACGTGGTCGGTGGGGATCGTCATCTGACTCGTGTCGTAGAGCAGGTTGTTGAGCAGGATCTGGAACGGCAGCATCGGCAGGAACGGCAGGAACGCGGCGGCGACCGTCACGCTGAACATGTTCCCGAAGTTCGACGATGTGCCCATCAGCACGTATTTGATGGTGTTGGCGAAGATCCGCCGTCCCTCGGCCACGCCACCGGCGAGCACGTCGAGATCCTGTTCGAGCAGGATGATGTCGGCCGCATCCTTCGCCACGTCGGTCGCCGAATCCACGCTGATGCCGACGTCGGCGTGGTGCAGCGCCAGGGCGTCGTTCACGCCATCGCCGAGGAACGCCACCGCAGCCCCGGCCTGCCGCTCCGCACGCAGGATGCGGGCCTTCTGCTCGGGCGACACGCGGGCGAAGATCGTGGCTGCGTGCACCGCTGCGGGCAGGTCGGCGTCGCTCAACGCCGCCACCTGGGTGCCGGTGAGCGTCCCGCCCGACTCGAGGCCGAGGGTGGCACACACGTGCTCCGCCACCAGCGGGTTGTCGCCGGTGACGATCTTGACGGTGATGCCGAGGTCGCGCAGGCGAGCCAGCGCAGCACTCGCCGACGGCTTCGGCCGGTCGAGGAACATCAGGAAGCCGACGAGGGCCAACCCCTGCTCGTCGGCGGGGGAGAGCGTGTCGAGCCCTGGTGCGGCGCGTCGAGCCACGGCCACGACACGCAGCCCCGACGTGAAGGCATCGTGCAGCACGGCCTCGGCCGCGGGCGAGACGTCGACGCACCGCGCCAGCACCGCCTCGGGCGCGCCCTTCAGGATCAGTGACCGCTCGCCGTCGCGCTCGACGAGCACCGACCCGCATTGGCGCTCGTGGTCGAACGGCACGGCGTCGATGCGCCGGTAGGCCGCAGCGGCATCGGCGGGGGCGCTGGGTGACTCCCAGAGCGCGACGTCGAGCGGGTTACCGCCGACCGCCACGCCTCCCGTCACGGTGGCCTCGTTGCACACCAGGCCGAGCGAGTGCACGCCCGCGTCGTCGGCCCCGGTGGTGTCGACCGAGCGGTCGAGGCTGATGTGCCCGTCCGTCAGCGTGCCCGTCTTGTCGGTGAACAGCACGTCGATGTCGCCGAGGTCCTCGATGCAGACCAGTCGTTTCACCAGGACGCGTTGCTGCGCGAGACGGCGGGAACCGGTGGCGAGGCTGGTCGACACGACCGCCGGCAACAGCTGCGGGGTGATGCCGACGGCGACTGCGAGCGAGAACAGGACCGCGTCGATGAACGGCCGGCCGAGCACGAGGTTGATCACGAAGATCGTCACGCTCAGCACCGCGCCGACCTTGGCGAGCAGGCCCGAGAACCGGGTGAGGCCGAGCTGGAACTCGGTGGCCGGGTGTCGCTCGCCCAGTCCCGCTGCGATCCGTCCGAACTCCGTGCGCGGACCGGTGGTGACGACCACGGCAGTCGCCACGCCCGAGTGGACCACCGTGCCCATGAACAGGCACGACCGCCACTCGGCCAACGGTGCGTCCGCGGGCACCGCGTCGTTGGTCTTCTCCGCCGCGATCGGTTCGCCCGTCAGCAGTGACTCGTCGCAGGTGAGTTCGTTCGCCTCCATGATGCGCAGGTCCGCCGGCACGATGGAACCGACACCCAGTTGCACCACGTCGCCGGGCACGAGGTGGGTGACCTCCACGCTCGTGGGCGTGCCGCCGCGCACCGTCGTCACCAGGTGGCGGATCTCGGAGTGCATCGCCTCCGCCGCCCGCTCGGCCCGGTACTCGTTGACGAAGCCGAGTCCGACCGACGCCGCGACGATGACGGCGATGATCGAGGCGTCGAGTTGCTCACCGACGACGGCCGACACCGCGGCCGCCGACAACAGCAGCCACAGCAGCGGGCTGCGGAGTTGCCGGCTGAGCACCGACCAGGCGCTCGCGTGATGCGTGCGGACCGCGTTCGGCCCGAAGCGTGCCGTGCGCTCGGTGACGGTGGCGTCGTCGAGGCCGTCCGTCCCGCTGCCCAACGCGGTCAGCACGGCGGACACGGCGGCACCGGAGGCGACCTGCAGCGTCATGCGGTCCTGCACAACACCGGGGTCGATCACACCTGCAGTATGCGCCTCTGCGCGCAAGGCCGTCCTGGAGCGTTCCTTGACACGCAGGGCGACCGGCGCAGAC
The DNA here is from genome assembly GCA_049318165.1 of Ilumatobacteraceae bacterium. GTDB lineage: Bacteria > Actinomycetota > Acidimicrobiia > Acidimicrobiales > Ilumatobacteraceae > UBA668. The sequence goes on from JBMOGW010000030.1 coordinate 7,396, forward strand.
TGGAGCCGTGAGGATCCGTTGCATCGGTGCGGTCGCGCTCGCCGTCTCGTTCGCTGTCGTGCTGGCGGGCTGCCTGACGCGCACGGCCGGGCCCGCGGAACCGACCGGCACGGTGCGCGGCACGGTGCTCGCCGGGCCGACGTGCCCCGTCGAGACCGAAGGCGGGACCGGCTGCGATCCGATGCCCGTGCAGGGCGACGTGCAGTTCTGGGACGGCCGGTCGAAGGTGGGTGACGTCACGCTCGCTCGAGACGGAACGTTCACCGCCGACGTGCCGCTCGGGACCTACACCGTGCGCGTGGTCCCCGCCGGAGACTCCGGCTTCCCGGTGTGCCGGGATTCGCAGGTGACGGTGGTGGCGACAGGGACGCCGCCGCTGTCGCTGGAGTGCGACACCGGCATCCGTTGACCTGGTGGGTCAGTACATCGCGCCGGACGAACCGTCGGGGCCCTGGGCACCGCGGCCCTGGTCGAGTTCCTGGGTCATGCGGGTGCGCATCGCCAGCAGGTCGCTCGTCACCGTGATCATGCGGAAACCCTGCTCGAGCCGGCGCCCGGTGAGGTCGCCCGTCGAGTGGATGCCCGGGACCACACCGGCCTTCCGGCACGCCGCGACGATGGCCAACAGCGCGTCGGTGAACTCGCTGCGGTCGTCGTTGTTCGCGGGCGGCAGGCCGAGGCTCAGCGACAGGTCGGCGGGGCCGACGTAGATCGCGTCGATGCCGGGCACGGCCAGGATGTCGTCGAGGTTGCGCAGCGCCTGCACGGTCTCGATCATCGGGATCACGGCCACCCGGTCGTTCGCCGTCACGTGGTAGTCGGTGGTGCGCATACCGGCCATCACCGGGCCGTAGCTGCGCTCGCCCAGGGGCGGGTATCGAGTGCCGCGCACGACGGCCTGGGCCTCGGCGACGGTGTTGACCATCGGCACCACCACGCCCTCGACACCGGCGTCGAGCATCTTGCCGAGGATGCCTGCCTCGTTCCACGGCACACGGGCAATGGGCCTCGAGCCGCCGAGCATGATGCCCTGCACCATGCCGACGGTCGCCTGGTAGTCGACGGCGCCGTGCTGGTTGTCGACGCACACGTAGTCGAATCCCACCCGTGCCGTCGTCTCGGCCACCGCGGTGGAAGGGGACGACAGCCAGGCACCGAGGGTCGCACGGTCGTCGGCCCACATCTCGCGAAGGTTCATGTCGTGCATTCTGGCACCCGACGGGTCAGCACTGCTCGGGCACGACGCTGGTGGGGGTGCCGGCGAGCGTGGCGAGCGCGTGCTCGATGGCGTGCTGGTACAGCCGGCGACGGCCGATGCGGGTGCCCGACGCGACGTGCGGCGTCACCACCACGCCAGGGTGCGACAGCAGCGGATGCCCCACGGGCAGCGGCTCGGGGTCGGTGACGTCGAGCCCTGCGCCGGCCAGCTGGCCGCGGTCGAGCGCATCGAGCAGCGCGTCGTGATCGACGAGCGCGCCACGTGCGCAGTTCACCAGGTAGCTGCCCGGCTGCATCGTCGCCAACGTCTCGGCATTCACGACGTGCCGGGTGGACGGCAGCGCCGGAGCGTGCAGCGACACCACGTCCGACACCGACCACAGTTCGTCCAGCGACACCGGCCGGGCCACGCCATCGCTCTCGGTGAGCAGCGGGTCGAACGCGACGACGTCCATGCCCAACGCGGCGCCCACCGTTGCGACCCGGCGGGCGATGCGGCCGTAGCCGACGAGGCCGAGCACGCGGCCGTCCAGTTCCAGACCTGTCGCCGGCCCGCCGGTGAGCCCCTCCGCGGCGCGTGCCTGTGAAGCGGCAAGACCTTTCGTGACGCTCAGCATCAACGCCACGGTGTGCTCGGCCGTCGACACCGTGGGGGCGGCCGGGGCGTAGCACACGGTGATGCCGGCCGCGGTCGCCGCCTCGACGTCGACCGTGTCGTACCCCACACCGACGCGTGAAATGACGCGCAGCCGTGACCCGCCGGCCATCGCCGCGGCGTCCCAGCGGCGCATGCCGGCGACGACCGCATCGGCGAGCGGCAGGTCGGCGTCGTCCGGCCCGACGGCCACGGCACGGCCGTCGACCAGGTCTCGGAATTCGTCGGGAAGTGGTCGGTCGAAGAACAGCACCGGCAGCGCATCGCTCATGGCAGCAACCGTAACTGGCCGGGGTGCTGTCAGGCGTCGGCGGGAGCGAGCGCGGCCTCGAGCCGGTCGAGTTGCTCCAGCGTCGCCGCGATGATCTGCGACTGCGCATCCGTGCGGCTGATCGTCGGGCTGCCATCGCCCGACTGGGCGCCGTAGTCACCGAAGAACGCGTGGATACCGCCCTCGACCGCCACGAACCGTGCGTCGGGTGGCAGGTCCGACTTCGACCCCTCGATGTCGGCGGGTGTTGCGAGGCCGTCCTTCGTTCCGGACACCGACAGCACGTCCAAGCCGGCGCGCTCGGCCATCGACGCCGCCGGATACGCGGCCCACAGCAAAAGACCCGCGAGTTCGTCGCGTTCGTCGGTGGCGTAGCTGGCGGCCATCGCCCCGCCGAGCGAGTGCCCACCGACCACCCACTGGGTCACCAGGTCGTCGGCGCCGACGACGGCATTGGCATCGCGGATGCCGAACACGGCGAGGTTGAACGGGAACTCGACGATCACCACCGGGTAGCCCGCTTCGGCGATCGGTCGCAGGATGCGGCCGTACGCCCTCGGATCGACCTTTGCACCGGGGTAGAACACCAGCCCGGTGACTTTGGGAGCGTCGGGCTGCAGACGGATCAGCCCGCCGTGTGTCATCACCGTCACCCCGTTGCCGCTGCGCAGCGCGTCGATGGCCACTTGGTCGGCGGACAGCGGTCGCAGGTACAGCACACCGGCCACCGTGGAGAACGTCGCCACCACCAGCACGGCGCGCAGGCCCCAGGTGCGGAGCCGCCCGCGCCGTTTCGCCGGCGAGTTCCACCAGCCCCAGAACAGCAGCGCGAGCGACCACAACGTCACCGTGAGCAGCGTGATGCGGTACGCAGGGTGTGACCCCCAGATGCCCACCCACTCGGTGGCCAGGCAGTACGCGACGGTCAGCAGGGCGAAGAGCGCGGCGGCGATCGGCCACCAGCGCAACGGTCGGTGCGGCCGAGGTGACGAGGCGCCCGCGGCGACGTCGAGGCCGGCGGGAGCGTCTGTCACGCGGGTGAGCGTAATCGTGGGACCGTACCGATTCGTCACATTCCGTTCATCGGCGCGGCCCTACGATCGCTGTGTGCCTGATTTGGTCAAGTTGTCGGCGCATCTGCCGGAGGTCCACCTGCCGGTCGGGGCGTCCGTGGTGACGGAAGGCGGTGACGGCGGCCAGGTGTGGGTGCTCGTGTCCGGCAGCCTCGAGGTGCGCAAGGGCGACATCGCGGTCAACACCATCACGCACCCCGGCGCGCTGATCGGCGAGATGTCGACGCTCACCGGCGGTCGGCACTCGGCCTCGGTCGTGGCCACGGCGCCCACCGTGCTGCGCCACGCCGAGGACGGCGCTGCGTTCCTCGAGTCCGACCCTGCGGTGCTGCGACTCGTGGCGCAGGGCCTTGCCGAGCGCCTGGCGTTCGTCACCACCTACCTTGCCGATCTTCGGCACCAGTACGGCGACTCGCCTGGGCTGTCGATGGTGGGCGAGGTGCTGCAGCAGTTGGCGCAGCGTCAGGCGCCCCCGGCCCGACCCGGCTCGGCGCGCGACCCCGACCCGGACTACTGAGCCCGTCGGCGGTCAGTGCAGCGGGATGCCGCTGGTGTCGCCCTCGGCCCGCGGCCCGTGGATGCGGCGCTCGGATTCGTCGATCGGCACGTCGTTGATGCTCGCCTCGCGCCGCGCCATGTAGCCGTGCTCGTCGAACTCCCAGTTCTCGTTGCCGTACGAGCGGAACCACTGGCCCTCGTCGTCGTGCCACTCGTACTGGAAGCGCACGGCGATGTGGTTGCCGCTGAACGCCCACAGGTCCTTGCGCAACACGTACTCGTGCTCGCGTTCCCACTTTCGGGTGAGGAACTCGACGATCTGATCGCGGCCCTGGATGAACTCGCTGCGGTTCCGCCACACCGAATCGGCGGTGTAGGCGCCCGCAACCCGCGCCGGGTCCTTCGTGTTCCACGCGGCTTCGGCCATCAGCACCTTCTGACGGGCCCCGGCTTCGTCGAACGGCGGCAGCGGCGGGCGGGGAGCGGGCACATCGGACATGGCGCCACGGTAGCCAGACGCTGCTGTGGTGTGCGTCAGACCGCGGTGCGCTCGGGTGCCTGGGGGAGGGTGAGGTCGATGTCCTCTGCGCCGGCGAGCGACCACCAGTTCGCGGTCGACGCGGCGAGATCGATCTCGATGTGCGTCGGCACCGGACCCATCTGCCGACCGGGGTTGAACACCCATGTGTCGCCGATGCGGTCGGCCCAGGCGCCGTCGTGCTTGAACGGCGGTTCGTGCACGTGGCCGGTCAGCACCATGTCCGGCCGGAAGCGGTCGATCCACGGGCCGAGGTCTTCGTCGCCGTAGTGGCGGCGGCCGGTCCAGCACGTCGGCGAACCGAACGGCGGCCAGTGGTACACCCAGATCCAACGTGCGGGGCGGACGGCCTCGTCGGCGGCCATCTGCGCGACCACCGCCTCCTTGCCGACCGGGCCGTCCCACCACGGGAAGATGCTCACCAACGTGTCGTCGATGCGGATGGATGCCCCGTCGGTCGGCACGCCCAGTGCTCGCGCGTCGTCCAGCCAGAGCGCCGCCTGTTCGCCCGCAGCGTCGGGGCCGGTGAGGTCGTGGTTGCCGCTGCTCACCGCCACTCGGCCCGTCTCGCGCAGCATCTGCAGGTACTGCAGCACCACCACGCTCTGCGCCTCCAGCGGCACGGGGGACGCCAGGTCGAGTTGATCGCCGGCCAGCACCACGAGGTCGTACGCGGGCGCCTGCGCCACCACCCAGTCGAACTGGGGCAGTGAGTAGTGGAGGTCGGACACCAGCAGGATGCGCACCGCCGCGCAGCCTAGGAACGACGACGCCCCCGACACCCGGGACGCGCACGGTCGTCACCGACTGGAAACAGATGCGATCAGTCCTTCGGCCAGGCAGCGGCCACGGCGAGCAACTCGTCGCGCACGTCCGGGTGGCCGATGGAAGCCAGCGCGACCGCTCGTTCGCGGATGGTGCGGCCGGCCAGTTCGGCGACACCGAACTCGGTGATCACCACGTCCACCTGATGGCGTGGCGTGCTGACCACCGACCCTGCCGGCAACGCCGGGAGGATGCGCGTGACCAGTTGGCCCTGGACGGTGCTGGACGAGGGCAGGCAGATCAGGCTGCGGCCGTCGGCAGACAGGCCCGGCCCGCTGACGAAGTCCTCGTGTCCGCCGACCCCGCTGAACTGCGTGCCGCCGATGGTGTCGGCGATCACCTGACCGGCGAGATCGACCGCCAACGCGCCATTGATGGTGACCATGTGCCGGTTCATCGAGATCAGCTCCGGCGAGTTCACCAGTTTCACCGGCAGGAAGCGCACGTCGCGGTTGTCGTCGAGCCACTCGTACAACTCGGGCACGCCGGCCGCGAAGGTCGTCACCGACACGCCGTCGAAGCAGCCTCCCTTGCGGTTGGTCACCTTCCCGGCTCGGTGCAGGTGCATCAAGCCGGTGGTGAACATCTCCGAGTGGACGCCGAAGTCGCCGAGTGGGCTCTCGGCGAGCAGCTTCGCCACCTGGCTCGGGATACCGCCGATACCGGTCTGCAAGGTGCAGCCGTCCACCATGAACTGCATCGCGTGGCCGGCGATCAACCGCTCCGCCTCGGTCGGCTCGGCGTCGGCCAGGGTGAGCGGCCGGCGGTCGCTCTCGACGAGGAGGTCGATCTCGTCGACGTGGAGGCGGTGCATGTGCGACGGCTCGAGACCGTGGGTGCGCGGGAAGTGCGGGCTGCACTCCACGACCAGCAGCCGCTCGGGGTCGGCGCCGGCGGCGTGCAGTTCGTCCACCGACGCGCCCGCGTGCACGCTGAGGCTCACCCATCCGTCCACCGGCATTGCGGCCGATGTCGCCATCACCCGCGGCTTCAGGTGGTGGAGTACCGGCTCGAAACGGCGGAAGTCGGCGGGCACGAAGTCCACAGAGGCGCCCGCGTCGCGGAGGAACCGTTCGGCGGGTCCGAAGAACCCGCTGCGGTAGTGGACGCCGCTGCGCAGGAACAGTTGGTACAGGTCGGGCAGCAGTGCGCCGAACACCTCCAGCTGTTCGAAGTCGTCGCGCTCGCCGAGCGCATGGAGGAACCCGCCGGGCACGCCTGGTCCGAGCGGCACCGCCAGGGTGTCGACCGGACGGATGGCGGCCACGGCATCGGTCATTGCCGTGAACATGGCTCAAGGATGCGTCCGCGTCACGCGAGCGGCCAGGGGCGAAAGCCACCTGCTGCGCGGCCACCGCGGGACCGGCTACCCTGGCCGGACGTCACCACGTGGGTGGCGAAGAAAGTGGAGAAGGCAATGACCATCGGCACCGTGAAGTTCTTCAACGCACAGAAGGGCTACGGCTTCATTTCCCGTGAAGGGGGGTCTGATGTGTTCGTGCACTTCTCGAACATCGACGGCTCCGGGTACAAGTCGCTCGAGGAAGGGCAGACCGTCGAGTTCGAGATCGGCGCCGGCCGCAAGGGCGACGAAGCTCTGAAGGTCCGCGTCGTCTGACGCGTCAGGCGCCCCGCCACAGTTGCAGGGGCGTCCGGTCCCGCGGCCCTTCGAAGGGCAGCGGCACCATCTCGCCGCCGAGGCCGGCGGAGGTGTAGGCGGCCATCACCACCTGCAGCACCTCTCGTCCGAACGCGGCGCTCATCAACGGTTCACGGCCGGCTGCGGCGTCCTCCACGAGGGCGCGCAGCTGGCCCGTGTACCCGAACTGGTCGAGCACCGGCGGCTGGCTGGTGGCGGTCGGTAGCGCCACCGGATCGCCGTTCAGTTCGAGTGACAGCTCGGGGAACAGCACGGCGCGCACCACACCCTGGTCGCCCGCGAGTTGCGCGTCCCACTCCGGGCCGGGTCCCGCCTGCCAACTGGACACCACGTGCGCGGTGAAGCCGCTGCGGAAGTGCAGCGTCACGTCGCCGTGCTCGTCGCTGTCGTGTCCCTCGCCACCGCGCAACGTGGCACTGACCGCGACGGCGCGGCCTTCACCGACCACGTTGGCCAACAGCATGGCGATCGACAGCGGGTGGACGCCCAGGTCGAACAGTGCGCCGCCGCCCCACTCGTCGGTGGTGAAGGCCCCCCAGCCGGGCAGACCCTGCAGTGATCGCACCTGCAGGTGGGTGGCGGTGCCGACGCGTGGCGCCAGGGCGACCATCCGTTGCACCACCGGCGCGTACGCCAGGTTCTCGGCGTACAACAACCTGCCCGGGTGGCGCGCCGCAGCGGCGACGAGTGCATCGGCCTCGTCCAGCGTGCGGCACAGCGGCTTCTCGAGCAGCACCGCCGCGCCGGCCTCCAGCATCCGGAGTGCGTCCGCCGCGTGGCACTGCGGGGGAGTGGCGATGGCCACCACGTCTGCTCCTGCGGGCAGGTCGTCGTAGGCGACGGCCGTCGCTCCGAACATTGCGGCGACGTTCGCAGCGCGTTCGGGCGTGCGCGACGCGACTGCGACGAGCTCGTAGCCGAGCGTGCGCGCCGAGGCGGCGTGCGCCATGGCGATCATGCCGGCGCCCTGGAGCGCGACCGTGATCGGCGGTGCGGCCGTCACTTGCCGGCCAGCGCGGCGACCACCGGGGCGAACGTGTCGACGTCCTCCTGGCCGACGATGACGTACGAGAAGCCCATCTCCTCACGACGCTGCTGCAGCCGTTCGATCAGCTCGCTGGGCGGCCCGATGAGCGAGAACGGCGACGTCTCGAGCATCGCTGCCGGAACACCGAGCGCTCCGGCCAGACGCTCGCGGGCGCCGGCACCGTCGTCGGTGACGTTCACCAGGAAGGCGCGCACGTTCAGTTCGATGTCGCTCAAGCGGTCGCCCGCTGCGGCCTTCACGATGTCGAGCTTCGCCATCGTCGCCTCGGCCGTCATTTCGCCGAAGGTGCCGGCGTTGATCTCGCCGTCGTGCAGGCTCGGGTTGATGCCGACGATGTCGGCCTCTCGTGCGGCGATGCCGAGGACGCGCTTGCCGCCGCCGCCGATCAGCACCGGCGGACGTGCCTGCACCGGCTTGGGCAGGCCGTCGTAGTCGGTGATCGTGTAATGCGTGCCCTGGAACGAGAACGCCCCCGGCTCCATGCACTTGCGGATGACCGCCAAGCCCTCGAGGAAGCGGTCGACGCGCACGCCGGGCGTGTCGTACTGCAGGCCGAGCTGGTCGTAGTCGGTGCGCATCCAGCCGGCGCCGAGCCCGATCTCCATCCGGCCGTCGCTCAGCACGTCCATGGTGGCGAGTTCCTTGGCGAGGATCGCCGGGTGCTTGTAGTCGTTGTCGAACACGAGCGCGCACACGCGCAGTTCGGTGGTCGCGTCGAGGACGGCCTGCATCGCCGGCACGGGTGCCAGCTGGTCGCCGAAGTGGTCGGGCATCGTGACGGTCGAGTAGCCGTGCGACTCGGCCCGCACGGCCATCTCCTTCCACGCGGCTCGGGTGGCGGCGCTCGAGGCCTGGATGCCGAAGCGGAACGGGCGATTGGTCACGGTGGCGGTCATGTCGGGCATCGTAGGAGGTGTGGCGACGTGGTGATGCCTCCGGCCGCCCGTCCGCAACTAGCGTGACGGGCGACGTGGATCGCTTGGCCTGGCCCCTCCGTTTCGCCGCGACGATCGCGGCCGGCGCCCTCCTGCTGACGGGCGTCACGCTCGGCGTCGCGCCGCGCCTGTGGGGCCTCGCGAACGCGCACGAGGAAACGGCGGTCGAGTTGCCCGACTTCACCCCGCTGTCGCAACGCACCATCGTGTACGACAAGGCGAGCAACGTGATCGCGGTGTTCGAACGTGAGAACAGCCAGCCCATCGAGCTGTCGCAGGTGCCCCCGGAGGTGATCGACGCACTGCTCGCCGTGGAGGACACCGGCTTCTACCAACACCAGGGCGTCAACCTGCGTGGCTTCATGCGCGCCCTGCTGTCGAACTTCGCCACGGACGCGCCGACCCAGGGCGCCAGCACGATCACCCAGCAGGTCGTGAAGAACGACTTCCTCGCCGGCCTCCCGCGCGATGGCCGTTACAAGGCGCTCCAGGCCCACTACGCCACGATGCTCGAGAAGAAGAAGACCAAGGACGAGATCCTCGAGCGGTACCTGAACACCGTGTTCTTCGGCAACAACGCCTACGGGCTGGCGGCCGCCGCCGAGGTGTACTTCGGCAAGAATGTCGAACAGTTGACGATGGTGGAGGGTGCCTTCCTCGCCGGCCTCGTGCGCTCGCCGTCGGGCTACGACCCGATCAACAACCCCGAGCCATCACGCCGCCGTTTCACACAGGTGACCGAACGCCTCGCCGCGGTCGGGATGGTGACGCCCGAGCAGGCGAAGGAACTCGCCACGACCTGGCCGATCCCGGCGCGGGTGCGCACCATCGCCACACTGACCACCAAGCCGACGTACTTCACCACGGCACTGCGCGACTACCTGTTGACCCGATCGAACATCCTCGGCGCCACCGAGCAGGAGCGTGCCAACCTGCTGTATCGCGGTGGCCTGCAGATCCACACGACGCTCGACCCGGCGCTGCAGGAGCAGGCAGAGGTGTCGCGCAGCATCCTGCCGCCGAACACCGTCGGCTTCGACGCGGCCCTCGTGTCGCTCGACACCGCCTCCGGCGCGATTCGCGCGATGGTCGGTGGCCGCGGGCTGCGGCCGAACGAGCCCGGTGGCGAGGTCAACATGGCGCTCGTGCCACGCCAGACCGGCTCGGCCATCAAGGCGTTCATCCTCGCTGCCGGCTACCAGGCAGGGGCGCAGGAGACCGACTGGGTGAACGGCCCGCCGCCGTGCACCGTGCCCGACTTCACCGACGGCAAACCCAGCATCAAGACCGTGGTGAAATCGCCCGGCAACATCGGCCCGTTGAACGGGCCGAACACCTGGAACTCGACCGACTGCGGCTTCATCCGCCTGAGCTACGCCATCGGTCTGCACCGCGTCGTCGACTCGGTGTACCGCATCGCGCGTTCCGCGTACTTCTACCAGGGCCAGTCGACCAAGGACCACGAGCCGTTCCAGCCGCTCCCGCTCACGGCGACCGGCAACAACGCGCTGTCGCCGATGGACATGGCCTCCGGCATGCAGACCATCCTCAACAACGGACTGCACCACGACCCGTACTACGTGCAGTTCATCGATGGTCCCGACGGCAAGCGCTTCTACACACACCAGGATCCAGGCGTGCAGGCACTCGACCCGGATGCCGCGTTGAGCACCGCCGACACGCTCAAGGGCGTCATCCGTTACGGCACCGGCTCGCGCAACCTGCGCAACTTCTCCCGCCCCGCTGCAGGGAAGACGGGCACCCAGTTCGAGAACACCAACGCGTGGTTCGTCGGTGGTACACCGCAGTTCACCACTGCCGTGTGGGTGGGCGACCCGAACGGCTACACGCCGATGAACGGGATCCCCGAATTCGCTGCGGAGATGGGCCGCAACGGCAAGGTGCAGGGTGCCGACTACCCGTCGCGCATCTGGGGCCAGTACATGGAAGCTGCGCACTTCGGCCTGCCCGTGGTCGACTTCCCGCCGCCTCCGGCGTCGACCCGCCCGGCGGCGCGAATCTACGTGCCGGGGGAGGAGTGCCTCGCTCGCCTCGTCAGCGGCACGACTCCGCCGCCCGACGGCGGCGCGACCACCACGGTGTCGCCTGCGGTCGCGACGACCGCCCCGGCTTCCGGCTCGGCGCCGGCGACGCCGCCCCCGACCACGCAGCCGCCCGCCGTCGTGGTGCAGATCACCAGCGACACACTCGTTCCCGACAACGTGCTCGACCCGCGCGCCCCCATGCCGTCCACCGCCCTTCGTACGCTCGTCTACGTCTGTGGCCAGGGCCTGCCCGGGGTTGTGGTAGAGCAGGGGCAACCATGAACGCCGCCTCACTGCTCGCCCTCCAAGACATCGACACCGCACTCACCGCAGTCGCCAACCGGCGGCCCCGCCTGCCCGAGCTCGTGGCGCACAAGGCGGCCGTCGCCGCGGTGGACGAGCACCGGGCGAAGATGGCTGTCGCCCAGGCACGCATCGACGGCGCCCTGGCCGCCATCGAGGCGGCCGAGCACGTGTCGGAGGACATCACCCGCAAGCGGACCCGACTGGAAGCGCAGCTGAAGACGGTGATCGCGCCCCGCGAAGCCGAGGCGTTGATGCACCAGATCGCCACGCTCAACGGTCAGCGTGACGAACAGGACGAGCAGGAGTTGCTCGCGCTCGACGAACATGCTGCGGGGGAGTCCGAGTTGGCTGCGCTCGCTGAGGTGCTACCGGTGCTGGAGGGTGTGGCCGCCGCGACCGAGACCGAGTTGCAGGCTGCCACGGCGGCGCTCGATGCCGAGGAGGCCGACCTGCGCGCCCGTCGCCCCGAGGCCGCCTCGGCGATGACCGACACCGAACTCGCCGCGTACGACCGTGCCCGGCAGCACTTCGACGGCGTGGCGATCGCCCGGCTCGAGGGCCACCGCTGTCACGGGTGCCACATGGACCTGTCGCCGGCCGAGATGGACACCGTGCGCGGCGTGCCGGAGGGCGCTCTGCCCGAGTGCCCGCAGTGCGGTCGCTACCTGGTCCGCTGACGCGATGCTGCTCTGGTTCCTCGGCACCGCGCTCGTCACGGTCTGGTACGTGTTCACCGACCCGCGCTTCGACTACCGCCTGCTGCTGGTCGGGGCACTCCTGCCCGACATCGTCGACGTGCCTGCCGGGCAGGCCCGCTGGGCCCACAGCCTGACCATCGCGGTGGGTGCGCTTGCGCTCGTGATGCTGGTGACCGCCGGTCGGAAGCCGATCCGCCGGCTGCTGCTCGGGTTGCCGATCGGCATGCTGCTGCACCTGGTGTTCGACGGCGCCTTCGCCAGTACCGAGGTGTTCTGGTGGCCGTTCAGCGGCGACTGGGGCGATGTGCAGGTGCCGTCGCTCGAGCGTGCCCTGTGGCTGAACCTGTTGATGGAGGCCGCCGGCGCGGCGATGCTGGTGTGGGCCTACCGGCGCTTCGGTCTGGCCGACGCCGACCGCCGCACGCAACTCGTGCGCACGGGGCAGCTCACCGACTTCGGGCCGATCGCGGCCCGTGACGGCAAGGTGTGATCTACTGCCATGGTGCTGTCCATCGTCCGTCACGCGCGTACCGAGGCCAATGCCGGCGGTCGCCTGCAAGGGACGCTCGACTTGCCGCTGGACGAGGTGGGGCTGCAGCAGGCCGCCAAGCTGCCGGTCATCGTGCGCGACATCGACCGTGTGGTCTGCTCGCCGCTCGCTCGCGCCCGCCAGACGGCGAGCGTCTTCGGTCTCGAACCGACGGTGGACGAGCGCCTGCGTGAGGTGGACTACGGCCCGTTCGAAGGCCACCGCATTGCCGACCTTCCGCAGGAGATGTGGCGGCGTTGGGTGACCGAACTGGACTATGCCCCCGAGGGCGGTGAGAGCCTGCAGGCGATGAGTGCTCGCGTGATCGCCGCGCTGGAAGACCTGGCGGCCGAGGCGGAGGAACGCCACATCGTGGTGGTCACGCACGCCACGCCGGTGAAGGCCGCGATGGCCTGGGCGCTCGGTGTCGACGTCGGTATCGCCTCGCGCAGTTGGGTGGACCAGGCATCGGTCACCCGCATCCTCGTGCGCAGCGGCCGTCCGGTGCTGTCGAGCTTCAACATCGTCCCCTGACACGCCGGCCGCCGGCCGGGTGGCAGCTCAGGCCGCCTGATGGGCTTCGCAGGCCGGGTGACGGTCGGCGTCGAGGCGGATGGGTTCGCCGTCGTTCGCCCAGTCGGTGACGGGCCGGTGGCACGAACCCTGGCCGGCGCCGGTGAGCCAGTCCCGGTCGAAGAAGATGCAGGCGTCGCAGCGCATGAATCGGAACATAGAGAGTCCGGCCGCGACGGGAAAGGGACCTTCGGCCCAAGGTTTCCATCGGCTCCGGTCGTCCGTGGGCGGCGCGCGGATGCACCAGACTGCCGCCCATGAGCGACGACAGCGACATCATCCAGATCGAAGCCGACGGACCCGGCGAAAAGCCCGCGAAGTTCACGCCGTGGGAACGGCGCCTGGTCTCGGCCATCGAGGTGGCCGACGCGGCGAGGGTGGGCGTGGTGATCCTGCGCGTCGTCGCCGCGGTGTCGGCAGCAGCGGCGATCCTCGGCCTGGTGCTGTTGATCTTCTTCCAGAACGCTGCCGACTCGCCGCTCGGGTCGGGTGGGCTCGGGGGCCGTCAGCAGTGGGGGCAGTTCCTGCAGTCGGTGGCCACGCCGCTCGCGTTCGCGGGCATCGTGTTCGGCCTGTCGTACGTCGTGCAGATCGCCGCCGCTCGGCTCGACGTCGACATCGTGATGGCCGATGCGGACGAGACCGAGGCCTGAGGTGGCCGTCGATCCCGGAACCGGCCTCGTGCCGGATCTCGCGCCGGACTCGGTGCCGGAGTGGTACCGGCCGGTGCCGCGTGCGGTCGCTGTGGCAGACCGCGCCCAGCGCATCTGGAAGCCGCTCTTCTGGGCCGGTTGGGCGATCGTCGTGGCCGGCGTCGTCGGGTCGTTCCTGCGATCGTTCTCCCCGAAGCAGGGCGACGACATCCTCACGCTGCAACTCGACTGGAACCGTGACGCGCTCGGCATCTTCCTCACCCGCGCCGCTCAGCTGAGCATCTTCGGGCTGCTGGTCGTCGCGATGGCCGTCTGGGTGCGCGCCGCCGCAGCGCAGCTACAGGTCGACGCCGCCCGCGCCCGCAACGCCGCG
>JBMOGW010000031.1:0-21280 GCA_049318165.1 Ilumatobacteraceae bacterium
CCTCGAGGTAGGTGCTCTTCTCGGCCAGCTGCTCGATCGGGTAGCCGCGGTAGCGGAGGATGCCCGCATCGCCATCGAGGTACGTGATGCTGCTCTTGCACGCCGCGGTCTGCATGTAGGCCGGGTCGTAGATGAACAGCGACGGGTCGAGTTCACGCACCGCCGATGCCGGGAAGACCCCGTCGGTGATCGGAACCGTGACGGTCTTCCCCGTCCGGTCATCGGTGATGGTGATGGTGTCGGGCATGTTCTTCCCTTCGACGACACGTTTGTGGGCATGGGGCTGTTGTCCCCGCAACGGCAGACTACCCACGAGCAGGCACGACACACCCAACCGTGCCGCGCCCGACGATCACAGCGGGGTGTTGTCGTGGGGGCGGGACTGCACCAGCTCGCGCTTGTCCTGCAGGGCGAGCAGTGCCGCACCGATCATCCGCCGGGTCTCGGCGGGTTCGATGACCGCGTCGACGTAGCCGCGCTCGGCCGCGACGTAGGGGTTGAGCAGCCGCTCGGTGTAGTCGGCCTCGAACTCGGCACGCTCCTCCGGGGTGGCACGGCGCTGCAGGATGGCGGCCGCCTGGCCTGCGCCCATGACGGCGAGTTCGGCCCACGGCCACGCCAGGCACAGGTCGTTGCCCATCTTCTTCGAGTCCATGACGATGTACGCGCCGCCGTAGCTCTTGCGCAGGATCACGCAGATGCGTGGCACGCTGGCCCGGCCGTAGGCGAACACCAGCTGTGCGCCGTGGCGGATCATGCCCCGCCACTCGAGGTCCTTGCCGGGATAGAAGCCGGGCGTGTCGACCAGCGTGATGATCGGCAGGTTGAAGGCGTCACAGCAGGCGACGAATCGTGCGGCCTTCTGCGACGCCGGGATGTCGAGCGTGCCGGCCAACGCGAGTGGCTGGTTGGCCACCACGCCCACCGGCATGCCGCCGATGGTGGTGAGCGCCGTGACGACGTTCGCGGCCCAACGCGGGCGCAGCTCGAGCAGTTCGCCGTCGTCAGCCAGCGCACGGATGACGGCGCGCACGTCGTAACTGCCGGTGCTCGACGCCGGGATCAGCTCGCCGGCCTCGGGCACCATCCGGTCGATCTCGTCGTCGGTGGGCCAGCGCGGCGGCTCCTCGTCGTTGTGCGAAGGGAAGTAGGCCAGCAGCTGCGCCGCCAGCTCGACGGCGCCGGGCAGGTCGCCGGCCACCAGCGTCGTGGCGCCGGTGTAGCGGCCGTGGCTGGCTGCACCACCGAGCTCGTCGTTGTCCATCGTCACGCCGGTGAATTCAGCCACCATCGTCGGGCCGCTCACGAACGCGTACGCGCCTTCGGTCATGATCACGTGGTCGGCCAGGCCGAGCAGCAGGGCGGGGCCCGAGACGGCAGGGCCGTCGACGATGAACACCGTCGGCACCACCCCCGAGCAGTCGGCGAGCGCCTTCGCGGCGCGGCCCCAGCCGTGGAGGGCGGCGAAACCCTCGACGATGTCGGCACCGCTCGACCGCATCACGCACACCAGTGGCAGGCGCTCGGCGAGCGCGACGACGGCAGCGTGCTCGAGCATCGACGACGAGTCGCTCGACAGTGCCCCCTTGCGGTCGCTGGCGTCGACCTCCACCCACACCACCGAGCGGTCGTCCAGGTCGCGCACGTCGGCCCGGATGGAACCGGGCACCTTGTTGCGCAGCGTGACGTGGGGCATCCGTCAGAGACTAGACAGAGCGGCCGAGCGGGAACGCCTCTGGCCCGACGTACACGCCCGGCTGTTTCACACCCTGGCTGGCGACCACGTCGCGCAGCACCGACTGCAGCGCTTTGGTGGGCGTGCCGGGGGTGGGCCGGCGGCGCTGCACCCACCCGACGACGCGGCGGGGGAGTTCCGGCACGGCGATGCGCTTGAAGTCGCCCTTCAACCACCGCGGGACGGACGTGGCGGGCACGATGGCGGCGCCGAAGCCCTCGAACGCCAGCGAGGTGAGCAGGCGCACGCCGTCGATCTCCACCTGTGGCTGCAGTTCGACGCCGCAGCTGCTGGCAGCGCGGTCGATCACCCGGCGCAGCGCGGCACCGGTGGGTGGCAGCATCAGTGGCTCGTGCGCCAGTTCGGCGAGCGGCACCGAGTCGTAGACGGCCAGGTGATGCTTGGTGTGCACCAGCAGCACCAGGTCCTCGGCGAACAGTGGCTCGACGGTCACTTCCGGATCATCCACCGGCAGGTGGACGATGGCCGCATCGATCTGCTGCGACACGAGGCGGGGGATGAGGTTGGTGGTGTTGCCCTCGTGCACCGTGACGTGCACGCCGGGGTGCTGGCGGGCGAGGTGCGAGAGCAGCTGGGGGAGCAGCCAGCGGGCGGTGGTGCCGAGCACGCCGAGGCGGGTGTCGCCGCGCACCTCGTCGCCGCGGCTGGCCATCTCCGCCGTGATGTCGTCCAGTTCGTGCAGCACCCGGCGGGCCTTCTCGACCACCACGACCCCGTCGTCGGTCAATCCGCCGCGCTGGCGGTCCACCAGCGTCACGCCGAGTTCCTTCTCCAGACGGGCGATGTGGCTGCTGACGTTGCTCTGTACCGTGTAGAGGGCTCGGGCAGCGGCGGAGAACGACCCGTGGTCGGCGATCGCGACCAGGGTGGTGAGCTGCCGGAGATCCATCGCTAGAAACGATAGCAACTATCTTTCATAACAACTTGAAAGATCATTTGTTCACGTGCATACTTTCACATGTTGATCGAAGTGAGTCCGCCCCCAAGGGCTCGCTCGACAAGAACCCAATCAGTGGTTCCCCCAACCACGGGTTCGAAGGTTGAGAGGCCCCGCTTCCCCCAAGCGGGGCCTTTCCCGTTTTTCCCGTAGTGTGCGGTCATGACCTCAGGGACGGGTGCTGCCTTCTTCGATCTGGACCGCACGCTGCTCGCGGGGGCGTCCGGCGAGGTGTTCTCGAAGGCGATGCGCGAGGCCGGGCTGGTCAGCCGCTCGATCCCTGGCGAGGGGTTGCTGTACAAGCTGTTCAACACTGTGGGCGAGACGCTGCCGAGCATGGCGCTGGCCCGCCAGGCGGTGACGCTGGCCAAGGGGCGGTCACGTTCCGTGGTGCAGGCTGCCGCCGACGGCGCGGCCGAGGCGCTGGCCGCGATGGTGCAGCCATTGGCCGCACCGCTGTTCGACGAGCACCGTGCGGCCGGCCGCCCGATCGTGCTGGCCACCACCACGCCGTACGACCTGGTGAAGCCGCTGGCCGACCTGCTCGGGCTCGACGACGTGGTCGCCACTCGCTACGGCGTCAACGCCGACGGCACCTACGACGGCACGCTCGACGGTCCGTTCGTGTGGAGCGCCGGCAAGCTGGCCGCCGTCGCCGAGTGGGCGAGTCGCCACGGTGTCGACCTGAAGGACAGCTTCGCCTACAGCGACAGCGTGTACGACACGCCACTGCTGTCCGCCGTCGGCAACCCGTTCGTGGTGAACCCCGATCCGCGGATGGCGCTGATGGCTGCCGCCCGCCGTTGGCCCACCCTCGACCTCTCGGGCGCGAAGGATCTCGCCGGCGACGTGTCGTCGATGGCGCGCATCCCGGTCGTGAACATGGAGATCCAGCGCCTCGCGCTCAGCTTCACGCACCCGCTGCTGTTCCCGTACGCCAAGTTCCACATCACCGGCATCGAGCACATCCCCTCGAACGGGCCGGCGATCATCGTCGGCAACCATCGCAGCTACTTCGACCCGATCGCCATCGGCATGACCATCGGTCGCACCGACCGCACCGTCCGCTTCCTCGGGAAGAAGGAGGTGTTCGACGCGCCGGTCGTCGGCCAGTTCGCCTCGGCGATGGGCGGCATCCGTGTCGAGCGTGGCACCGGCAGCGACGCGCCGCTGCAGGCTGCGGCCGATGCACTCGCAGCGGGCGACCTGGTGGCGATCATGCCGCAGGGCACCATCCCGCGCGGCCGTGCGTTCTACGACCCGAAGCTGAAGGGCCGCTGGGGTGCCGCACGGTTGGCCGCGATGAGCGGTGCGCCCGTCATCCCTGTCGGTCTGTGGGGCACCGAGAAGGTGTGGCCGCGCTCGGCCCGGGTGCCGAACGTGCTGAACGTCGTCAATCCGCCGCTGGTCACGGTGACCGTCGGCGAGCCCGTCTCGCTGAACCGCAAGAGTGCCGACGCCGACACGAAGAAGATCATGAAGGCGATCATGGCGCTGCTGCCGCCCGAGGCGCGCGAGTCCCGTGAACCCACGGCGGAGGAGATCGCGCTCGCGATGCCGTCCGGGGCGAAGGGCGACGGCTCGAACGAGTCGCGCCGTCGCCCCGGCACGGACTAGGCCTTCTTCGGCGGCCGCGGCACGAACGCGCTGGTGCGGGCGACGTACTCGGCGTAGCCCTCCTTGCGCTTGCTGAGGCTCTTCTCCAGCAGCACCACGCCGCTCACCCGGCGCAGCAGGATGGTCATCACGACGGCGCCGATGAAGCCCCACGCGCCCACGCCGGTCTCGGCCGCCACCAGGGCGATGCCCCACCAGACGCACGCGTCGCCGAAGTAGTTCGGGTGGCGGGTGTACTTCCACAGGCCACGGTTCATCACCTTGCCCTGGTTGGCGGGGTCGGCCTTGAAGCGGGCCAGCTGCGCGTCGCCGACCACTTCGAAGAACAGGCCGAGCAGCCACACCGCGACGCCGAGGTAGGCGAGCACGCCGAGATCGGGAGTCGCACGGGTCTGGCCCAGTTGCACCGGCAGCGAGACGAGGAACATCAACACGCCCTGCAGGCCGAACACGGTGCCGAGGCTGATCAGGCCGAAGCGCGGGCCCCAGTGCTTGCGCATCGCCTTGTAGCGGTAGTCCTCGCCCTTGCCGTGGTTGCGCCAGAACAAATAGATCGCCAACCGCAGGCCCCAGATGGTGGTCATCGCCACCAACAGGTTCTGGCGGGCATCGAGGCCGTCGACGCGCAGGCGCACGACCCACGCGACCATCACGAAGCCGAAGCCCCAGACGATGTCGACGATCGACGCGTTGCGCAGCACCAGGCTGAGCAGCCACGTGAGCAGCATGAGGGCGACGATCGCCACTGCGGCGGACGTCATGGCGGTGGCTACGGCACTCATCGGGTTCCTTCGGGGTGGAGAAGCAGGTGCACGTCGGCGTCGGCGCGCACCCATTGGTCGTCGAGCCAACGCGTGTACGCGTCGCCCGTGGGGACGTCGGCGCGCGGGACGCGCCGGGCGTGGAAGCGCACCGGCGCCGGGCGCCGGGCGAGATGGCGGAGGATGCCACCGAACGTGTCGAGCCCGTCGAAGCCGACGTGCCACGCGATCACGACGTCCGCCGCCGGGCAGCCGTCGATCAGCGCCAGCGAGCCGGCCGGGCGTGGGGGCAGCAGGTGCTGCAGGCCTGCCAAGCGCTCGGCGCGCTCGGGGTCGCGTTCGGCGATCTTCTCCAGCGCGCGGGCACGCTTCTTGGGTGCCGAGCGGGTGCCCTCGGGGAAGATCACTGCGATCTCGTCGGCGCGCAGGCCCGACGACAGGGCCGTCAGCTTCGCCAGTTCCACCGCCGAGTCGGGCGCTTCGCGGTCGAGGAAGTGGTTGGGCAACCGGTTGCCGACGATGTCGAGGCACGGGTCGAAGAGCAATTCCTTCTTCAGTACGTAGCGCGGGTTCATCCGAGCCTTCGAGGTGATCACCCACGCGCTCACCAGCGAGTCGGCCAGGCTGGCGTGGCGGCAGAGCATGACGGCGGGGCC
Source organism: Ilumatobacteraceae bacterium (assembly GCA_049318165.1). Taxonomy (GTDB): domain Bacteria; phylum Actinomycetota; class Acidimicrobiia; order Acidimicrobiales; family Ilumatobacteraceae; genus UBA668. The sequence goes on from JBMOGW010000031.1 coordinate 5,728, forward strand.
GGGGGACAGGCAGTCGGCGTCGGCGGCCTCGATGCGCACACCGGTGGTGATGCGCAGCGCGTTCATCAGCTGCGCGGCCCACCAGCGCTGCAGCCCGAAGTGCCGTCGCTCGTCACCGGAGCGACCCACCAACCACAGGCCGAAGGCGGCCGTGACCCCGACGGTCTCCAGCCACGACCAACACAGGCCGAACGACAGCAGGCGCACCGTGGGCAGGCGGAAGCGAGCGCGGACCAGGTCGAACAGCGCAGCGAGCGGCAGCCACAGGGGGAGCAGCAGCAACAGGCCCACGGCCGCGGCGAGCAGGCCGGGCACGGTGCGCAGGCGGCGGCTGGTCGTGGTCACGGACGGAAACCCTAGAACGGCACGCGCGGCGCGTGCGGCGATGTGCGGCGGATTGGGTCAGCCGTTGAACTGCGCCACGAGCGGCGCGTAGCGGTCGAGCGTCTCGAGCGCGGCGTCGCGGTCGAGCGGCGGCAGCCCGAGTGCCACGAACGACGTGCCGATCTCGCGCAGGTGCTCGAGGTGCGCCGCGTCGGGCCGCGCACCGAACACGCCGAGTTGCAGGGTGGCGGGGTCGCGCCCCGCGTCGGCGGCTGCCTGCTGCAGCTCCACCCACTTGTCGTCGACCGGGAAGCGGCCCTCGATCGGCATCCACGCATCGCCGTACTCGACGATGTGACGGAAGTGCAGTTCGGTGGGCGACGCCCCGATGATGATCGGCGGATGAGGGCGCTGCACCGGCTTCGGCCAGCTCCAGCTCTTCTCGAAGTTGACGAACTCGCCGTGGTACTCGGCCTCGTCCTGTGTCCAGAGCTCCTTCATCGCGAGGACCTTCTCGCGCACCAGCTTGCGGCGGCGGCGGATGTCGGTGCCGTGGCTCTCCATCTCCTCGTGGTTCCAGCCGTAGCCGATGCCGAAGAGGAACCGGCCATTGGAGATGGTGTCGAGCGATGCGACCTCCTTCGCCAGCCAGATCGGGTCGCGCTGCGCGACGAGGCAGATGCCCGTGCCGAGCTTCAGCGTGGTGGTGGCCCCGGCGATCGCGGCGAGAGCGACGAACTGGTCGTGCGTGCGCCAGTACTCCTCGGGCAGCGGCGGTGCACCCTCGCGGCCGCCCCAGGGGGTGCGCCGGCTGACCGGGATGTGCGAGTGCTCGGGGAACCAGAGGCTGTCGAAGCCGCGGGCTTCGGCCTCCTTGCCGAGTTCGACGGGCTGGATGCCCTTGTCCGTGGGGAAGATGATCAGGCCGACGCGCATGCCGGCGAGATTACGTCCGCGGAGCTCAGTCGCCGGTCACGCCGTCGATCCGTTCGCGGATCAGGTCGGCGTGGCCGGCGTGCCGCGCGTACTCCTCGATCATGTGCACCATGATCCAGCGCAGGTTCGGCTGCCAATCGCCGTCGAAGCCGCGGTCGCGGTCGTTCAGTGCCGCCAGGTCGTCGAGGGAGTACCGGGCGGCGATCTCCTGGGAGTTCGCGATCTCGGCGTCGTAGACCGCCAGGCACTCGGCGAGGGTGACGTCGTCGGGTACCTCGAAGTCGGCGTCAGGACCGAGGTGCCAGAACAGCCGGTTCTCGGCGTCGCCGCGCAGGTACATCTGGAACCAGTGGCGTTCCACCTCGGCCATGTGTCGCAGGAGCCCGGCGATGCTCATGATGCTGGGCTCGACCGTGGCGGCGCGGGCCTGCTCGTCGGTCAGTCCGTCGGCCTTCCACCGCAGCGTGGCGCGGAAGTAGTCGAGGAAGGACTCGAGCGCCGTGCGCTCGTCGGGCTGCGGCGGCGGTTCCGGGCGGGCGGTCATGACCGTCGACGCTAGGCGCGAGAATGTTCGGCGATGATCCGAATTCGCGTGGTGGTGCACGGGACGGTGCAGGGGGTCTGGTTCCGTGAGTCGTGCCGTCGGCGCGCCGACGAGCTCGGCGTCGCCGGCTGGGTGCGCAATCGCTCGGACGGCACCGTCGAGGCGGTGTTCGAAGGGGAGGACCAGCCCGTCAGTCAGATGGCCGCGTGGTGCCGCCTCGGCCCACCGCGCGCCGAGGTCACCTCCGTCGACCTCACCGAGGAACCGCCCGAAGGAGTGACCGGCTTCCAGGTCACCCGCTGACCCGCCGGAGACACCGTGACCGCACAGCACCTCTCGATGGGCGTCGAGCGACCGTGAGCAGGCTTTCTTGCTTTCGGCGCAAGAAGGCCTGACAGCGCGGCCGTTGGTCTCGCTTCCTGGGAAGTGTCAGGGCTGGAGCGGGGGGCCGTCGAAGCGGTCGACGGTGGTGAACGACTCGACCGGGTTGCGCTTCAGCTTGGTGTTCTGGTGGGTGGGGACGCCGAGGAAGATCGTCGCCACCAGTGCGTGGTCCTGCGGCAGCCCGAGCACCGGCGCAGCCTGCGCCTCGGCCCGGGACAGGAACGTGGTCAGCACGCCGCCCAGCCCGCGGGCCTTGGCCGCGAGCAGGATGCTCCAGCAGAAGGGGTAGATGCTCGCCCCGCCGACCACCGGCGGGCGGTGCTCGGCGTTGCCGTCCATGATCGCGATCTTGTTCAGATCGGCGGCGATCGCCAGCACCACCGGCACCGACTGGATGTCGTCGATCAAGCCGTTGGGCACTGCCGCCGGCTCGTCACCGGTGGATTTCCCGAACGCGAACGCCCGCTTGCCGGCGCGCTGCGCCCCCATGTACTCCTCCCACACGGGACGCATCAGGCCTGCCATCGCTGCGCGCACGTCGGCCGACTTCACCACGGCGACGCGCCACGGCTGCTGGTTGCCGCCGCTGGGCGCGAAGCGCGCGTCGTCGAGGAGTTCCGCCACGACGGCGTCGCTCACCGGGTCGGCGGTGAACCCGCGGACGGCACCGTTGGTGCGCAACGCCGTCGTGGCATCCATCACTTGGCGCCCTCGGCCACCTTGCGGCGGACGACGTTCAGGGCCGAGCCGGCCTTGAACCACTCCACCTGCTCGTCGCTGAACGTGTGCTTCGCCTCGAAGTCGACCGTCGAGCCGTCGGGCTTGACGATCTGACAGCGCACGTTCTTGCCCGGCACCGGCGGCAGGTCGAGCACGTTGATGCGGTCGTCCTCGCCGATCAGTTCGTACGTGTCCGGGTCGGCGAAGGTCAGCGGCACGAGGCCCTGCTTCTTCAGGTTGGTCTCGTGGATGCGAGCGAAGCTGCGGGTGATGATCACCACGCCCCCACGGAAGCGGGGCTCCATCGCCGCGTGCTCGCGGCTCGAACCCTCGCCGTAGTTGCGGTCGCCGATGGCCACCCAGCGGATGCCGGCCTCGCTGTACTGCTTGGCGAGATTCGGGTAGGTGTCGACGCTGCCGTCCAGCACGCTCTTGCCGTGGCCGGCTTCGTACTGGTCGCCGTAGGCGTTGATCGCGCCGAGGAACAGGTTGCCCGAGATGTTCTCCAGGTGGCCGCGGTACGTGAGCCACTTGCCGGCCGCCGAGATGTGGTCGGTGGTGCACTTGCCCTTGGCCTTCATCAGCACCGGCAGGCCGAGGTAGTCCTTGCCGTCCCAGGCCGGGAACGGCTCGAGCAGCTGCAGGCGATCGCTCGTGGGGGAGACCTCCACCGACACACCACTGCCGTCGACCGGCGGGGCCGTGAACGTGTTCTGGCCGGGGTCGTAGCCCTTGTCGGGCAGCACCTCGCCGACCGGAGCTTCCAACGTCACGTCGGAGCCGTCGGGCGCCGTGATCGTGTCGGTCGTCGGGTCGAAGTCCAGGCGGCCGGCCAGCGCGAGCGCCACGACCGTGTCGGGCGACGTGACGAAGCTCAGCGTGTTGGCCGAGCCGTCGTTGCGCTTCGGGAAGTTGCGGTTGAACGAGTTGACGATGGTGTTCGGCACGCCGTTCGCGCTGGCCGGACGGTCCCACTGGCCGATGCACGGGCCGCACGCGTTGGCCAGCACCGTGGCGCCGATCGCCTCGAGGTCGGCGATGAGGCCGTCGCGCTCGATGGTGGCGCGGGTCTGCTCGGAGCCGGGGGTGACCAGCAGTTCGGTCTTCACCTTCAAGCCGCGGGCGGCCGCCTGACGGGCGATCGACGCGGCGCGGGTGATGTCCTCGTACGAGCTGTTGGTGCAGCTGCCGATCAGCGCCGAGCTGATCTCGAGCGGCCAGCTGTTGGCGCGGGCCTCGGCGCCCACCTGCTCGCCGACGCGGTTGGCGCGGTCGGGCGAGTGCGGGCCGTTGATCAGCGGCTTCAGCTGGTCGAGGTCGATCTCGATCAGCTGGTCGTACTGTGCGCCGTCGTCGGGGCGCAGGTCGTCGGCCACCTTGTCGGCGGCGTCGGCGATGGCCTCGCGGCCGGTCGCCTTCAGGTACATCGCCATGTTGTGGTCGTAGCCGAAGAGGCTGCAGGTGGCGCCGATCTCGGCGCCCATGTTGCAGATGGTGGCCTTGCCGGTGGCCGAGATGCTGTCGGCGCCGGGGCCGAAGTATTCGACGATGGCGCCGGTGCCACCCTCGACGGTGAGCACGCGGGCCACCTCGAGGATCACGTCCTTGGGGCTGCTCCAGCCGCTCAGCGATCCGGTCAGCTTCACGCCGATCACCTTCGGCCAGCGCACGTTGAACGGGAAGCCGGTCATCACGTCCACCGCGTCGGCGCCGCCCACGCCGATGGCCACCATGCCCAGGCCGCCGGCGTTGGGGGTGTGGCTGTCGGTGCCGATCATCATGCCGCCCGGGAACGCGTAGTTCTCGAGCACGACCTGATGGATGATGCCGCTGCCGGGGCCCCAGAAGCCGATGCCGTACTTGGCGCTCACCGAGCGGAGGAAGTCGTAGACCTCGCGGTTGGTGTCGATGGCGACGCCGAGGTCGATCGTGGCGCCGACCTTGGCGGAGATCAGGTGGTCGCAGTGCACGGTGCTGGGCACGGCCGTCGTGGGCAGGCCGGCGGTCATGAACTGCAGCAGTGCCATCTGCGCGGTGGCGTCCTGCATGGCGACGCGGTCGGGGCGGAAGTCGTTGTAGGTGCCGCCGCGCTCGATGGCTTCGTTGGGGTCGTCGAGATGGTTGAGGAGGATCTTCTCGGTGAGGGTCAGCGGGCGGCCGAACCGTTCGCGACCCTTGGCGGCGCGCTCCGGGAGCGTGGCGTACACACCCTCCACCAGTTCGATCGGCGTTCCTGCGGTGACGGTCATGGGTGTTTCCCCTTGCATCGGCGACTGATGTAGACAAGCATAATACAAGTTGCCGCGGAGGGGAAATGCGCACGATTCGCTACCAGGAGATCGCACAGACGTTGCGTGGCCGGCTGCACGACGAGGGCGCCGGCCACGTGCTGCCCAGCGAGAGCGACCTCTCGGCGGAGTTCGGCGTCAGTCGGGTCACCATCCGGCGCGCGCTCGAGACCCTTCGCGATGAGGGCGTCCTCGAGAGCCGTCAGGGCTTCGGGTGGTTCGTCACCACCGCGCCGCTGCAGCAGCGACTCGGCACGCTGGAGACCATCGAGTCGCAGCTCGAATCCCGTGGCCTCGTGGCGGAACGGCAGATCCTCGAGTTCGCGTTCGTCGCCGCGCCGGCCCACGTCGCCGGCAAGCTGCACACCGATCAGGTGTTGCGCGTGAAGCGCGTGAACCTCGCCGACCGGGCACCGTTCGCGGTCGTCACCGTGTGGTGCCCGGCCGACGCCGGCCAGCACCTCAGCCGTCGCGACGTCGAGCGCAAGCCGTTCTACGAACTGTTGGGCGCCCAGTTGCGTGGCGCGGTGCAGACCATCGGCGCGGCTGCGGCCGACGCGGGTGACGCCGAACTGCTGCAGATCCCGGTCGGCAGCCCGGTGCTGCGCTGCGAACGCCTCACGACGACGGTCGACGGCCGGCCGATCCTGCTCAGTGAGTTCATCTTCCCGGCGCACCGCACCGAGTTCATGGTCGAGCTGCCGCAGGCCGAGCCGAGCATCGTGCCCGGCGGGCTGAGGCTCGTCGACTGACCTCGCGCCGCGTATCGTCCGCGCCATGCAGGTTCGACTCGGCGATCTCGACGCCCCCGACGGAGTACAGCTGTCCAGCGATGGTCAGCGGCTGACGTTGCGCGCCGCGGAGGACCTCGGCGGGCTCGCGTCCGGCTGGTTCTCGACGCAACGGGTGTCGGTGCCGCTCGTCGTCGACGATCCCGACGCCGAGTACCTCGGGTTCGCATTCACCCAGTTCGCCCTGCCGGTGACGGCGGGTGCGGCGCTCGACTTCGACTTCCATCCGGCGCACAACCTGCACTCGCCGTCCGCTGTCGGCGTGCTGCTGGTGCGTACCGCCGGCCGCACCACGCTGATCGCCCCGCTGACGAACGTGCACGAGCAGATCGTGGCGGTGCGCGACGGCCGGCTTCGTTGGGGTTGGCACGGCGACCTCGATGGGGTGCCGGCCGGCTTCGCCACCACCGTCGGCATCTACGAGGCGGATGATGCGTCGGCCGCGTTCGCCGCATGGTCGGCCGACCTCGAACCCGTGCAGGCGCGACCCGCCGCGTCCAACCCGATCACGTCGCATCTCTCGTACTGGACCGACAACGGTGCGGCGTACTGGTACCGCACCGAGCCCGGCCGCACGATCGGCGATTCCGTCGCCACCGCGGTGGAACGGCTGCGCGACGCCGGCGTGCCCGTCCGCGCCGTCGAACTGGACTCGTGGGCGTATCCGCACGAGGTGCTGCGGCCGATCGCCGAGATCGGCTATCCGGAGGAAGTGCCGCCCTCGGGCATGGCCACCTGGACGCCCCGGGCCGACGCATACGACGAGGGTGGCCTCGACGCGTTCGCGGACCGGCTGGCCCGTCCGCCGCTCGTGATCCACTCGCGACACATCTCGCCGTCGTCGCCGTACGTAGGCGCAGGGGAGTGGTGGGTCGACGCGCTCGCCGCCCAACCACAGGATCCCGAGTTCTTCCGCCGCTGGTTCGACGACGCCGTCCGCTGGGGTCTGTGCGCCATCGAGCAGGACTGGATGCTGATGTACTGGTTCGGGGTGCGCGCGTTGCGCGAGGCCCCCGGTCGAGCGGCCGACTGGCAGCGGGCCCTCGATCGCCACGCCGGCGACACCGGCCTCGGGCTGATCTGGTGCATGGCCACACCGGCCGACTTCGTGTTCGCAGCATCGCTGCCGAACGTCGTGGCGATCCGCACCAGCGACGACTACCGCTTCGCAGCGGACCCGGCGTTCCTGTGGCGCTGGTACCTCACCGTCAACCGTCTCGCCGGCGCACTGTCCCTGCGCGCGTTCAAGGACGTGTTCTTCTCCGGCCCCGCGGGCGACGACCCCACCGACGGTGACGAACACGCCGAACTCGAAGCGCTGCTGTCGGCGCTGTCGTCGGGTCCGGTGGGCATCGGTGACCGCATCGGGCGCACCGACCCGACGGTCGTACTGCGCACCTGCGACGCCGACGGCCGCATCCGTCACGTCGACCGGCCCGTCGGCCTCGTCGACGACTGCCTGTTCGGTTCTCCGGCGCGCGGCGAGCGGCTCGCGTGGGCCACCACCACGGCGACGGCCGCCGACGGCGGCGTGTGGACCTACGTCGTGGCGATCAACGCCGCCGACGAGCGGGTCACGCTGTCGGACGACCTTGGGCTCGCCGAGATCAGGTTGGCCGGCAGCCGGTCGGTGTTCGACTGGCGCGCCGGCGCGGTCGACGACACGGACCGACTCGTCGCGTCGCTCGCGCCACGAGACTGGGCGTACTGGGTGGTGGCACCACTCGGTCGACGCGCCGACGAGGGCGACCTCACCAAGTACGTCACCGTGCCCGCGCAGCGAGACCATGGCTGACGGCACGCCGCTCACCGTCGCCAAGGCGCTCGTCCTGCTGCTGGCACTGGTGGTGGTGCCGGCCGTCCTGGTGGCCTTCGTCGCCGGGTCGATCGCCGTCAGTGCGTTTCCCGTCGGACTGCTCGGAGGGTTGCTGCTCACCAAGGGCGAGGGGCGTCGCCTGGCCCCGCAGTTCACGGCGGCGTTGCCCATCGCGGCGGCGGTGTCGTCTCTCACCGCCGGCACCTGGTGGTGGGTGGCGCTGTTCGCTGTGCTCGGCGCCGTTGCGGGTGCGCTGTCATCCGCCGGTCGCGCCCTTCCCATGGTGCAGGTGAGCCTCATCGCCGCCACCGCACCGCAGATCCGCACACTGGGCGGCCTGCTGGTGTACGTGGCGTTCCTGGTGCTCGGCGCGATGTTCGGCACCCTGCTCGCGCGCCGGGCCGGCGCGCCGGCCGACACCGTGCCGCACCCGGCCGCGCCGTTGCCGGTCGCCAGCACCGCGCTCTTCGGCGCCACCGTGTTCGCCGTCGGTGCGGCGATCTCGGTGGCCGTCGGCGGCGATCACTCGTTCTGGTACCTGGTGATGGTCCTGGTACTGCTGCAGTTGGTCATCGTGGACGCCCGCTCCGGTCGTGTCGCGGCCGCGCAGCGGGTGGTGGGCACGTTCGTCGGCGTGCTCGCCGCGGTGCCGCTGGCCGCGGTGCTCCCGGCCGGCCTGAACGTCGCGGTGGCGATCGTCCTCGTGGCCGTCGGCATCTCCCAACCGCCGCAGCGCTACTGGCTGGCGTCGGCGGCGATCTCCGCGGCGGTGCTGGTGGTCAGCGCCCCCGACGGCGACTCGTTGGCGCTCGGCACCCGCCGAGTGCTCGCCACGGTGTTGGCGTTCGTGCTCTTGGCGGTCGCCCTCGGCGGCCTGCACCGCACGCGTGGCTGGCGTTCGGCGTTTCAGGCGGGCAGCGAGTCGAGGTCGCGCACTGCGTAGCGGTGGTGCTCCCACTCCTCCTCGAGGATGGTGTGCAAGCAGGACAGGACGGTCTCCTCGTGCTGCGGCGCCCAGGGGTTCGTGCGTGTCTCCGAGAGCTGCTCAGGCGTCGCCGCGGCGATGAACTGGCGCACCATCACCTGGCGATCGGCCCGCGCCTCGAGCACCTCGGCCCAGGTCGGCGTGCGGTTCGAGAACACCGAGCCGTCGAAACCGTCGCGGTCGAACTCGCCGTTCGGGCGCCCGACCGGGTGGTACGGGTCGGCCACACCGAGGATGGCCTTGCGCAGCCACACGTCCGTCGCCATCACCAGGTGTCGCAACGTCTCGGCGAACGTCCACTCGCCGGCCACCGAGACGTCGAGCGTGCCGGCCGGCATGGCCTCGGCGCGTGCGACCGTCGTGGCCCAGGTGGCCTCGGCAGCGCCCCACGCGGCCTGCAGCCCGGCCGGGGTGTCGGCGCGGCGCAGTTCACGGCCGGGGAAACGGCGGTTCAGTTCGGCGTCCACGAACGGCACCACGTCGACACCGTTGACGAGCAGCGGGCCTCCGGCCTCGATCAGCCAGGGTGAATCGATCTCCAGCCCCACGGCTTCTGCACCACGAAACCTCAGCCCCGTCAGGTCGTTGTCGACGATCTCCATGCCCGGAGATTAGGTCGTCAGCGCTTGACGGCGGGGTGGGGCAGGGGCGTCCACTTCGGGCGCTCGAGCAACGCCACCATCTGGCCGTAGACCTTCTCGCCGATCAGTTCGACGATCTCGTTGCGGAGATACTTGTAGACAGGTTCGCGCCCCTGGAACGCCTCGTCGGTCTCGGTGCACCACCAGTGGAAGTCGTCGCCACCGGGGCCCCAGTCGCGGCGCTTCCATTCGCGCAGCGTGGACGTCACGTAGCCGTAGTCGTCCGTCTGATCGACGAGGCGCAGGGGCAACTGCCAGCACACGTCGGGCTGCAGATCCATCTTCCGTTCGCCCCACTCCAGCGCCGCGTGGTGGAACGCGCAGCCCACGCCACCCTCGAAGTCGGGACGATTGAGGAAGATGCACGCACCGTCGACCGTGGTCGTCACCGTCGCGCCGTCCTCCTCGCCGAGGAACCCATCGCTCAGACCCTGCTTGCGGAACTGCCAGTGGCGCTTCTTCAGACGCGCTGCGGAGGCAACCACCGTGGCGACGTCGGCGTCGTCGATGAAGTGTGCGCCGTGGGTGCAACAGCCCTCCATCAGATGGCTGGTGTCGTCCTCGTGGACACCCTTGCACCCGTCGCCGTAGACACAGTTCCACGATGACCGCAGGAAGGTGGCGTCGAACACCCACGTGCGGCGGTGGGCGTCGTCCTCGAAGCTGATCCATTCATGGGTGTCCAGGGGCACCTGCGGGACGATAGCCAGCGGCGAGCGAGCAACACACTCGTACCGTAAAGGGCCACAGTCCGGACAGGGCGCATCGGTAGGCTTGGCCCTCCATGGGTACGCCTCCGAAGACCGCCGATCAGCTCCGCTCCACCTTCCTCGACTTCTTCGCCGCGAAGGGTCACGCGATGGTGCCGTCGGCCAGCCTCATCCCGCACGACCCCACGGTGCTGTTCACGGTCGCGGGCATGGTGCCGTTCAAGCCCTACTTCGTCGGTGACGAGGTGGCCCCGTTCAGTCGCGCCGCCACCAGCCAGAAGTGCGCCCGTGCCGGCGGCAAGCACAACGATCTCGACGACGTCGGCCGCACCAAGCGCCACCTCGTCTTCTTCGAGATGCTCGGCAACTTCAGCTTCGGTGACTACTTCAAGCGCGAGGCGATCCCGTGGAGCTGGGAGTTGGTGACCGAGGGCTTCGGCTTCGACGGCGACCGGTTGTGGATCACCGTCCACGAGAGCGACGACGAGGCCGAGGCGATCTGGCACGAAGAGGTCGGCGTGCCGATGGACCGCATCCAGCGGCTCGGCGACAAGGACAACTTCTGGCAGATGGGCGAGACCGGCCCCTGCGGCCCGTGCTCGGAGATCCACATCGACCGCGGCCCGTCGTTCGGTCCTCCGGGGGGTCCGCTGGGCGACCCGCACGGCGATCGGTTCATGGAGTTCTGGAACCTGGTGTTCATGCAGTTCAACCAGGCACCGGACGGCAGCCGCACCCCGCTGCCCAAGCCGAGCATCGACACCGGTGCCGGCCTCGAGCGCATCCTCTGTCTGCTGCAGGGCGTCGACGCCGTGTGGGAGACCGACCTGATGCTCCCGCTCATCGACCAGGCATGCAGCCTCACCGGCAAGACGTACGTCGCCGGCGACTACGACGACCGCAACAGTTTCGCGATGCGCGTCCTGGCGGAACATGCCCGTAGCAGCACGATGCTCGTCAGCGACGGCGTCTTCCCCAGCAACGAGGGCCGCGGCTACGTGCTGCGCCGCATCATCCGCCGCGCAGTGCGCTACGCGTACCTGCTCGGCACCGAGAAGCTGGTCATGCCGTCGCTCGCCGAGACTGCCATCGCCGTCATGGGCAACGCCTATCCGGACGTGCTGAAGAACCGCGACTTCGTCATCAACGTGCTCGCCCGCGAGGAGGAGCGCTTCCGTCAGACACTGAAGACGGGTCTCGGCATCCTCGAGGGTGAACTGGCCGACACCGCGAACGGCGCCGACAGCCGCCTTCCCGGCAGCACGGTCTTCCTGTTGCACGACACGTACGGCTTCCCGCTCGAGCTCACCGAGGAGATCGCCGGTGAGCGCGGCGTCGCGGTCGACACCGAGGGTTTCGACAGCGAGATGGCGCAGCAGCGCGAGCGGGCGAAGGCGGCGCGCAAGGGCAACGCGGCCGACGACGATCGTCTCGACGGCTACCGCGAGATCGTCGAGCAGTTCGGCGTCACCGAGTTCGTCGGCTACACCGACGACGTGAGTGAGTCGCGCGTGCTCGCGGTCCTGCCCGGCGGCCCGACCGCAGACGGCACGGACACGGTGGAGATCTTCCTCGACCGCACTCCGTTCTACGCCGAGGCCGGCGGCCAGGTGGGCGACACCGGCGTCATCACCACGGCCGACGGCACGGCGCGGGTGCTCGACACCACCTACGCCCTGCCGGGCCTGCGTCGCCACACGGCGGTGGTCGAGTCCGGCAGCGTCGTCGCGGGTTCCACCGCCACCGCGACGATCGACACCGACCGCCGTGCGGCCATCCGCCGCAACCACACCGGTACGCACATCCTCCACTACGCGCTGCGCAAGGTGCTCGGCGAGCACGTGAAGCAGGCCGGCTCGCTGGTCGGCCCCGATCGCCTGCGCTTCGACTTCTCGCACTATGCCGCGGTGACGGCGGATGAGATCCGTCGCATCGAGGAGATCGCGAACTCCGAGACGCTGGCCAACGCGCCGGCGCGCGTGTTCGAGACCACCAAGGACGAGGCCGAGGCGCTCGGCGCCATCGCCTTCTTCGGCGACAAGTACGGCGACATCGTCCGCGTCCTGGAGGTCGGCAACTCCGTCGAGCTGTGCGGCGGCACGCACGTGCGCGCCGCCGGCGACATCGGCACCATCAAAGTCATCGGCGAGAGCAGCGTCGGCAGCAACTTGCGCCGCATCGAGGCCACCACCGGCGCCAGCACACTCCAGCTGCTGCAGCGCGAGAGCGAGCAGGTGGCCGAAGTCGCCCGCCTGGTCGGCGCGAGCACGGAGGACCTCGTCGGTGGCGTGCAACGCCGGCTCGACGAGATCAAGACGCTGCAGGACGAGCTGAAGGCCCTGCGCTCGAAGCTGGCCAGCGGTCGGGCGTCCGAGCTGGCGGCCGAGGCGGTGGGCGACGTTCTGGTCACCCGGGTCGACGGGCTGTCGCCCAACGACCTGCGCGACCTCGCCATCGCGGTGCGCCAGCAGGGCGTCGCCACGGTGGTGCTCGGCGGCATCAGCGATGCGGGCGGTGTCTCGCTGGTCGCCGCGGTGCAGCCGGCACCCGGCGTCGTCGCCGGCGACCTCATCCGCGACGCGGCGAAGGCCGTGGGTGGCGGTGGTGGCGGCAAGGGCGACATCGCCACCGCGGGTGGCAAGAACCCCGACGGCCTCGACGAGGCACTGCGCATCGCGGAGGCCGCAGCCAGGGGCTGAGCCATGCGAGCGCTCGGCGTCGACCTCGGGAGCAAGCGCATCGGCATCGCCGTCAGCGACCGTTCGGGCACCATCGCGTCGCCGCTGGTCGTGTTGCAGCGGTCCGGATCGCTTGCACGCGACCACCACCAGATCGCGAAGCTCGCCGCGGAAGAAGAAGCCGAGTGCCTCGTCATCGGGTTGCCGATGAACATGGACGGCAGCCTCGGCCCGGCCGCCAAGGCTGCCATGAAGGAGGCCGAGGCCTTGAGTACCGTGGTCGGCGTGCCGATCCACTTCTCCGACGAACGACGCTCGACGGTGACGGCCGACCGCGTGATGATCGAGCGCGGGATGGATGCGAAGGCGCGGCGCAAGGTGGTCGACAAGGTCGCGGCAGCGGTGCTGTTGCAGCACTGGCTCGACGGCCGTGCCGCGCAGGGAGGCGTGCCGTCGTGACGATGGTCGACGAACGTCACTGGAACCACGACCCGTGGGACGACCCGGATCAGACCGATGCGCTCGTCGTCGAGCGCCCGCCGAAGCACCGCCCGCCGTTCCGGTGGCTGGTGTGGCTGGCGATGTTCGTCACGCTCGCGCTCATCGTCGCCGCCGGATGCGTCGGGCTCTGGTACACCAGGCAGGTCAACCCTCCGGGCGACCCGGGTGACCCGGTGTCGTTCACGGTCGACGCCGATGACACGGTCGAATCGATCAGCGAACGGCTCGAGGACCGCGGACTGGTGACCAAGGCGTGGGTGTTCCGCTGGTACGTCGACCATCACGACGGCCTGGAGCTGACGCCCGGCTACTACCAGTTGCGTCCCGGCGATCACATGGGCAACATCATGCGCGTCCTGCGCACGCCGCCGTCGGAGACGTACACCAAGGTCACGTTCCCCGAGGGTTTCACCTACGCCAAGATGGGCGCCCGTCTGCAGCAGAAGGTGCCGCGCCTGTCGAGCAGCGGGTTCGGTGTCGCTGCGACCGACGGCACGATCCGGTCGATCTTCCAGCCCGACGGCGTGAACAGCCTCGAGGGTCTGCTGTTCCCCGACACCTACCAGGTGTCCAACGGCGAGACCGCGTCCCAGGTGGTGCAGCGGATGGTCGACCTGATGGAACGCGTGGCCAGCCAGGAGGACATGGAGGCCAAGGCGAAGGCGCTGGGCATCTCGCCCTACCAGGTGCTGGTCGTCGCCAGCCTGATCGAACGAGAGGCGCGGGTGCCGGAGGACCGGCCGAAGATCGCCCGCGTCATCTACAACCGGCTGTACCTCCGCATGAAGCTGCAGATCGACGCCTCGCTCTACTACCAGCAGGACGGCAGCAAGCCCTTCAGCGAGCTGCGGAAGATCGACACGCCGTACAACCTGTATCTGCACGAGGGCCTGCCGCCGACGCCGATCGCGAACCCCGGTCGCGCCAGCATCCAGGCGGCGCTCAATCCGGCGGCCAACCCGTCGCTCGGCGACCCGCTGTGCAAGGGCCTGCCCGATGGCACGCCGTGCCTGTACCTGTTCTACGTGCTCGCCGACGAGGACGGGCGCCACGTGTTCGCCGTCACGCCGCAGCAGCATGAGGCCAACGTGAAGAAGGCCCGGGAGCTCGGGCTGCTGTGATCAACGGGTCCACCAGGGTCGCTGCCGTCATCGGTAGCCCCGTCCAGCACAGCCTGTCCCCGGCGCTGCACAACGCGGCGTTCGCGCAACTCGGACTCGAGTGGGTGTACGTCGCGCTGCACGTTCGCTCCGGTGACGCCCAGCACGCCATCGACGGGATGCGCGCATTCGGGCTGGCCGGCATGTCGGTCACGATGCCGCACAAGGAGGCCGTCGCGCTCGCCGTCGACCGGCTCGACCCTGCGGCGGCAGCGCTGCGCAGCGTCAACACGGTGGTGCCCGAAGCGGATGGCACGCTCACGGGCCACAGCACCGACGGCGCCGGCTTCGTCGCCTCGCTGCGCGCGGCGGGTCATGACGTCGCCGGCCGGACGGTGTGCCTGCTGGGCGCCGGGGGAGCGGCGCGGGCGATCGCCGACGCGCTCGCCCGACATGGCGCGGCACGTGTGGCAGTCGTCAACCGGACGCAGAGCAATGCCGACGCGACGGCGGCGTTGGCCGACGGCGTCGGCGTGGTCGGGGCGCCGGCCGACATCCGCCACAGCGACATCGTGGTCAACGCCACGTCCGTCGGTATGGCGAGCGACGACCTGCCGTGCGACCCCGCGCTGCTGCGCGCCGGTCACGTGGTGGCCGACATCGTCTACCACCCGCGCGACACCGCGTTGCTGCGTGCCGCCCGTGCCGCTGGGGGTGCGA
The DNA here is from genome assembly GCA_049318165.1 of Ilumatobacteraceae bacterium. Lineage (GTDB taxonomy): Bacteria > Actinomycetota > Acidimicrobiia > Acidimicrobiales > Ilumatobacteraceae > UBA668. The sequence continues at coordinate 20,866 of JBMOGW010000031.1, forward strand.
CCGTCGACGGGTTGGGGATGCTGGTGCACCAGGCGGCCCTGCAGCAGCAGCTCTGGCACGGCCTGGCACCCGATGTGGCCGTGATGACCGCCGCCGCGGAACGGGAACTCGCCGCACGGCGCCAGTAGCCTTGCCCGAATGCTGCGTTACCTCACCGCCGGCGAATCACATGGTCAGGCCCTCGTCGTCATCGTCGAGGGGCTCCCGGCCGGCCTCGAGATCACCGTCGAGGAGATCCAGGCCGAGATGGCGCGCCGCCGCCTCGGCTACGGCCGCGGCCCGCGGCAGCGTTTCGAGCAGGACGAGCTCACCCTCATCGGTGGCGTGCGCCACGGCCGCACCCTCGGGTCGCCGGTCGCCATCGAGATCAAGAACAGCGAGTGGTTCCGCAGCGACAAGTGGCACGAGGAGATGT
>JBMOGW010000032.1:0-20813 GCA_049318165.1 Ilumatobacteraceae bacterium
TATGGCGTCATCGGCACCGGGATGATGGGCGTCGAGCACATCACCAACCTGCTGCACCTCGACGGTGCGGTGGTCACGGCGATCAGCGATCCCCACCCGCAGAGCCGCGACTGGGCGCAGCTGGCCGTCGGTCTGGACACGCCGCTGGCGACGTTCGAGGGCCACCAGCAGTTGATCGCCTCCGGGCTCTGCGACGCCGTGGTGATCGCCTCGCCCAACCACACGCATCACGCCGTGCTCCTCGACGTGCTGGCGTCGCCCTTGCACGTGATGGTGGAGAAGCCGCTGTGCACGACGGTCGACGACTGCATCGACGTCATCGCAACTGCGGAGGCCGCTGCGACCCGATGGCCGGACCGGGTGGTGTGGATGGGCCTCGAGTACCGCTACATGCCGCCCACGACCGCCGTGCTGCACGAGGTGCGGCACGGTTCGCTGGGGGCCGTGCGGATGGTGGCGATCCGTGAACATCGCTTCCCCTTCCTCCCGAAGGTCGGCAACTGGAACCGCTTCAACCGCAACACCGGCGGCACCCTGGTGGAGAAGTGCTGCCACTTCTTCGATCTGATGAACCAGGTGGTCGACCGTCGTCCGCTGCGGGTGATGGCGAGCGGCGCGCAGGACGTGAATCATCTCGACGAACGCTACGACGGGGAGACGCCCGACATCCTCGACAACGCGTTCGTGGTGGTCGACTACGAGGGCGGGGCGCGGGCGATGCTCGACCTGTGCATGTTCGCCGAGGCGAGCCGCAACGAGCAGGAGATCTCGGTGGTCGGCGACCGCGGCAAGGTGGAGGCACTGGTGACCGAGGGTGTCGTGCGCATCGGGCATCGGGCGGACGGCATCGGCAAGGTCACCGAACGGCGAGTCGACGACCCGGCGATCGCGCACCGCGGCATGCACCACGGTGCCTCCTACCTCGAGCACGTCGCCTTCCGTGATGCCATCCTCGAGCGCCGGCCGGCCGAGGTGACGCTGCACGACGGTTTGATGTCGGTCGCCATTGGCGCCGCCGCGCACCGTTCGATCGAACTCGGCCGAACGGTCGACCTGCAGGAGGTCCTCGACCGATGAGTCAGCCCGTCAGTCCGCAACCGATCGACTCGCTGGTGGCCGGCGAGCGCGTGCTCGTGGGCGGTGACCGCTTCGTGACCGTCAGCGACGCGTTGGCTGCGGCGTTCCGGCCGGGCGACCGACTGGTCGTGGTGCACGACACCGGCGACCTGCTGCACATCCCGCACAGCGAACATGCGGTGGTCGCACGCGCGGTGGGGGAGGCCGTTCACGCGTTCGAGGCGCTCGCCGCCATCGACGACGACGCCATCACCGCCTTCTTCGACGCGTTCGCCGCGCGCCTGGAGGACGACACGTCGTTCGACCCCATTGCCGCCGCCAACCAGGCCGACGTGGCATCGGCGCTCGAGCGCGGTCGGGCGACTGGTCGCCTGACGCTCAGCGCTGGGATGCGCGCCGACATGGTGTCCGGGCTGCGCACATGGCGCGACATCGACACGCGTCGCCGCCAGCGGGTGGGGGAGTTGCGCCATGACGGCTGGACGGTCGAGCAGTGGCGCGACCCGCTCGGCGTGGTCGGCTTCGTGTTCGAGGGCCGCCCGAACGTGTTCGCCGACGCCACCGGCGTGCTGCGCACCGGTAACACCGTCGTGTTCCGCATCGGCAGCGATGCGCTCGGCACTGCGCGGGCGATCATGCACGCCGCCGTGCTCCCTGCGCTCGCCGCCGCCGGCCTGCCCGCCGGTGCGGTGCAACTGGTCGACAGCGCGGCGCACGCCGCCGGCTGGGCGCTGTTCGCCGACACGCGCCTGTCGTTGGCCGTCGCCCGTGGCTCGGGTGCCGCCGTGGCCCAACTCGGCGCGGTGGCCCGCCAGCACGGCGTGCCCGCCAGCCTGCACGGCACTGGTGGCGCATGGTTGGTCGCGGGGGAGACGGCGTCGGCCGAGGTGTTCGCCGCAGCCGTTCGCCACTCGCTCGACCGCAAGGTCTGCAACACGCTCAACGTGTGCTGCATCGTCCGCTCCCGCGCAGCCGACCTCGTGCCCGCGTTCCACGCCGCTGCACGCGCCGCCGCGGCGCCACGCGGCGTCGAGCCGATCGTCCACGTGCTGCAGCCCGACGATGCGACCCTCGCGCAGGAGTGGGAATGGGACACGGTGCCGGAAGTGGCGCTTCTCGTCGTCGACGACGTGGACCACGCGGTGGCGCAGTGCAACCGCTTCAGCCCGCACTTCGTCGCGTCGCTGATCAGCCAGGACGCCGCCGAGCACGACCGCTTCTACGGCGCGGTCGACGCCCCGTTCGTGGGTGACGGATTCACCCGCTGGGTGGACGGCCAGTTCGCGCTCGACCAGCCCGAGCTCGGCCTCTCCAACTGGCAGTCAGGCCGCCTGTTCGGCCGCGGGGGCGTGCTCTCCGGTGACTCGGTCCACACCGTGCGGCTGCGCGTGCGGGTCAGCGACCCCGATCTGCACCGTTGACGCAGGGAGCGGTCAGCTCCACCAACCGGTGACGTCGAGCACGACGTGCGTCGGCTGGGTCGACCGCATGCACAACTCGCCGCCGGCCGAGAGCTGCAGTTGCAGTCCGTTGGCCACGTTGCGGCCGACCCGGAAGTTGACCGACTTCACCGCTGGCTGCGTACCGCAGTCCCAGAGGGTGATCGAGCCGCTGGCCGAGGGCGTGACCACCGTGACGTTCGCCGAGATCACCGACGCCGAGGACGGAATGTTGCGGTCGCCTGCCAGCCGCACCCGCTCGGTGACGCCCGCCGGCACCATGTAGCCGCGCAGCCCGAGGTTCATCTGTGGCCGCGCCTTGTCGCGGGTGTCGACGACTCGCGTCGGTGTCGTGGGCACCATCGTGTGCGGTGCGCCAGGTGTGAAGTAGCCCATCACGTCGACCTTGAGATGCATCCCCGTGGCGGTGAACAGGCACAGGTCGCCGGATGCCGGGAGTCGGACGATGGCGAAGTTCTGCTTCACGGTGCCCTTCACCGGGTTGACGTTCGAGACGGTCGGCCGTGCGACGTCGCACGGGTAGGCGGTGACGTGCGCCGTGATGTCGGGGCTGATGCCGGTGATCGTCACTGCGACCGCCGATGCGCCGACCGGCACGCCGACATCCGCCCGGGCGACGTTCACCCGCATCGTCTGTCCGGCGGACATGCGGCCGCCGCTGCGCAGCCCGCGCGTCGTGTCGACCAGCGGTGCGGCGTCCATGCCCTCGTACCGCAGGCTGCTCGTCGGACGGAAGTAGCCGCTCACGTCGATGACCAGATCGATGGTGCGCGGCGAGTACACGCACAGCTGACCCTTGCTGTCGAGCGGGAACAGGCCGGCGTTCGCCACCACCTCGCCGCGGTAGTAGTTGACCGTCGAGGCCGTCGGTCGCGAGACCGTGCAGTTGTAGACCGTGAGGTAGCCATCGCCCGGCGCGTTGACGACCGTGAAGTTCGCGCTCAGTGCCGTGATGTCCGCCGGCAGACCGGCATTGCCCGCCACCTTGAGCAGCTTCGGCACACCGGCCTTCACCTTGGTGATGCGGTAGCTGAGGCGGCTGTCGGCCAGGCGGAACGGCGTGACCGTCGTGAACGCCCGCGGCGAGGTGAGCGGCTGCACCTGCGGGAGCGGCATGATGCCGGTCGCGGCTGCGGTGTTGACCGTGAACGACCAGCGCACCGTGCGCTTGTCGGTCGTGACGCTCACCGTGTACGTGCCGTTGGTCAGCTCCGCTCGCGGCAGCACGGTGACGGCGTAGTCGCCACCGAGGATCGCACGGGCGGTCTGCTTCGTCACGTCGCTGCCCACCAGCTTCGGGCTGTCGCGCCACAGGGCGCAGGTCGGCAGCGCACCCGAGGGACCGGTGATGGTGGCCGAGGTCACCTTGGTGAAGTCCTCCGGCATCATCGCGATCACCGGCAGGCCGGCGCCGCCGGTCCACCCGCACAGCGACACCGGGTTCGGTGACTCGGCGACGAACTTCGTCAACGCCGTGGTGGTGCCGGGGCCGGGGAACACGATCGGGTTGGTGGGGTGCACCGTCGGCCCGAGCCCGTTCAGCACGTTCAGCGTGGCACCCGAGTGCCAGGTGGTCGTGTACTGGTTGTCGAGGGCGCACTTCCCGAACCCGACGGTCTTCAGGTACGGCCGGAGGATGCCGATCGCATGGAACGGTCCGGTCATCCACAGATCGATGTGGCTACGGGAGGTGGCGCCGTAGTTGCTGCTGACCGCGACATTGCCGTTGTTGCCGGCGGTGTCGCCGGCGGCCGTGTAGCCCCGCAGGCCCGGAGTCTCGTCGTGCGAGATGCCGTTGTAGAGCATGTAGCACGAGTGGTTGTAGGCGCCGGGGGACAGCGTGCGATCCTCGGCCACCGGGGCGAGCCCGGCCATCGCACGGTAGTAGTTCACGGCATCCAGCCACTGGGCGTCGGGCATGATGTACGGCGGGTACGGATCGGCGGCATCGGCGACGAATGGCTGCGCCGTGACGGCGACACACGCCATCAGGACCGCTGCCAGTGCCTTTCGAATACCGCTCATGTCCGCTTCCGTGGCAGAGGTGTCGGAAGGGGGATGCCCTCTGCGCCTACGGGTTCATCGGACACCGCACAGGCCTGCTCAAGCCGGCGTGACGAACTTGAGGGATGCTTGACGCCCCGCCGAGCGGATCTCGCGGGCAACCCGGCCGCCGGTGAGGAGTGACCGCGGTCAGTGGCCGGTGAGGCGGCTCACCAGGGCGTTGCGCACCCGGGCGGGGGTGCCCTTGCGTTCCTCGTGCTGATCGGCGCTCACGGGCAGCCGCACCATCGTGTTGATCCCCAACCAGCGCAACGGCTCGGGCTCCCACTTGCGCGAACGATGACCCACCCACGGCAGCGACGTCAGGTCGGACGGCTCGTCGGTGATCAGGTCGGCGAGCGTGCGCCCGGACAGGTTGGTGGTGCCCACGCCGTCACCGACGTAGCCACCGGCGGTGGCGAGACCCGACGCTCGGTCGAACGTCACCGAGCACCACCAGTCCCGTGGCGCGGCGACGGCGCCACCCCAGTGGTGGGTGATGGCCGCGTCGCCCAGCGACGGGAACATCTCGCGCAGGGTCTGGTGCAGCATCGCCTTGACGCCGTCGTTGCGGTCGAACGCCGGCGACATCTTGCTGCCGAAGTGGTAGGGCGCGCCGCGCCCGCCGAACGCCAACCGGTCGTCGGCGGTGCGCTGTCCGTACACGATCATGTGCCGACCGTCGTTGAACGTGGCCCGGTCGGCCAGACCGGCTTCGCGCCAGAAGGCGGGCGAGAGCGGCTCGGTGGCGACCATCAGCGAGTAGATCGGCGCGACCGTCCGGCCCTCGCCCGGCAGGCGCGGCGTGAACGCCTCCGTGGCACGCACCACGACCTCCGCAGTCACGTTGCCGCCGGAGGTGACCACACGGTGCGGCTCGATGCGCTCGACCCGGGTGTGCTCGTGGATGACACCACCACGGCGCTCGACGGCAACGGCCAGACCGCGTGCGAGACGGGCCGGGTGGATCGCCGCGCAGTGCGGCGTGAACGTGCCGCCCACCACCTTCGTCGCGCCGCACCGCTCGCGGGCCTCGCCCGCGGTCAGCAGTCGGTAGTCGTCCTCCGTGAAGCCGTACGAACGCAGGTGATCGATGTACTCCGTCGACCGCTCGAGCTGCATCGGGCTGCGTGCGAGGCCCAGCCAGCCGCCCTGCTGGAAGTGGCAGTCGATGCCTTCTTCCCCGACGACTCGGCCCACCTCCGTCACGGCCTCGTGCATCGTCCGCTGCATGCGCACCGCCGCGTCCCTCGACGACGCGGCCGCCATCGCGTCCAGACCCATCGGCAGCAGCGCCGAACACCAGCCGCCGTTGCGGCCACTGGCCCCGAAGCCGACGACCTCGGCCTCCAGCACCATCACGCGCATCGTCGGGTCGCGGCGCAACAGGTAGTAGGCGGTCCACAGCCCGGTGTAGCCACCGCCCACGATGACCACGTCGACCGCCGTGTCGGCCGTCAGCGGGGCGCGCGTCGGCCCCCAGTCGCCGTCCGACATCGTCGAATGCCAGAGGGAGAGGCCGGACAGCTCGTGCATCGCGCCAGACTATGCGCGTGAGCTCGTCGCCTCCCGGCTGGTATCCAGACCCATGGCACCCCGGCCTGCAGCGGTTCTGGGACGGTGTCCAGTGGACCGTGCCGCGTCCGGCACCGGCCGCCCCGCCACCTCCACCGTTCCCGACGATGCCGTTCGCCGTGGCGATCGGCGCGTTGGTCTCGATGGCCGTGCCGCTGGTCGTCAGTCGCGTGCTGTTGCGCGGCCTCGCCGACCGCGACTGGCCGATCGTGGTGTACCTGGTGATCGCGGCACTCCTCGCCTACGGGCCGCCGGTCGCCTTCTGGATCTGGGCGAGCAGGAAGTGGGGCCGCGGCAGGCCGGCGCTCGACGTCGGCTTGTTGATGCGGCCGATCGATCTGGCGTGGGGGCCGGTCACCTGGATCGCGTGCTTCGTGACGCAGATCGTGGTCGGCATCGTCGTCGTGTCGTTGAAGGTGCCGTTCCAGAGCAACACCGAGGGGATCGGCAGCAACGGCGACGACCGCGGGTATGTGATCGCGATGCTGATCCTGGCCGTCGTCGTCGCCCCGCTCGTCGAAGAGGTGATCTTCCGCGGCATGGTGCTGCGCGGCTTCCTCGGCCGGTGGAAGCCGCCACTGGCCATCGCACTCCAGGGCGTCCTGTTCGGCATCGCCCACGTCGCACCCGAGCGCGGCATCCGCAACCTCGGGCTGGTGATCGTGCTCTCCAGCGTCGGCGTGGTGCTCGGGGTGTCGGCCTATCTGGTGCGCCGTCTCGCCCCGACGATCATCGGGCACGCGATGCTCAACGCGCTGGCGATGATCCTCGTGCTGTCGGGCTGGACCGCGTTGTCAGACGGTGCGGTGACGCGGACTCCCGTCAGGGAGCAGCGCGTTGTCGATCAGCCGCACCTCGCCGAACCACACCGCGGTGACGGCCACGGTGTGCTCGTCCGCCAGCGAGACGGGGAGGAGGGTGCGGCCGTCCACCAGTTCGAGGTGCTCGAACCGGGCCAGCGGCTCGGCCTCGACGGCGCGACGGCCCGCGGCCACCAGCACGTCGGCGTCGCGCTCGCCCTCGGCGTACCGGTGGCGCACCGCGTCGAGTGACCGTGGCACGCACACCGCCGCCGCCCGCTGCGCAGTGGTGAGGCGGCGGTTGCGGCTGCTCAACGCCAACCCGTCGTGCTCGCGCACGGTGGGGAGCCCGATCACCTGAAGCCCCATGTCGAGGTCGGTCACCATGCGGCGGATCACGGCCAGCTGCTGGAAGTCCTTCTCTCCGAACACGGCGACGTGCGGCCGTGCGGCGTTGAACAGCTTGGCGACCACCGTGGTGACGCCACGGAAGTGCCCGGGCCGCTGCGCGCCTTCCAGCACATCGGCCAGCGGCCCCGGCTCGACGTGGGTCTGGAAGCCCTCCGGGTACATCGTGGTGGCGAGCGGCGCGTAGACGGCGTCGACGCCGTGGCGGCGGCACCGGTCGAGGTCGTCGTCGATCGGGCGCGGATACGTGGTGAAGTCGTCGGGCCGGTTGAACTGCAAGGGGTTGACGAAGATCGACACCACCACCACGTCGGCGTGACGACGCGCCTCGTCCACGAGTGCGAGATGGCCCTCGTGCAGCGCGCCCATCGTCGGCACCAGCGCGACACGACGACCGGCGACACGATGCGCATCGCTCCACGCAGTGAGCTCGGCGGGTTCGACGTGGACCAGCACGGCGAGCGTCAGTGGAAGCTGTGCTGGTCGTCCGGCCAGGAGCCGTCGCGCACTTCACGGATGAACGCCTGCGTGGCGTCGATCGCCCCGTGGCGCAGGTCGGCGTAGTGCTTGGTGAACTTCAGCGGCGTGTCGCTGAGCCCGAGCACGTCGTGCAGCACCAGCACCTGGCCGTCGCAGTCCGGGCCGGCGCCGATGCCGATGGTCGGGATGGACAGCTTCTGCGTGATTTCACGGGCCAGGTCGCGCGGCACGCCCTCGACGACCACCGCACAGGCACCGGCCTGCTCGACCGCGTGGGCGTCCTCCAGCAAGCGTTCCCGCCCACCGGCCTCGAAGCCACTCTTCTTGCCCTGCACCTTGTGGCCGCCCATTCGGTGGTAGCTCTGCGGCGTCAGCCCGATGTGACCGACCACGGGGATGTCGACACGGGTGATGGTCTGGATGGTCTCGGCCATCACGACGCCGCCCTCCAGCTTCACGCACTCGGCGCCTTCCTTCATCAGCCGGATCGAACTCTCCACGGCCTGCTGTGGGCTGACCTGGTAGCTGCCGAACGGCAGGTCGCCGACGATCAGCGCGTGCGGCTTGGCCCGCGACACGAGGCGCACGTGGTACGCCATCTCGTCGAGCTCGACCGGGATGGTGTTCGCCTCGCCCTGCACCACCATGCCGACGCTGTCGCCGACGAGGATCATGTCGATACCGGCCAGGTCGACCAACCGGGCGAACGTCGCGTCGTACGCCGTGATCATCGTGATGCGCTCCTCGAGCGCCTTCATCCGAGCAAGGTCGGGGACGGTGACCTTCTGGCGATCCACGGTCCGACGCTAGCCACTCCGCCGGGGTGAAGGGAAGGCAGCTGGGAACGCCGACGGGCAGAGGTCGCGGTACGACGGGTCGTCACCGGTGGCCGTCGCCAGCACGACGGCATCGCTGCATGCCGCCGCGAAGCAGTGCGCGCCGGCCTCGAGCACCGCGTTCAACCAGGCCACACGTGCCCGACGAGGCGGGCCGTCGGGTCGCTCCGACAGTGCGAACGTGCCCAGGTCGTCGCGGCCGGTGGCCGCACCGAACACGGTGTCACCGTCGAGCAGGGAGTGCACCGGCCGCACCGCCCGTGCCAGCCCATCGTGCGCCACCGCAGCGAACTTGGCACACTCGGCCTTCGACAGGGTCGCCGTCGTGGCCACGACACCGATCGTCGTGTTGAGCGGGGGGACGGCGGCCTCGAGGTGCGCTGCGAGTCGGGCACGATCGGCCGTGGACGGTCGCCGCAGGCGGACGCTGCCCGGCTCCCACGGCAGCCCAGTGGCCGGATCGATCACCGAGCCGGCCGCGTTGACGACCGCGAGCGCTGCGACGACCACGCCGTTGGGCAACGTCGTCGACGCGGTACCGACGCCGCCCTGCAGTCCGCGAGCGCGTGCACCCGTGCCGGCGCCGACGGCGCCGACGGCGACAGGTCCCGAGCGGGCGGCACGGGCGGCCCGCCGCCCGAAGTCGTGGTCCGGGCGATTGGCGAAGTCGCCACCGCGGCCGAGGTCGAAGACCACGGCTGCGGGGACCAGCGGCACGACGTCGTGCGAGCCCGGTCCGACCTGGAAGCCGATGCCCTTCGCCTCCAGATGGGCCATGACACCGCCTGCTGCTGCCAACCCGAACGCGCTGCCACCGGTGAGGCACACGGCGTGCGCGGTGTCGATGGTGGCCTCCGGCCGCAGGAGATCCGTCTCACGCGTCCCCGGCCCGCCGCCGCGCACGTCGACGCCGACCGTGGTGCCGTCGGGCAGCAGCACGACGGTGGTGCCGGTGCGCCAGCCGCGGCCGACACGGTGCGCGTGACCGACGCGGATGCCGGGCACGTCGGTGAGCGCGCCCCCCAGGTTCACGGGACGAGCATCAGGATGCGACGCACTGCGAGGACGCGTCCACGGTGGCCGCTTCGTCGTCGTGAACGCCGAGCGTGCGCCACACGCCGAGGCCGACGATGTACAGCGGGCATGCGACCAGCAGGTAGTTCACGACGTCGTTGTGCACCGGGGTGCCGGCGTCCATCGCGTAGGAGGCGCCGATGATGGTGGCCAGCCAGACGATGGTGACCGTCACGGTCATGGGGCGGAAGCGGACGACCTGCATCGGGTGCACGAACTTCCAGCTGGTGAGCTGCGTCAGCGACAGCAGCACGCAGACGATGCCGACCACCCACGGCTTCGCGTCGAGGAGGAACAGGGTCGGGACGATCATGTTCCACTCGCACGGGAAACCGTTGAAGAAGTGGTCCTTGGTCATCTGGTCGGTGCGCGACATCCACAGCGCCGACATGAACAGCACGAACGCGCCGATCACGAGCGACCAGCCCTCGGGCAGCATGCCGAACTGGTGCATGAACACGACGGGGATGACGATGCACGTCACGAAGTCGACGATCAGGTCGAGGGTGTAGCCGTCGATCCGCGGCACGTTCTCCTTCACCGACCACTTGCGAGCCACCGGGCCGTCGACACCGTCGAGCACCATCGCGATGGCCAACCAGAGGATCGCCTGCTTCGCCTTGTCGTCGGCGACGGCGATGAGGCCGAACATGCCGCACACCGCGCCGAGGGCGGTGAAACAGTGGACGAGCCAGCCCTTGGCAACCGGATGGCTCAACTCACGTACGGGGGCGGTCGGTTCTGTGGGCATCCATGTCGCGGGCCGCGGGGGTCCGCCCTTTCGCCCCGAAATGCTACCTCCTCCGCCGGTAGTGTCCGGGTCGTGTCGACCGGGTTCCGTCATCGCTGCCGCGCCACTGCCTACCGGGTCGGCGGCGAATGGGTGCGCCGCACGTGGGCCTGGTTGGGTCGGGTGGCCGCAATCGGCCCCGATTCGGCCGCCGGCCGCCGTTTCGGCCGCTTCGGTGCCGGGAGCATCATCTGCTTCCCGCACAACACCATCTTCAACGAGCGGTACATCCACATCGGTGAGCAGACGATGATCGGCCCGCAGGCAACGCTGTCCGCGGGCATGGTTCCGGGCCAGGTGTGCCTGAGCGACCCGGTGGTGCGCATCGGATCGCGCTGCCTCATCGGCAAGGGGTCCGGCATCGTCGGTCATTTCTCCATCGACATCGGCGACGACGTGTGGACCGGTCATCACGTGTACATCACCGACCAGAACCACGGGTACGAGGACGTCGACCTGCCGATCAGCCTGCAGACGCAGCCGGAGCGCCCGGTGTCGATCGGCGACGGCTCGTGGATCGGCCACGGCACCGTGGTGCTGCCCGGTTCGCGGATCGGGCGCCACGTGACGATCGGTGCCAACTCCGTGGTGTCGGGGGAGATCCCCGACCACAGCGTCGCGGTCGGCTCGCCGGCGAAGGTGATTCGCCGATACATCGACGGCGAGGGCTGGGTTCGCGTGGTCTGACGCGGAACCCGTGCAGGATCTCGAGTCATGACCATCGTCAGTGAGCCGGAGGTTCGCCGCGGCCGGCCACGGTCGCGGAGCGTTGGGCGGCGATGGTGCTGGACGGCGTCGTCTAGGTCCGGATGTCGCCGCCGAGCTCGCCGGGCGGCGTGCACGCGGGGACGTCGTTGCCCTTCACGCCGGCCGTGAAGTCGCTCACCACGTTGGACACCGGGCCGCCACCGACGACGGTCTCGGTGTAGTTCACCAACTGGCCGTCCTTCAGTGCGGCGGCGTAGCGGCGACGGTCGGCGATGACGATGCGGTAGTTCTCCTCGAAGAAGTCGAGCCGGACGCGGTCCTTCTCGTTCGCCACGGGGATGGCCACGATCTTGTCGAGCATCTGCTCGATGATGTCGGTGGCCTCGTCGGCCAACTGGCCGCGCTGGGCCATCTGCTCCGGTGTCGGATCGGTGATGAAGCCGTCCGTCATGTCGGCGAGTTGCTCGCGCTGGGCCTGCGCCGCGGCGCAGATCTCCTTCGCCTGCGGCCGCCAGGTCGGGTCCTCGATCTGGTACACGCCTTCCTCGGTGGCGAAGAAGAAGTAGTAGATCCACATCCACGCCATCGCGGCGCAGAGCACGGCGAGGACGACCTTCACCCACGTGCGCCCGCGGCGCGGGGTGGCGTTCGGGTTCTCGAGAACAGGGCTGGTGGAGGTCATGCGTCCTTCTTCGGTCGATAGCAGAGGGCCAACTGGCCGAGCGCACCGCCGACGCCCAGGGCGCCGGCGATCAGCGCACCCCACCAGCCGTTCCAGTGGATGCCGGCGGCGTGATCGAGTGACCATTCACCCGGGCCGGTGAGTCCCACCACCCAGGCGACGACGGCGATCGAGGCGCAGTACTCCCAGCCCTGATTGGGCCGGAACACGAAGAAGCCCACCTTCCAGTGAACGGTCCAGATGGCGACCACCATGAGCGCGACCATCCCGGCGGCAGCGAAGGGGGTCAACAGACCCGCGGCGAACAGCAACCCGGCACCGATCTCGGTGGCCGCCGCCAGGCGCGCCTGCCACATCGGCCACTTCATGCCGATCGAGCCGAACCATGCGGCCGTGCCCTTCAGACCGTTGCCGCCGAAGATCTTGTTGTAGCCATGGGCGGCGAGGAACACGCCGAAGACGACGCGCAGGACGAACGTGGCGAGATCCGGGTGATGCACGGCCTTCAGGCTAGGAGCAGCGGCACCCTTGGGTGCAGTCATCCCGGAAATGCGGCCGTCCGAGCGGTGACCACCGCTGATAGACAGGACCACCGTGGCGACGGTGGAGGAGCAGCAGATCCCGCAGGGGCGCGCCGCACAGGCGTGGTACCTGTTGAAGGGCCTGCTCCGCCATCAGAAGCGCACCTTTGCCATCGCCGTGGCCGCTGCGTCAGTGTTCGCGGCGTGCACGGTGGGTTCGGCGATGGTCGTCCGCTGGATGATCGACGACGTCATCCGACCCCGGTTCGAGGACGGGTCCGTGCCGGTCAGCACGGTGGCCCTGGTGCTCTGCTCGCTCGTCCTGCTCGGCGTCGTGCGTGCGGCGGCCGTCGTGGTGCGACGCACCTGGGCCGGTCGCACCAGTTGGCGGGTCACCGAGCGGCTGAGCGGCGAGGTGATCGACCGGCTCGTCGACCAGCCGGCACCCTGGCACCGGCGTCAGACCACCGGTGACCTCATCACCCGCGCGGGCGTCGATGCCGAGGCCGCCACCGCGGTGCTGAACCCGCTGCCGTTCGCGTCGGGCACCGTGGTGCTGGTGATCCTGTCGTCGGTGTGGCTGCTCGTCACCGACGTGCCGCTCGGGCTCGCCGCCGTCGCCGTGTTTCCGCTGCTGATCGCCATCAACATCGGCTACCAACGCCGCGTCGACCGCTACTTCGAACGTGCGCAGACGGAACTCGGACGCCTCAGCTCCGCCGTGCACGAGAGCTTCGAGGGCGTCGCCGTCGTCAAGTCGTTCGGCGCCGAGACCCGCGAGACCGAACGCCTCGCGGTCATCGCCGATCGGCTGCGCGAGGCGCGGCTCGGGGCCGTCCGGCTGCGGTCGATCTTCGAGTCGATGCTCGACGCCATCCCGAGCATGGTGAACGTCGGCCTGTTGGTGGGCGGCGCCTATCGGGTCCGTGCCGGTGCGATGTCGGTGGGCGACCTGACCAGCTTCATCTACCTCTTCACGCTGCTCGTCTTCCCGCTGCGACTGATCGGCTTCGCGCTCTCGGAGGTGCCGCACTCGCTCGCCGGATGGATGCGCATCCGGTCGTTGCTCGACCAGCCCGTCGAGCCCGACCCGGCGCTGCGTCTGGTGCGCGGCGACGACAACGGCGTGCACGTGCGCGACCTGCACTACAGCCACGACGGCGAACGCGAAGTGCTCACCGGCGTGACCGCCGAGATCGACGCCGGCCGCACCGTCGCGGTGGTCGGCGCCACGGGCGCGGGCAAGACCACGCTCCTGCATCTGATGGCCGGTCTGGTGGCGCCCACGGCTGGCTCCGTCACCGTGCCCGCTGGTGGCGCGGAGATCGTGTTCCAGGAGGCGTTCCTGCTGGCCGGCACCGTGCGCGAGAACATCACGATGGGTGCCGAGGTGGGTCCCGACGCGGTGGAGGTGGCGCTGCAGGCGGCGGAGGCCGACTTCATCCACCAGCTGCCGCAGGGGCTCGACACCGAGATCGGCGAGCGTGGCGTCGGTCTGTCCGGCGGGCAGCGCCAGCGGCTCGCGCTCGCACGAGCACTCGTGCGCCGCCCGGCCGTGCTGCTGCTCGACGACACGACGTCGGCGCTCGACCCGTCCACCGAGGCGAGGGTCATCGCCAACCTGCGCACCGCGCTGAGCACCACCACCGTCGTCGCGGTGGCGAGCCGCCCGTCCACCATCGCGCTGGCCGACGACGTGTTGTACCTCGTCGACGGCCAGGTGGTGGCCCACGGCTTGCACGACGAACTGATGGCGGAGGTGCCGGCCTACCGCGAGTTGATCGAGGCCTTCGAGCACGATCGTGCGGCGATGGACGCCCACCCGGACGGCCCTGCCACGGGGGAGGTGACCCCGTGAACGAACCGCTCAGCCGCTGGAGCACCGTCGAGACACTCGGCAAGGGCGTGCGCGCTGCGCCGGCGCTGCGCCACGGGTTCCTGGCCACCCTTGGCCTGGCGATGGTCGGCGCGGCCGGCCGCGTCGTCATCCCGATCCTCGTCCAACAGGCCATCGACCGCGGGTTCAGCCCGACGGGCGTGCGCGTCGGCACCGTCGTCAAGCTGTGCCTGGTCGCGTTCGCGATCATCACCTTCGCGACGTTCTGCCAACGCACTGCCGTGTACCGGCTCGGTCGCCGCAGCGAAGAGGCGCTGTACGCCCTACGCGTGCGCCTGTTCGAGCACATCCACCGGCTCAGCGTCGCCGACCACAACGAGGAGCGGAAGGGTGCACTGGTGGCCCGCGTCACCAGCGACGTCGAAACGCTCGCGCAGTTCTTCCAGTGGGGCGGCCTCGCCTGGTTGCTCGACGGCACGCTGATGCTCATCGTCGCCGGCGTGATGATCGCGTACGACTGGGTGCTGGCGGTGGTGGCGTTCATCGTCGCGTCGCCGCTGGCGTTCGTGCTGCAGCGGGTGCAAGGCCACTTGGTGAAGGCGTACGACCGGGCCCGCTCGAAGAACGCGCAGGTGATGACGCAGATCAGCGAGGTGGTGTCGGGCGCCGAGACGCTGCGTGCCTACCAAGCGGGGCCGCGTTACGCGACACGCGCCAAGGAGTCCAGCCGCGACCGGTCGAGTTCGTTCATCCGCGCCGGCACGATCGGCGCGTTCCTGTTCCCGTCGGGCGAGGTGTTCGGCGTGCTCACCGTCTCCGCCGTCGTGGTCACCGGTCTGTTGCGTGGCCCGGACAGCGGCCTCACCGCCGGCGCGATGGTCGGCTTCGTGTTCTTGACCTACCGGTTCCTCGAACCGATCGCCGAACTGACCGAGGTGATGGACCAGACCCAGACGGCGGTCGCCGGCATGCGCCGGGTGATCGGTGTGCTGGAGATGCCGATCGGCCCTCCCGAGCCGGAGATCCCGATGAGGCTGCCCGATGGCGCGCTCGCCGTCACCTGCGACCGCGTCGACTTCAGCTACCGCAGTCGAGGCGACCAGGACGAGCCGCCCGTGCTCACCGATGTCTCCGTGCACATCCCGGCCGGTCAACAGGTGGCGGTGGTGGGCGAGACCGGTTCCGGCAAGACGACGCTCGGTCGGCTGATCGCGCGGCTTGCCGACCCGACGGCCGGTGCGGTGCTGATCGGTGGTGTGCCGCTCACACGGGTCGGCAACGCCGAGTTGCGTCGCCGCGTCACGGTCGTGCCGCAGGAGCCGTTCCTGTTCGAGGGCAGCATCGAGGCCAACCTGCGCTTCGCTCGGCCCGACATCCACCGCGACACGCTGCTGCGAGCGGTGCAGACCCTCGATCTGGGCGACTGGCTCGAGACATTGCCCGACGGGCTCGACACCGAGGTGGGCGAGCGCGGCGCGCAGATGTCGGCCGGCGAACGGCAGTTGGTCGCGCTGGTGCGCGCATCGCTGGTCGACCCGGACGTGCTGGTGCTCGACGAGGCCACGTCGTCGGTCGATGCGCTCACCGAAGTGCGGCTCGCGCGGGCACTGGAGAAGCTGTCGGCCGGTCGCACCACGATCGCCATCGCTCACCGACTCAGCACCGCGGCGCGAGCGCACCGCGTGCTGGTGCTCGACCACGGGCACCTGGTGGAGGACGGCACCCACACCGAACTGGTGCAGGGTGGCGGCACCTACGCGCGGATGTACGACGCGTGGGTGGCGGCCACCAGCGCCGGCTAGTTGCCGTTCAGGTCCTTCGCCGGCAGGTCGAAGGGCGTCGGCCCGAGCACCTGGCGCACGGCGCAGTCGTCCGCGAAGTACACGCCCTCCGTCGCCCAGTCGCGGGTCTCGCCCGGCGCGACGTTCTCGACCGGGATGTACTCGCTGTCGCTGACCGAACCGCCCGAGGACAGCTCGACCACCACCGTGTACGTGCGCGTGCGGTCGGACCGGTTGGTGATGGTGCCCTCGACACGCATCGTGCCGCTGTCCTGCACGCACGTCGGGCGGGGCAGGTCGTACTCGCCGGGGTCGACGAACGCGCTCACCTCGCGCACCACCGACGCGGTGAACACGAAGCCCGCCACGCAGACCGGGATGGCGAGCACGGCGAGCACGATGCCGGTGATGGCGAACCCGCGGCCGTACCCCTGCTGTGCCGCCGAGCGGCGCAGGCCGATGATGCCGAACACCAGGGCGATGACGACGCCCACGGCGGCGAGCACGGCCACCAACGGCACCCAGCCGAGCAGCAGCGACAGCAGACCGATCACGAACGCCGCGACGGCCATCCCGCGCTTGGGTCGTGTCGCGCCGCCGAACGACGGCTGCTGGGACCCGGGCACCGGCGGCGTGGACGGCGACCCCGCAGGGTCGACGAAACGGGTGCCACCGACCGAGACGTCGGCGGTCCACAACACCCCGTTGTGGTACCGGTACTCGTACCGGCCCATCGGGTCGGGGTACCAGCCGGCCTGGGCGGTGGGGGCGCTCACGGTCACGACGTTATCGGTGTCGCACCTCTACCATCGGGGGCGCTATGGAGATCGTCCTCATCCGCCACGGCCAGCCCGAATGGGTGCGAGACGGCCTCAACGTCGTCGACCCGCCGCTCACCGAGCTCGGGCGCGAACAGGCCGACTGCGTCGGCCGCGCACTCGGCGACACGCACTTCGACCGCATCATCGTGTCGCCGCTGCGCCGGGCCCGGCAGACCGCCGAACCGCTGCGCACGGCCACGGGCCACGCCGAGGAGATCCAGCCGTTCCTGGAGGAGATCCGCGAGCCCAACTGGCACGGGACACCGGTCGAGCTGGCTGCCGCTGCCTACGCGGAGGAGAAGCAGCGTGCGTCCGAGGAGCGGTGGAACGGTTTGCAGGGCGGCGGAGAGCCGCCGCGCGACTTCGTCGAGCGCGTGCGCGCCGGCGCGCAGGAGTTCTGGTCGTCGCTCGGCATCCACCGCATCAAGCAGACGCTGCCGATGTGGCACGTCGAACAGCCCGACTATCGCATCGCGGTCATCGCCCACGCCGGCACCAACGGCGTGCTGCTGTGCCATCTTCTCGGCCTCGACCCCGTCCCGTGGGAATGGGACCGGTTCGTGACGATGCACGCGTCGATCACTCGGCTGATCAGCTTCGAGATGGGCGACGGGCACACGTTCGCGCTGACGCGCCTGAGCGACGTCGAGCACATGCCCCGCGACGGGCGCACCGCCTGACGGCGGCGCGGGTCACCAGGCGCAGCGGAGGCGCTTGATGCCGTTGATGAAGTTGCTCTGCAGGTAGTCCGGCTCGCCGACGGTGTGGATCGTCGGCATGCGGCGGCGCAGCTCGTCGAACATCACCGCGATCTCGCGGCGAGCAAGGTTGGCGCCGAGACAGAAGTGCGGGCCACCGGCGCCGAAACCGACCTGCGCGGGCTGCGGCTGGCGGGTGATGTCGAAGCGGTACGGGTCGTCGTAGATCTTGTCGTCGCGGTTGGCCGAGTTGTACCACATGATGACCTTCTGGCCGGCCTGGATCCTCTGGCCCGCGATCTCGGTGTCCTCGGTCGCCGTGCGGCGGAAGTGGATCACCGGCGTGGCGTAGCGGACGATCTCCTCGACGGCGGTCTTCGTGTGCTGGTCCCAGTTGTTCCACCACAGGTCGCGCTGGTCGGGGTTGTCGGTCAGCAGCTTCATGCCGTGGCTGATGGCGTTGCGGGTGGTCTCGTTGCCGGCCACGACGAGCAGGATGAAGAACGAGCCGAGCTCCTGCGGCGTGAGGCGCTCGCCGTCCACCTCGGCGTGCATCATGATCGACGTGAGGTCCTCGCGCGGGTTCTTGACGCGGTCCTCGCCGAGCGCCTGCGCGTAGTTGAACAGGCCCATGCCGGCGCCGATGAGCTCGTTGAAGTCCTGCGTGAACTCCGGGTCGCCGACGCCGAGGATGATGTTCGTCCAGGCGAACATCTGCTGGTGGTCCTCCTCGGGGATGCCCATCATCTCGCAGATGATCTTCAGCGGCAGGGGAGCGGCCACCTCGTGCACGAAGTCGCACTCGCGCTCCGGGAACTGCTCGAGCATGCGATCGACCACACCGGCGGCCTTCACGTGCACGTACTCCTCGACGCGGCTGATCTCCTTGGGAGTGAAGCCCTTGGAGACGATCGAGCGCAGGCGGAAGTGCTTCGGGTCGTCCATCATGATCATCGAGCCGAAGAACTCGGCGATCTCCAGCGGCATGTCGCCGACGTTGACGCCCTGGCCGCTCTGGAACAGCTGCGGGTTGCGGCTGACCTGCCAGATGTCCTCGTGGTTGACGACCGACCAATAGCCGGGGCCCTTCGGGAACGGGGCGTCGGGGAACTCCCACTCGTCCCACCAGCTGACGGGCTGCTCGCGACGCAGCGTGCGGAACGCACCTTCGCGTACGTCGCGCGGTGCGAGCCAGAACTCGGGATCGGACAGGTTGAAGGAACCGAGGGCGACGTCTGCGAGTTGCATGGCGGGGATGGTAATCGTGGGCGAGTGGTCGGGACGGGACGGAGCGCGGTGTCCACGCAGCGACCCTTGAGGCCGCAAGGTCGTACACTTCACGGATGCTTTCGCCTCAGCAGATCGACCGCATGCTCGTGGTCATGGCTCACCCGGACGACGTCGACTTCGGGTCGGCCGGCACGATGGCCTGGCTCGTCGACCAGGGCGTGCACGTGACGTACTGCCTGGTCACCGACGGCGACGCGGGTGGCAGCGACCGCACGATGTCGCGGTCGGACATGGCGGCACTGCGCCGCGCCGAGCAGACGGCCGCCGCGCACGCCGTCGGCGTGAAGGATCTCGTGTTCCTGGGCCACCCCGACGGCCGCGTGCAGGCGTCGCTCGAGCTGCGTCGCGACCTCAGCCGCGTCATCCGCGAGGTGCGCCCGCAGGTGGTGGTGTGCCAGTCGCCCGAGCGCAACCTCGACCGCATCTTCGCCAGCCACCCCGACCACCTGGCCGCCGGCGAGGCCGCGATGTGCGCCGTCTACCCCGACTCACAGAACCCGTTCGCGCACCCCGAACTGCTCGAGGCAGGGCTGGAGCCGTGGAAGGTGGCCGAGATCTGGCTGAGCGGACATCATGCACCCAGCGACGCGGTCGACGTCACCGACTACGTCGACGTGAAGTTCGAGGCGTTGTTGGCGCACGCCAGCCAGCACCCCGATCCCGAGGGCATGCAGGTGCGCGTGCGCGAATGGATGCGTCGCACGGCCGAGGCGATGGGGGTCGGCGCCGACCGGATGGCAGAGGCCTATCGCGTCGTCCTCGCCGGCTGAGCGAATGCCGGCGGTCGGCTCCGCTCGGATGCATGCCCGTTACCGGTCGGTAGCTACGCTGCCCACATGACCGAAGCAGTGATCGTCGCAACCGCCCGTAGCCCCATCGGCCGTGCCAACAAGGGGTCGCTCGTCGACCTCCGTCCGGACGACATGAGTGCCCAGATCATCAAGGCGCTCATGGCCAAGGTGCCCCAGGTGAAGGCGACCGACGTCGACGACCTGATGATGGGCATCGGCCAGCCGGCCGGCGAGGGCGGCTTCAACATCGCCCGCGTGGCTGCGATCCTCGCCGGTCTCGACGACGTCCCCGGCGTCACCGTCAACCGCTACTGCTCGTCCAGCCTGCAGACCATCCGCATGGCCTTCCACGCCATCAAGGCGGGCGAAGGCGACTGCTTCATCGCCGCCGGCGTCGAGACGGTGAGCCGCTATGCGAGCGGCGCCAGCGACCTGGCCCCGAACGCAATCTTCAAGCCCGCCGGCGAGCGCACCAAGGCCCGTTCGCAGGGCGGCCAGGGCACGTGGTCGGCGCCCGAAGGTCTGCCCGACATCTACATCGCGATGGGTCAGACCGCCGAGAACGTGGTCGAGATCGAAGGCATCAGCCGCGAGGAGATGGACCGCTTCGGCGTGCGCAGCCAGAACCTGGCCTGCGAGCACGTCGAGAACGGCTTCTTCGAGCGCGAGATCACCCCGCTCACGCTCCCGGACGGCACCGTCGTCTCGAAGGACGACGGCCCCCGTCCCGGCACGAACTACGACGCGGTCAGCCAGCTGAAGCCGGTGTTCCGCCCCGACGGTTCGGTGACGGCCGGCAACGCCTGCCCGCTGAACGACGGCGCCGCCGCCGTGATGGTGATGAGCGACACGAAGGCCAAGGCGCTCGGCCTCACCCCGCTGGCACGCATCGTGTCGAGCGGCGTGTCGGGCCTGAACCCGGAGATCATGGGCCTCGGCCCGATCGAGGCATGCCGTCAGGCGCTGGGCCGCGCCAACATGACGATGGATCAGATCGACCTCGTCGAGATCAACGAGGCGTTCGCCGTGCAGGTGATCGGCTCGGCCAACCACCTCGGCATCGACATCGACCGCCAGCTGAACGTGCACGGTGGCGCCATCGCCCTCGGTCACCCGTTCGGCATGACCGGCGCCCGCATCA